>JBARXR010000191.1:0-43130 GCA_049647445.1 Jannaschia sp. | reverse complement strand
GATGCGGATATCCTTTTGCTTGCGGTTCCGATGCAGGCTTTGGGCGCGGTCCTGCCCGATCTGGCGATGCTGCGCCCGCAGCATGTGGTTGCCGCCTGCAAGGGGATCGACCTTGCGACGCTGCGGGGCCCGACGGACCTGATCGCAAGGGCCTTCCCGACTGCCGTCGGCGCGATCCTGTCTGGTCCGAGCTTTGCCGCCGATATCGCGCGCGGCCTGCCAACGGCGCTGTCCCTCGGCTGCGCCGACGAGACGGTCGGGGTTCACCTTCAACGGCACCTCTCGACCCCGACCCTGCGCCTTTATCGGACGACCGATACCGTCGGCGTGGAGATCGGAGGCGCGCTCAAGAACGTCATCGCCATCGCGTGCGGCGCCGTCGTCGGCGCGGGTCTGGGCGACTCGGCGCGGGCCGCCCTGATGACGCGCGGCATGGCCGAGATCATGCGCCTCGCGACAGCGATGGGCGCGCGGCGCGAGACGTTGATGGGGCTGTCGGGCCTTGGCGATCTGGCGCTGACCTGCGCCTCGCCCACATCGCGGAACTTCGCGCTTGGAATGGCCATCGGCCGGGGCGATCCGCGGCCCGACGCAATCACCGAAGGCGTGGCGACCGCGGACGCCGCATTGCGGCTGGCCACGGACCGAAAGATCGACCTGCCCGTGACGCAGGTGGTGGCAGGCCTTGTCGCGGGTCGCCTGACGGTGAAGGATGCGATGACCGACCTTCTGACACGCGACCTGACGACGGAGTAAAAGACATGATGCACGCCCTGATCTGCACCGACAAACCCGGACACCTCGACGTCCGGAAGGCCAACCGGGAAGCCCATCTTGCGCATCTCAAGGCCGATGCCTGCGTCGTTCAGGCAGGCCCGTTCGTGAATGCAGGCGGGGAAATGTCCGGCTCGCTGATCATCTTCGACACCGACGACCGCGCCCATGTCGAAGCTTTCGCCGCAGCCGATCCCTATGCGGTTGCCGGATTGTTCGAAGCCGTCCGGATCGAAGCATGGAACCGGGTCGTGAACGCGTGAACTACTGGCTCTTCAAGTCGGAGCCGGGGGTCTGGTCCTGGGCGGACCAGGTCGCGAAGGGCGTGGCGGGCGAGGAATGGGACGGTGTGCGCAACTATCAGGCGCGCAATTTCATGCGGGACATGGCCCTTGGCGACCGGGGCTTTTTCTACCACAGCCAGGATGAGAAAGCCGTCGTCGGCATCGTGGAGGTCTGCGCCACCTCCCACCCCGACTCGACGACCGGGGACGCGCGTTGGGACTGCGTGGACATTCGCGCGTTGGCCGCGCTGAAGTCGCCGGTCACGCTGGCCGCGATCAAGGCGCGCGACGACCTGTCCGAGATGGTTCTGGTGCGCAACAGCCGCCTGTCCGTGCAACCGGTCACCACGGCGGAATGGGACATCGTCTGTGCGATGGGACAGATCGAGAAGATCTGACATGAAGCCAGACCGTTGCGCCTTGCGACATCGCGCCAAAGGGATGGGCCATGACCGCTCGGACTGTAATTTACGTGGAGAAGGGTCAGCACGATCCCGTCGTCGGAGCCTTCACCGGGATCGCGATCTGCCGCGAGCCTGACGGTGTTTTGACGGAGCACCCCGTCTCCACGCCGGCCGACCTGTCATCGCCTTACAGCGGGGCAATGCGGCGGTTGCGGGGGGCATTGACGGCCTAGACAGCGCGCGTCGCCCGGCCTAACCCGGCCCGACACCAGCCTTGCCGGAGACCGTGCCGATGCCCGACGATCGCCTTATCGTGGCCCTTGACCTGCCGGATGCCCTTTCCGGGCTGGAATTCGCGGAACGGCTGGGCGACAGCGTGTCGTTCTACAAGATCGGACTGGGCATGCTGACCGGGGGCGGGCTGGCGCTTGCGAACGAGCTGAAGTCCGACTTCGGGAAACGCATCTTCCTCGACATGAAACTGTTCGATATCGGGGCCACGGTCGAGGCGGCGGTGCGTGGCCTCGCGCGGTTCGATCTGGATTTCCTGACGGTTCACGGCGACCCCCATGTGGTCCGTGCGGCGTCTCAGGCGAAGGGAGAGATGAAGATCCTCGCGGTCACGATCCTGACGTCCCTCGACCGCGCCGATCTGGACGAGGGTCTGATCCTGCCCGGCGACATCCCCGACCTGGTCATGATCCGTGCGGCCCGCGCGCTGGAAGCCGGGGCCGACGGCGTCATCGCCTCGCCGCACGAGGCCGCCCTGATCCGGGCCCTGCCGGAGGCGAAGGGAAAGCTTATCGTGACGCCAGGCGTGCGACCGGCAGGCGCGGCCCCGGGTGACCAGAAGCGTGTCGCCACGCCAGCCGAAGCGATTGCCGCCGGCGCGGATCATGTCGTGGTCGGCCGCCCGATCTGGCAATCGCCCGATCCGCGCGAGGCGGCGGCGAAAATCCTGTGGGAATTGGCGTCGCCGCAGGCTGGCAGACCGAACCGGTAACCGGCCGCACACCCCGGGATCAGTCGTTGATGTCCTTGTCGAATGTCGTCGGACGCGCCCCCGGCGGGCCGAAAACCGCGCGAAGCCCAAGCCACGCCAGCAACGACAGGACGGCGAACAGGATCATCAGCAGGGCGAAGGCATAGCTGCCGGCCAGCGCCGTCATTCCGCCCAGAAGTCCGGTCAGAAGGCCCAGTCCGACAAGGCCGGCACCGATGCCGAAGCCCAGAAGGATGAAGCCCGGCACGATCATCTCGAGCACCATCAGCACGAGGCCGGTCAGCATCCAGACCCACCACGTCGCCCAGATCATCAACCGCGCCCCCGCAACATCTTGAAGGCCTCACCAAAGGCATCGAGCGCGGAGGCCGGGACGATCACGGTCTGCGATCCGCCGCCTTTGCCGAGCGTCGCCAGCGCCTCGACCTGTTTGAGGGCGACCTGATATTGTGCCGCCTCGAGGCCATTGTCGGCGATGGCCTTCGCCACCACACCCGTCGCATAGGCCTCCGCGTCGGCGGCGATCCGGCGCGCCTTGGCGGTCTGCTCGGCGGCGTAGAGTTCGGCGTCCGCAGCCAGTTCAACCGCACGCTTGCGGCCCTCCGCCTCGGTCACCTGTGCGCGCCGGGCCCGTTCGGCGTTCAACTGCTGCATCATCGCCTCGCGTGTCTGGGCATCCAGATCGACATCGAGGATTTCGGCCCGCGTCACCTCTATGCCCCAGTCGTCAACGGCTTCGGCCACATGCGACTTGATCTTGGCGATGACCTCAGAGCGGTTCGACTGCACTTCGTCGAGTTCCATGATGCCCACCTCTGCCCGCACGATCCCGGCCACCGTGGTCGAGATCGCGGCATCGACGTCGCGGATGCGATAAACTGTCTTTTCAGGGTTCAGGATACGGTAGAAAACCGAGGTCTCGATCTTCACCAGCACGTTGTCCCGGGTGATCGCGTCCTGGCTGGCGTTCGGCAACTGCCGCTCGAGGATGGAAATCTTGTGCGCGACCTTGTCGAGAAACGGCACGATCAGGTTGATCCCGGGTCCAAGGACCGCGCGCAGTCGGCCGAACCTCTCGACGACATATTTCTCGGATTGCGGAACGATACGAACGCCGAGCAGGATGCAGACGATCACGAAGATCGCGAAGGCGATCAGGACCGCGTTGTTGCCGGCCCAGGATAGCAACTCCTGCTGAATGTCCATGTTGCCCCCCAAAACGATCCGGTCCGACGTCATTTAGGGACGCCGGACCGAAGGGGCAACGCCGGAGTTATTCCTGGACGGGCGCCTCTGTCGGGACAGGAACGTTCACCGTGCCGTTCTGCTCGATGGTTTCGGCGCCCGGAATGATTTCGACGCCCTGCTCACCCCCCGAGAACAGCATCAGGAGCAACAGGACAAGGGCGACGCCTCCCAGAAGGATGAACACGAGCTTTGCGCTGCTGCCGGTGCTCTCGGTATAGGCGCCTTGGGTGTGATTGTGGTCGGTCATGGCAGATCTCCGGATTGAAGGGATACTGCGGCCAGTGAGCCACGCACAGGGGCGGCCATCCACAGAATCGTTCAGGCGGCCCCGGAACGGGCCACACCTTGCCCGAAATCCCGGTTGCCGTCGGCACGCCCTTGCCGTCGGCGGCCCCTTGCCTGTCGCGGACCCAGTTTCGGGCGGTTTCCCCGGCCCGTGCCGACCGCTATGACAGGCGTATGCCCGCCCTTTGCCGCCAATGCCTGCACAGCTTCGACGACGCGCGCCGTTGCCCGGCATGCGGCAGCCCCCGCGTCACGCGGCACCCGGAACTGCATGCGCTGTCCATCGCGCACATGGATTGCGACGCCTTCTATGCCTCCGTCGAAAAGCGCGACCGACCGGAGCTTGCGGAAAAGCCCGTCATCATCGGGGGCGGGCGCAGGGGCGTCGTGTCCACCTGCTGCTATGTCGCCCGCATCCGGGGCGTGCGGTCGGCCATGCCGATGTTCAAGGCCCTGGAGCTTTGCCCGGATGCCGTGGTCCTGAAGGGACGCATGTCGCTTTACGTCGAGGTGTCCAGACAGGTGCGCGCCCTCATGGAAGAGTTGACGCCCGCGATCGAGCCCCTGTCGCTCGACGAGGCGTTTCTGGACCTGACCGGAACAGAACGCCTGCACGGTGCACCACCCGCGGTCATGCTGGCCCGGCTGACGCGCCGGATGCAGGCCGAGATCGGCATCACCGGGTCCATCGGCCTGTCGCACAACAAGTTCCTCGCCAAGATCGCCAGCGATCTCGACAAACCCCGGGGCTTTTCGGTCATCGGGCGCGCAGAGACCCTGGACTTTCTGGCCACCAAGCCCGTGGGCATCATCTTCGGTATCGGCGCCGTCGGTCAGGAGTCGCTGCGCAAGGCGGGGATCAGCACCATCGCCGATCTGCGCCGCTGGGACCGCGCGGACCTCGGACGCAGGTTCGGCTCGATGGGCGACAGGCTCTGGCACCTGGCCCGAGGCGAGGACCGGCGCGCCGTCAGTCGCAACCGCCCGGTGAAATCGATCTCGAAGGAAACCACCTTCAACGAGAACACCGACGATCCCGACATCCTCGACGGGCACCTGTGGCGGTTGGCAGAACAGGTCAGCGACCGCGCGAAAGCCAAGGGCTTGGCGGGGCGCGTCGTCACGCTGAAACTCAAACGCGCCGACTTCTCGGCGATCACGCGCAGGCACGCCCTGCCTGATCCCACGCAGCTGGCGGACCGCATCTACCGCGAGGGGCGCGCGCTGTTCGATGCCGTCGGGCGAACGGGACAGGTGCGGCTGATCGGGGTCGGCATCTCGGACCTCGTGTCCGACGCCATGGCAGACCGGGGCGGCGATCTGCTTGACCCGCAGTCCGGCAAACGGGCCGCGGCGGAAAAGGCGACCGACGCGATCCGGGCGCGGTTCGGCTCGGAGGCCATCGTCAAGGGCCGCGCTTTCAGGTAGCCGTGCCGTCGCCTGCTTTTTCGCAACCGCTCGGATCGAGGCCATGTCGGCGAGCGAGAAAATCGCTGCGGACAGACAGATCGCCGGAAGGCCCGGCGAGGCTTCGTGCTCGGCGGATCGGCGTGGACGTCACGGCGTTTTGCCGGGTGGTCCTCATGCCGCTCGCCTAGTCGAACATGTCGGGCTGCGTGCGCACCAGATCGTCCCAGATCGTCTGGAAGTGCAGCCAGCCGATGTATTCACTGCCCACGTGTTCGCGCGAATACCGCGCCCGGTCCTCGCGGATCAGGGTCGGCTCCACCCCGGCGGCAAGCAGCGCCAGTTCCTGCTGGCAGCACCGCTCCAGCGCGATGAACCAGAAGGCCGCCGCTTCGATGCTGTGGCGGCTGGCGGTCAGCAACCCGTGGTTCTGATGGATCGCGGCCTTCACGCCCTTGAACGCCTTCGCCACGTCCGACCCGGCGTGATTCTCGACGGCCACCGCGCCCGCCTGATCGCCAATGAGGACGTGATCCTCGAAGAAGGCGCAGGCGTCCTGTGTCACGCGACGGATCGGACGGTTCAGCGCGGCGAAAGCGACGCCGTAGACCGTATGCGCATGACACATCGCCAGGATGTCGGGATGTGCCTCATGCACGCCCGCGTGCAAGACAAAGCCCGCTCGGTTCACCGCATGGTCGCCCTCGATCACGTTGCCGTCGTGGTCGACGAGAATCAGGTTCGACACCTTCACATGCCGGAAATGCACGCACATGGGGTTGGTCCAGTAAAGCTCCGGCCGCTCCGGGTCGCGGATCGTAAGGTGTCCCGCGAAGCCGTAGTCGAACCCCTGCTGCGCAAACGCCCGGCAGGCCCCCACCAGTCTTTCCTTCAGGTGCTGCCGCTCCGCCTCGACGGTGTCGAAGGTCGGGCGTTCGGGAAAGATCAGTCCTTCCTGCGTCGGTTGATAGATCGACTCGCGGTTTCCAAGATCAAGCATGTCGTCCTCCCTGACGATCCGGGCGAGGTCGCCCGCGCCGACCGTAGCATGAAGACGTGGGGCGCGGTCTACTCTGCGGCCAGCCGTTGCGTGCCGCGCGTCAGCTCGCAAATGCGCGCCATGGCGTCCGTCAGCAGCAGGCGGGTGTCCTCGAAGCGGGCGTTCGGACGGACGGCGGCCTCATCCATGTAGAGCGCGCGATCGATCTCGATCTGGATGGCATGCCGCCCCTGTGACGGCTTGCCGTAATGCTGGGTCGTGTAGGCCCCGGCGAAAGGCGCGTTTCGGGCCACACGAAAGCCGAGATCAGCGAAGATCTGTTCGATCCCGTCTACCAGAACCGCATCCGCGGATGAGCCGAAGCGGTCGCCCAGCACGATCTCGGGCGCTCCGGCCTTGCCACCGGTGCCTTCGATCGCCTCGTGCGGCATCGAGTGGCAGTCGATCAGGACAGCCCGCCCGAACTGCGCCTCCGCTTTCGCCAGCAGGGTGGCAAGCTGGTGATGATAGGGCCGCCAGACGGTCTCGATGCGGTCGTGCGCCTCGGCCCTCGTGATCTTGCCATGATAGATCGCCCGTCCCTGAGCCACGACGCGCGGGATCACGCCCAGTCCGGACGTGATCCGCGGATTGGCGATGCCACGCGGCACATCATGGACGACCGCCGGGTCAAGCTCCGAGGGCGCGCGATTGAGGTCGATGAAGGCGCGCGGCATCTCCGCCGTCAAAAGCGGGACGCCGAGTCCCGGGACGCCGTCGAGCAACAGATCGACGAAGGCATCCTCCGACGAGCGAATCCGGTCCGCGTCCAGAACCGTCCGCGACATAAATTCCCAGTCGTAGGCGCGCCCGGAATGCGGCGAGGCCACGACGACAGGTGCTGTCGTCACCTTTGGCAGGTGCAGTCGAAACGGCTTTCTTGGCATTGAGATCATGCCTCCTGACAGCATAGATAGAGCGTTCGCGAAACTGTCGAAACCCCTCTTGCACGGGGTCGTGAAAGGCACTATCCACCGCCCACCAACGCGCAGGGGCCGTCCGGGCAGCCGGGATTTCTTGTGTGAAGGGGTGATTAGCTCAGCGGTAGAGCACTTCGTTGACATCGAAGGGGTCACTGGTTCGATCCCAGTATCGCCCACCACCCTGCCCTTGTCCTTCGGGATGGGACAGGTTCACCGCCCTCGATACGGGGGCACGAGTTTCACTTGGGGCGTCACCCCGCAGGCACAAGGAGAGCAGCCATGAAGGTTCGCAATTCCCTCCGGTCGCTGAAGAACCGGCACCGCGACTGCCGCGTCGTGCGCCGCAAGGGCCGGGTCTATGTGATCAACAAGACCCAGCGTCGGTTCAAGGCCCGTCAGGGCTGATCTCACGCAGGATCGAAGACTGGGCCGCTCCTTTCGGGGCGGCCCTTGTCGTTTCGGGCGTCAAGGCCGCGCCACGATCAGACGCTGTCCGCGCGGCAGGATCGTCGGCAGGATCTCGGCGCGGAAACCGGACGTGACCACGATGTTCTCGGCTTCCATGACCGTCAGGTGATAGGGGGGACGCGCGGGGTGGGTGACAACGCCGTCCGGCTGACGGACCGCTGCGGCTGCCTGGTCCTCGGCCGCAAGGAACACCGTGAGCACGAACGCCGAAAGACCCGGGAAAGATCGTTTTGCGTTTCGCAGCGCCAGGCTCAGCCGGTCGGGCGGCAGATGGGTGAACACCGCGAAGGCCAGCGCCATGTCGATCGTCTCCGGCACCCCCGGATAGACAAAGTCGGCATCCTCGATCAGGTGCTCGACCGGTAGGCGGCCGGGATCGGCCAACTCCTCGCTCCGTCCCCGCATCATCAGCGCGCGGGACGCATCCGTGGCCCAGTAGTTGCCTTCGTCGAGCCAGGTCACGGCCCGGCAGCCCAGCCGCAGAGAGCCTGCGCCCACGTCCAGCAACCGGTGGTGCGGCCGCAAACCGGCGGCCCGCAGCACCGACATCTGTGCGCGCCCGGTCTCGTCCCAGCGTCCACCGACGATATCGCGGTGACGACCTTCGGCCAGCGCGCGGTCATAGAAGCCGGGAACGAGATAGGGCGAGACCGGCGCGCCGCTCACCGCTGGACACCCTTCCAGTCGGGATGGATCCAATGCCCGGCATTCGACGGCGGCAAGGGATCGCGGCCCAGAATGTGATCCGACATCTTTTCACCGACCATGATCGACGGCGCGTTCAGGTTGCCGTTGGTGATGCGCGGAAAGATGGAACTATCCGCGACCCGCAGACCCTCGACGCCGATTACCCGTCCGTGCGGGTCGACCACGGCGCCAGGATCGTCCGCCGCCCCCATGCGGGCCGTGCCACAGGGATGATAAGCCGACTCGGCATGCTGGCGGATGACCGCATCGAGGTCATCGTCGGATTGCTTGTCCACACCCGGCAGCAACTCGTGCCCGCGATAGGGGTCGAACGCGGGTTGCGCAAAAAGCTCTCGGGTCAGGCGGATCGCCGTGCGGAAATCGCGCCAGTCGTCGGGATCCGACATGTAGTTGAACAGGATCGACGGCGCAGCCTCCGGATCGCGCGACCGCAGCCTGATCCGCCCGCGCGATTTCGACCGCATCGGTCCGGTATGGGCCTGAAATCCGTGCCCCTCGGGGGCGACCCGCCCGTCGTACCGAACCGCGATCGGGAGAAAATGAAACTGAAGGTCCGGATATTCGACGCCTGCGGCGGATCGGATGAAGCCTGTCGCCTCGAACTGGTTCGACGCACCCGGCCCCGTTCGCGAGAGCAACCAGCGGCCGCCGACATAGGCTTTGCCGAGCAGGTTCCAGTACCGGGCAAGGCTGACCGGCACCCTCGCGGACATCTGGATGTAGAGCTCTAGGTGATCCTGAAGGTTCGCGCCGACGCCGGGCCTGTCGGCGACGACGGCGATGCCATGCTCTGAAAGGTGCGCGCCCGCGCCGATGCCCGACAGCATCAGGATCTTGGGCGTGTTGATCGCCGAGGCGGCAAGGACGACGTCCCGCCGCGCCCGGATGACCTCCAGCTTGCCGCCGCGCGACACCTCGACCCCGATGGCGCGACCGTCCTCGGTCACGACACGGCGGGCAAGCGCCCTCACGACCGAACAATTCGACCGTTTCAGGGCCGGTTTCAGATAGGCATCCGCCGCCGACCACCGCCGCCCCCGGAAGGTCGTCTGATCCTTGGGCCCGAAGCCTTCCTGCTGGTGACCGTTATAATCTGCCGTGAAGGGATAGCCCGCCTGTTGCCCCGCGGCGATGAAGGCGCGGCTGAGCGGGTTTTCCAACGTGCCGCGCGTCACATGCAACGGCCCCCCGGCGCCGCGCCGATCCCGGTCGCCGCCTTGGCCGCGCGGCTCCCAGTTTTCCATTCGGCTGAAATACGGCAAAACGTCTGCCGCCCCCCAGCCCCGCGCGCCGCATTCGGCCCAATGGTCGAAGTCGCGGGCATGCCCACGCACATAGACCATGCCGTTGATCGAGGACGATCCGCCGATCACCTTGCCACGCGGACAGACCAGAACGCGACCGCCCAGATGCGGCTCCGGATCGGTCTTCAGCCCCCAGTCATACCGCGCCATGTTCATCGGATAGCTCAGGGCCCCGGGCATCGCGATCAGGGGACCGACGTCGCTGCCGCCGTATTCTATGACCAGAACCGAATGGCGACCGTCTTCGGACAGCCGGGCGGCCACGGCGCACCCGGCGCTGCCTGCCCCCACGATGACGAAGTCTGCTTCCATCGGTTCGCGATAAAGGGTGCGGGGGAAAACGAAAAGTCCCGATGGCGCGCTTGACCCCGGCGCGGTGCCGCGTCCACTGTCACGCAATGGCGAAACCCCATTCCCCGAAACAGCTGGCCGAGTTGATCGACCGCCTCGCGCCCGCCTTGCGACGCCTCCAGGGCACCGGCCGCGACAGCGGCCCGCGCGTTCAGGCGCTCGGGTATCTGGCGCGACGCGGGCCTGCGACCATGCGTGAGCTTGCGGCCGAACTCAGTATGTCACCGCAGGCCACGACCGGCCTCGTGGATGTCCTTGAAGCGGAGGGACTTCTCGCCCGTGAAAAGCACCCGACCGACCGCCGCAAGGTCGTGATCCGGGTCAACGAACATTCAGCGGCTGCCGCCAAGACCGCCCACGCGGCGCGCGCGGACGATCTGGGACGGCTTTTCGACGGCATCTCCAAAGACGACCGCGCCGCCTTTGCCCGCGTGGTCGAAACGCTCTTGTCGCGCGTGACCTAGGACGGATCCTTCGTCATCCGAAGATAGGGGAAATGCGTCGTAAACTCCCCGAATTTCGCCTTTGCATCGTCGTTCGACACGGTTGCCGGGATCACCACGTCCTTGCCGTGCTCCCAGTTGGCCGGCATCGCCACACCATGCTTGGCCGCGGTCTGGAGCGCATCCACTGCCCGCAGGATCTCGGCGAAATTCCTGCCGACGTTCATCGGATAGGTCATCGACAGCTTCAGCTTCTTGTCCGGGCCGATGATGTAGACGGAGCGCACCGTCGCCGTGTCGTTGGGCGTGCGCCCGTCCGGCAGATAGGCATCGGCGGGAAGCATGTCATAGGCCTTCGAAATCTCCAGCCCCTCGTCCGCGATGATCGGAAAGGTGGCGGGCGTGCCGGCGAAGGTCCCGATGTCGCCTTTCCATTTCTTGTGATCCTCGACCCCATCGACCGAAATGCCGATCACCTTCACGCCGCGCTTCTCCCATTCCGGGGCAAGCTGGGCGACGGCGCCGAACTCGGTGGTGCAGACCGGCGTGAAATCCTTCGGGTGACTGAACAGGATCGTCCAGCTGTCGCCGATCCAGTCGTGAAAGCTGATCGGACCTTCACTCGTCTCGGCCTTGAAATCGGGAACGTCCTGGTTGATGCGCAAGCTCATTTCGGGTCTCCTCTGAAGTAACTGCACCGATACCTAGGCGCGCAGCCACGACGATACCAGACGGGACGGACGCGAGACTTGGACAGGACGCTGACGGGCCGATGGATCGGTCACTACGATTATGCGGATGGGGCACCGTCGGTACCGTTCGAGGCCGATCTGACGCAGACGGGCATGACCCTGCGCGCGACGACCGTCGAGCCGAACACGTTTCGTCCGGGCGGGATGCCCGAACTCAGGGGGTTCCTGACCGGCTGGATCGTCGGGTCGGAGGTGCGGCTGACCAAGACCTACACGTTCGATCAGGGCGCGGACCCGGAGTACGTCGGGCGCGTCGATCCCTCGTTCCGCCGCATAACCGGCCGGTGGAACTTCGACGAATTTCCCGAGATTCGCGGCAACTTTTCGATGATGCGCCAGCCCGACGCACGCGCGAAAGTCGCGCGCCGCGCAATTGCGGAAGCGGAGATCTGACGCCTCAGAACGGACAGGGCGCCTCCAGCCGCAGGACCTTGCCGTCCACCGGATGCTCGAACTTCAGCCCCTCGGCATGCAGCATCATCCGGTCGTAGGCGCGGGCGGGCCCGTCGGCATAGAACGGGTCGCCCAGGATCGGATGTCCCATCGACTGCATGTGAACGCGCAACTGATGGCTGCGCCCGGTGCGCGGCATCAGGGCCATCCGGGTGGTGCCGTCCTCGACCGCAAGTCGCTTCCAGTCGGTGACCGATGGCTTTCCGCGCTCATGGTTGACGTGTTGCAACGGACGGTTCGGCCAATCGACGATCAACGGCAGGTCGATGGTTCCCGCCGCTTGGTCCACCACACCCCAGACACGGGCGATATAGCGCTTCTTGACCCGCTTGACCTCGAACATGCGGCCCATCTTGCGCTGCGCTTCCTTGGTCAGCGCAAAGACCATTATGCCGGAGGTATCGCGGTCCAGTCGGTGGCAAAGCAGGACTTCGGGATGCATCGCCTCCAACCGCGTGAGCAGGCAATCGGCAAGATCCTCGCCGCGTCCCGGCACCGAAAGCAGGCCGTGGGGCTTGTCCACGACCAGAAGATGCGCATCCTGATGGATCACGGAAACCGGGCCGGTCGGAGGGTCATAGGGCGTGGAAACACCGGACATGGGTGCGGGTTAACCTGCGTGACCCCGGAGCGCTAGGCCGCCGAGATGACGATCGCGGTCACGGCCGACAACACGATCAGCCCCGCGGTCAACGCAAGCCACGTCCGGCGCCTTGCACGGGTCTCGGGATCCCGCAGATACGCACCCAAGGCAGCAAGCTGCGCGGACGGCCCGGGAAAGGCGCCCGCCACCGTCGCGCGCCGCAAGACGCCCCAGAGGATTCCGAAACTGACGACGACCCAACCGGCGAACACCAGCGCCTGACAGGCAAGAACGGCGACCATCACCGCAACCGCCATAGCCGAAGGACCGCCCACACGGCGGTGCCCCCGAAGAACAGGCCCGCGATGCCGACGACTTCGATTGCCGCGATGCCGCCCACCCCGCGCAATCCGACGGCAAGGGCAAGGATCACGAGTCCGATGACCGAAATCCCCAGATACAGCAGTGTCTCGCGACGTGTGGGTCCGAAATCCTTCATGGCGGGCAGATCAGCACATGACCCACCCGCCGTGCAAGGTCAGGCGAGATAGACCTGGAACCAGCCGATCGTGCGTTGCCAGGCCGCCTCTGCGGTCGGCGCGTCGTACCGGGGCGTGGTGTCGTTGTGGAAGCCGTGGTTCACGTCCGGCCAGATCAGGGCCTCATAGATCTTGTCGTTCGCTTCCAACGCCTTCTGCATGTCTTCCCAGCCCGCGTTGATGCGCGAATCGAGCGCGGCATACTGCAACAGCAAGGGGGCTTCGATCTTCGGGACATCGGCCGCCGCCGCCTGCCGTCCGTAGAACGGCACGCCCGCCGAAAGTTCCGGATAGGCCACGGCAAGCGCGTTCACCACGCCGCCGCCATAGCAGAACCCGGTCGCACCGACCTTGCCGTTGGTTCCCTCGAGGGCAGCGAGATACTCGTAGCCAGCGAAGAAGTCGTTCATCAGCTTCTCGCCGTCCACCTGACCTTGCAACTCCCGGCCTTCGTCGTCGTTGCCGGGATAGCCGCCCACGCTGGTCAGGCCGTCCGGCGCAAGCGCGATGAAGCCGGCCTTCGCCACCCGGCGCGCCACGTCGCGGATATACGGGTTCAGGCCCCGGTTTTCGTGGACGACCAGCACCGCCGCGGGCGGGTTTTCCGATGCGGCCGGGCGCACGAGGTAGCCGTTGACCGACCCATGTCCGTTGGGGCTGTCGTAGGTGATGTCCTCACCCACGATGTCGGCATCGTCCTCGGCCACCTGCTGGGCGAACGCATAGTTCGGGGACAGCGTGTTGAGGAGAGCCATCGCGGTCACGCCGCCGACGGCCCATTTGCCCGCACGGTCGAGGAATTCACGTTTCGTGATCTTTCCGTGCGCGTAGAAGTCATAAAGGTCGAGCAGTTCCTGATCGAAGTCCTTGGCAGTCATGCGGGTCATCGGATTCTCCTGTCGCTGAAAACTGAGCGGAAGGTAGCGCGCGCTTGGACTTTGGCATGGAACCTTTTTCCTTAGTCGCCTATTTTCTCTCCCATGAAACATCTCATCCTTGCTGCCGTCCTGCTGTCCTCGCCCCTGTCCGCACAGCAGGTGGGGGAAGTCGGCGTGGACTGGGTCGGCAACGACATCATCATCGAGGCCATCTCCGACCCGAAAGTGGAGGGGGTTACCTGTCACATCGCCTACTTCGACCGCTCGCTGATCGATCGCCTGTCCCAGGGTAACTGGTTCGAGGATCCGTCGAACGCGTCCATCGCCTGTCGCCAGACCGGCCCGATCAGGATTGGCGACATCGACCGTTCAGACGGGGGCGAACAGGTCTTTCGCGAGAGCCGCTCGATCATCCTGAAGTCGCTGCGCATAAAACGCATCTTCGACGAGGCGAACCAGACGCTGATTTACCTGGCCCACGCGGCGGAGCTGACCGAAGGGTCGGCGAAGATGTCGATATCGACAGTGCCGCTTTTCGGTGCGGAACTGGTCGCCGAATAGGGTCAGATCATCGCGAGTGCCGCGCCGTAGAGGATGAAGCAAAGCGCGAGCACCCGCCGGAGCCAAAGGCTTGCAACGAAGCCCAGCGCCCGCCGGCCCAGCCATGCGCCCAATGCGCACCAACCGGTATAGCTCAGTGCCGTGAGGCTCAGGGCCGTGGGAACGATCACGCCCATCTGTGACCAGATCGGGATATCCGTTCGGACGAACTGCGAAAACGCCGCGAGGTATCCGGCGACGGATTTCGCGTTGACGGTAGCGATCATGAAAGCCCGGAACATGATCCGTTTCGCGGGCGCGGGATTGGCGTCGACCGGATCCCCCGCATGCAGCCATCCCCGCACGCCGAGGCCCACAAGAACCGCAGCCCCGATGAGCCGGATCGTGTCGAACGCGCCCGGCGCCGACAGCAGCAGTGCGGTCACCCCGCTTGCCGCAAGCGTCAGGAACATGATCGCCTGGCACAGGATACCTGCCACACACCACAGGGACCGAACGAAACCGCTGCCCCAGGCCGTCGATATGCAGTTGACCGCATTCGGTCCCGGCGTCGTCACGAACAACGCCCAGAACGACGCGAACACGAGCCAGTCGGCGAAGGTCACGACCCGGTCAGATGTTCAGGAACCTTTGAGCGATACGCGGCAGGATCGCGTTGAAACGCAGCGGCGCGTCGGTGACCACAAGGCAGATACATTCCTCACCCAGATCGGCCACCGGCATGTGCTCCACATCGTCATCGGCGATCTCGACGTCGCCGCGTGCGAACCGGTCCGCTCCGTCCACAAAAGCGCCTTTCAGGACGAGCGTGATCTCGGTGCCGGAGTGCCCGTGGTCTGGCATGGCCTGACCGGCCGGTATCGACAAAAGCCGGGCCGTCGCGTCCCCGTCGTCATCCGCGATGATGATCTGCCGAACACCCATGCCGACATTGCGCCAGCGCAGGCTGTCGATATCGCCGCCGACCGCCTCCCGCAGGGGATGCGGCAGGACGGCGTCCACCCGCGGCGTCTTGATGTCGGCGTGAACCGTATCGTCGCGACCGGTCCCGGCGATCCGCGCCATGACGCAGTCGAAACTGTCGTCGCGCAGCGGGGCGACTTCGACTTCGTCGAGGAGGGCTCCGCCCATGGCCTCGAACCCCGAGAGGCGCGCACGCGCATCGTCGTCGAGGGACACGGCGGTCGCAACGATCAGATCGTAAGCCTGCGGCAGCAACCCTGCGGCATAACCCATCAGAAGTTCGTCATTGATCGGATGGCACACATTCATTTCCAAATTCCAAGTCCTTTAACCGTCACCGCCGCGCAGCGCCCTGCACGTCCGATTCCATCGCATAACGTAACCTGTCGATCGCCAGCCGAATGCGGGATTTGATCGTTCCCAATGGCAGACCGGTCTGTGTTGCGATCTCGCTGTGCGTCAGATCCCCGAAGAAAGCCCGCTCTATCAGGTCCCTTTGTTTCGGCGGCAACGTCGCCACCGCCTCGGCCAGACGCTGGCTGTCCTGTTTCAGCGCGATGACGTCGGCCTGCTCCGGCTCGGCCTGCGGACCCCAAGGCAATTCTTCCGGCTCGGGGCGCCGCGTCTTGCGGATCAGGTCGATCTTCCGGTTCCGCGCGATCGTGAACAGCCATGTGGAGACGGTCGCCCGCGTCGGGTCGTAGAGGTGCGCCTTGCGCCACAATGAGACCATCACGTCCTGCATACAATCCTCGGCCATCGCCGGTGTCAGACCGGTCCGCATCAAAAATCCTTTTACCCTTGGCCCATATTGCCGGAACAGTTCCGCGAAGGCGGCTCTGTCACGCTCAGACCCGACGGCGATCAGCAACGCTGTCCAGTAGCCTTCGTCCTTGGCGTCCTGCATCAAGCCTGTCTCCCTATCGAGCCAGCGAAGACCCCGCACGACCGCGAAACCCGTGTCCCTTGACCAGAAGACTTATACTCCTTTCGATCCTTTTCCATCACTCTACGGCCCGGTCCACGGTCTGGATCACTTTCTTGTGAAACCTGCGGATCGGGGATCGGGGGGAGACGTCCAAATGATCCGCTGGTAGGCCACGCGCGTAGACCTTTCATCCTGTGCCCAGAATAACGGACATCCCGCCCCTTGCCCTTCGAGACGACAACACCCCCGCCCCGCCGCATCGCGGTGATCGGTGGCGGGATCAGCGGCATGGCCGCAGCACACGCCCTGTCCCGCAATCATTCCGTCACATTGATCGAGGCAGCGCCGCGGCTTGGTGGCCATGCCCGGACGATCATGGCCGGAAAACGCGGGGACCAACCGGTCGATACCGGGTTCATCGTGTTCAACAAGGTAAACTATCCGAACCTTCTGCGGCTGTTTCAGGAACTCGATGTCCCGCTTGCGGTCTCGGATATGTCCTTCGCCGCATCCCTTGGTGGCGGGGCGATCGAATACAGCACGCAAACGCTTGACACCGTATTCGCGCAGCGCCGCAACACCCTGAACCCCCGCTTCCTGCGCATGGTTCGCGATATTCTGCGGTGGAACGCGCGTGCTGCCGACAGCGCCAACGATACGAGCCTGTCGCTGCGCGCGTTTCTCGATCAGCTTGGCGTCGGTCAGGCATTTCGGGATTGGTATCTCGGGCCGATTTCGGGCGCCATCTGGTCCACCCCGTCACAGGACGTGATGGATTTTCCTGCGGCGGCGATGGTGAAATTCTTTGCCAACCACCACCTGCTGTCGAATACCGGGCAGCATACCTGGTACACGGTCGACGGCGGTTCGATCGCCTATGTCAGCCGCCTGCAGAAATTTCTGAAGCGCGTCGGGGTCGACATACGACTCGGTGCGGCGGTTCAGGGCGTGCGCAGGACGCAGGACGGTGCCGAGGTCCGGCTGGCAGGTGCGGAATGGGAGGCGTTCGACGACGTGGTCCTTGCCACGCATTCCGACCAGAGCCTTGCCATGATCTCGGACCCGACGCCGGACGAAACCCGCATTCTGTCGCAGATCAGGTATCAGACGAATGCCGCGATCACCCATTCCGACGCTTCGCTGATGCCGAAGCGACGAAAGTGCTGGGCCTCCTGGAATTACGCCGAACCGGCGTCCGGGCGGCCGGAAAAGATTGGCCTAACCTATTGGATGAACCGCCTCCAGCCGATCCCGCAGGACGATCCGCTGTTCGTCTCGCTCAACCCGCAGGCGGCGATCCGAGAGGAGTTGATCCATGACGAGACGACCTTCTCGCATCCAGTCTATGATCTGGAGATGATGGCCGCCGTGGCGGACCTGCGCGCCCTCAACGGGACCCGCGCGACATGGTTCTGCGGCGCGTGGATGCACAACGGGTTTCACGAAGACGGATACCGCAGCGCCCTCGACGTGGTCAGCGGGTTCGAACGCAGGGACGCGATGCCGATGGCCGCCGAATGACCCCGACGACGCCAGAGCATGTTCCGGCCCAGACCTTCCACGGTCGCGAGGGTGAAGGCGTCAGCAACGCCTTTCGATACGGGATCGACTATGTCCTGATCGACCCGGAGGTTGATGTCCCCCTGCCCCGTCTCTTTTCACGCAACGGTGCGAACCTCGCCTCGATCCGTGACCGCGATCATGGCGGCGCGCCGGGCGCGGGACGAGGCCTGGCGTGGGTTCGAGAGGTTCTGGACCAGCACCGGATAACGGCAGTTCCCGGTCGGGTGCTCTTGCTGGCGCAACCCCGCATGCTCGGCCACGTGTTCAACCCGGTCAGCTTCTGGCTGTGTCACGATGCGGCGGGTCTCCTGCGCGTCGTCATCGCAGAGGTGTCGAACACATTCGGCGATCGTCATTCCTATCTTTGCCATTCAGACGACTTCGCGCCGATCACGCGCGACCTGAAGCTTTCGGCGCGCAAGGTGTTTCACGTCTCGCCGTTCCAGCCTGTGAACGGCGACTACACGTTCCGGTTCGACATCGGCCCGGAGCGGATCGGGATCTGGATCGACTACCGCAGCGAACGGGGGCACCTGCTGGCAACATTGACCGGACCGCGCCGTCCTTTGACATCGCGCGGCCTGATCCGCGCCGCCCTGCGCCGCCCCTTCGGCTCGCGCAGGGTCCTCGGCCTGATCCATTGGCAGGCGGCAAAGCTCTGGTGGAAAGGGGCGACGTTTCGCCGGCGTCCGCAACCGCCCGCCTCCGAGGTTTCGCGCTGACCGCCACGGCGGGCCTGCCGCGCCACGCGGCCTTTGCCGCCGTCCTCGCGGCTGCCGGGCTTCCGATCTACATCCATGCTCCCAAGTTCTATGTCGATACCTATGGCGTCACGCTGGCACAGCTTTCGCTTGCCCTGTTCGTCTTGCGCCTGATCGATGTCGTTCAGGATCCGGCCCTCGGTCGTCTTGCCGCGGTGACCGCCGGTCGCCGCAACGCCATGTGCTGGGCCGCAGGCGCGCTGATGGCGGTCTCGATGATCGGCCTGTTCGCCGTCCGCCCGATCCTGCCGCCGGTCTGGTGGTTCGCCCTGACACTTGGTGGTCTCTTCAGCGGGTTTTCCTTCCTGACGATCTGCTTTTATGCGCAGGGCGTTGCCAAGGCGACCGCGATGGGCAACGGCCATGTCCGGCTTGCCACATGGCGGGAAACAGGTGCGCTCTCGGGCGTCTGTCTCGCCGCAGCCCTGCCGTCGCTGCTGGCTGCGACCGGCGCACCGCTCACGTTTTATGCCATCATCTTCGCGGTCGCGACCTTGGCGGCCCTGATATTGATGGCCCCGGAGTGGAGCGGACGCGGCACGCCGCCTGCGACCAGCGGGCTGCGACTGGTGCTGTCCGACCCGACGGCGCGACGCCTGCTACTCGTCGCGCTCGCGAATGCGACACCGGTCGCGGTCACCTCGACGCTGTTCTTGTTCTTCGTCGAAGACCTCCTTGGCTCCGAAACCGGTGCGGGCCCGCTGCTTCTGGTATTTTTCCTGTCGGCGGCACTTGCGGCCCCGTTGTGGGGGCGGGCGGCGGCCCGGTGGGGCGCACGGTCGGCTCTGATGGCGGCAATGGCCCTGGCGATTGCGGTCTTCGCATTTGCACTGACACTCGGGCCCGGGGATATCTGGCCGTTTGCCCTGATCTGTATTCTGTCCGGCGCGGCGGTGGGGGCCGACTTGACGCTGTTGCCCGCGATCTTTGCGCGGCGCATGGAGGTGATAGCGCCCGGGGCCGCCGACGGCTTCGGCCTGTGGTCGTTCGTCAACAAGATCACTCTTGCCATCGCGGCCATCGCCCTGCTTCCGCTTCTTGACGCGTCGGGTTTCGTGTCGGGAACCGAAAACACCGCCCGCGCGCTTGATACCCTGACGTGGCTCTATGCCGGGCTACCCTTGGGATTGAAGACCTTTGCATTGATCCTGCTGGGTCGTTTGGGCGGACGTATAGACGAGGAGAGACAACATGCGTGACTGGGCAGGCAAGCGATACTGGATCGTCGGCGCGTCGGACGGCTTGGGTGCGGCACTGGCGCGCAAACTGTCGGCCGCCGGGGCGGAACTCATCCTGAGCGCGCGCAGCGGGGACAAGCTTGAGGCGCTTGCAGCAGACCTTCCGGGCCGCGCCTCGGTCGTGACGGTTGATGTCGCCTCGCGGGAGGCGGTCGAGTCGGCCTATGCCGAGGTCGGTCAGATCGACGGCATGGTGTTTCTGGCAGGTGTGTACTGGCCGCAGAAGGCGCAGGACTGGAACGCCGAGGAGGTGGAGGCGATGTGCGACGTCAACTTCACCGGATGCGCGCGCGTCGTCGGCACCGTGATCGGCGACATGGTCGCGCGCGACGATGGGCATATCGTCGTGACCGGCTCCCTCTCGGGCTTTCGCGGCTTGCCTGGCGCCACGGGCTACGGCGCGTCCAAGGCGGGCGTCATGTGGCTGGCCGAGGGCATGCACGCCGATTTGCGGCACACGGGCGTCAAGGTCCAGGTCGCCAACCCCGGCTTCATCAAGACCCGGCTGACGGAGAAGAACGACTTCTCGATGCCCTTCCTGATGGAGCCGGAGGACGCCGCGCAGGAAATGTTCGAGCTTATGTGTTCCGACGATTTCAAGAAAAGCTTTCCGACGGTGTTTTCCTGGCTGTTCCGCGGTGGGCAGATTCTGCCGGACTGGCTTTGGTACGGGCTGTTCGCCCGCAAATAGGCGCGTCACACCGCCGGTCTGCCACGGTGCGATATGCCGGCCTTTCGCCTTCCGCCGGGCAGTTCCTGCCGCGCCAAGGATCAGGACAGGAAGGTGCCTATCGGAAACGACCCGCGTCGTTTCCCGTGCGGTCGCCGTCGCCCTCGGCCTTCCGTCCGGGTGCCCGGTCTCCTAGTCTGCCTCAACAGCCAGGGGAACGGCCATGCCCGATACGATCCATTTCACGCTCGACGGCAAGGATGTCGAAGCACGGCCCGGTGAAACAATCTGGGAGGTGGCGAACGGACGTTGCCTCGTCATCCCCCACCTCTGCCACAAACCTGCACCCGGATATCGCCCGGACGGCAATTGCCGCGCCTGCATGGTGGAGATCGAGGGCGAGCGTGTCCTGGCGGCATCGTGCATCCGGGAACCGGCCGAGGGTATGGTCGTCACAACCGACAGCACCCGGGCCAAGGGCGCGCGACGCATGGTCGTCGAGATGTTGCTGGCCGATCAACCGGAGCGGGAAGCGGCGCACGACCGATCCTCGCATCTGTGGGACATGGCAGACGCGAACGGCGTAACCCATAGCCGACTGCCCACGCTGGAGGTGGAGCGTATTCCGCTCCTTGACGACAGCCATGTGGCGATGCGGGTGAACCTCGACGCCTGCATTCAGTGCGGCCTCTGCGTGCGGGCCTGCCGCGAGGTTCAGGTCAACGACGTGATCGGCATGTCGGGCCGTGGCCACGACAGCTATCCTACCTTCGATTTCGACGACCCGATGGGCGCGTCGACCTGTGTGGCCTGCGGCGAATGCGTGCAGGCGTGTCCAACCGGGGCGCTGATGCCCGCGACGATGGTCGATGCCGCGCAGGTGGGGGACTCGGGGGATTTCGATGAGGAGGTCGCATCTGTGTGCCCGTTCTGCGGCGTCGGCTGTCAGGTCTCCCTCAAGGTGAAGGACGACAGGATCGTCAAGGTGGACGGCATCAACGGGCCTGCGAACGAGGGACGGCTGTGCGTCAAGGGGCGGTTCGGCTTCGACTACATTCACCATCCGCACCGCATCACCAAGCCGATGATCCGGCGCAAGGACGCACCGGAAAAGGGCCTCAACGTCGATCCGGCGAACCCCTGGACCCATTTCCGCGAGGCCACGTGGGAGGAGGCGCTGGACGCCGCCGCCGATGGCCTTGTCGATCTGCGATCGCTCTACGGCGGCAAGTCGGTCGCGGGCTTCGGCAGCGCGAAATGCACCAATGAGGAAGCCTATCTCTTCCAGAAGCTGATCCGGCAGGGCTTCGGGCACAACAACGTCGATCATTGCACCCGCCTCTGCCATGCGTCCTCAGTGGCGGCGCTGATGGAGAACGTGGGCTCGGGTGCGGTGACCGCAAGCTTCAACGAGATCGAGAACGCCGACCTTGCCATCGTCATCGGAGCCAATCCTACCGAGAACCACCCCGTGGCCGCGACCTTTTTCAAGCAATTCGCCAAGCGCGGCGGCGCGTTGATCATCATGGATCCCCGCGGCACCGCGATGAAGCGGCACGCCAAGCACATGCTGCAATTCCGGCCCGGGACCGATGTCGCGCTCCTGAACGCGATCATGAACGTGATCGTGGAGGAAAAGCTTTACGACCGGCAATATATCGAAGGGTTTACCGAAGGTTTCTTCGAATTCCGCGACCACATCCGTGCCTTCACGCCCGACCGCATGGCGGACCTGTGCGGGGTCGACGCCGAGACGATCCGCTCGGTCGCACGCGATTTCGCCGGCGCACGGCGTGCGATGATCTTCTGGGGGATGGGCATCAGCCAGCACATTCACGGAACCGACAACGCCCGCTGCCTGATCAGTCTGGCGTTGCTGTGCGGTCAGATCGGACGCCCGGGCACCGGCCTGCATCCCCTGCGTGGCCAGAACAACGTGCAAGGCGCGTCCGACGCAGGTCTGATCCCCCATGTCATGCCGGATTATCAGTCGGTGCAGGACGGCGAGGTGCGGGAGTTGTTCCGCCACATCTGGGGCGGCACGGAGATTGACCCCACCCCCGGCCTGACGGTCGTGGAGATCATGGACCGGGTCTATCGGGGTGAGATCAAGGGGATGTATATCCTTGGCGAAAACCCGGCGATGTCCGACCCGGACGTGGACCATGCGCGCAAGGCGCTGGCACATCTGGATCATCTTGTGGTCCAGGACATCTTCGTGACCGAGACCGCGAATTTCGCGGACGTCATCCTGCCAGCAAGCGCCTTTCCCGAGAAATCGGGAACAGTGACGAATACCAACCGCACGGTGCAGATGGCCCGCAAGGCGGTCTCATCGCCCGGCGACGCCCGTGAAGACTGGCGTATCCTGATCGATCTGGCGAACCGTATCGGGCTGGATTGGGATTACGACCACCCACGCGAGGTGTTCAACGAAATGAAGATGTCGATGCGCAGCCTGCATCACATCACGTGGAACCGTCTCGATACCGAAACGGCCGTCACCTACCCCAGCCTGTCGAACGAAGATCCCGGCCAGTCCGTCGTGTTCGGAGACGGCTTCCCACGCCGCGCGGGTCGCGCCAAGTTCACTCCGGCCCGGGTGATGCCGCCGTCGGAAGTGCCGGATGACCGGTTCCCGATGATCCTGATCACGGGTCGGCAGCTGGAACATTGGCACACCGGGTCGATGACGCGTCGGTCCAAGGTGTTGGACGCGGTCGAGCCGGAGGCAAACTGCTCGCTGCATCCCTCCACCTTGCGCCGTCTGGGCGTCCCTGCGGGGGGGCACGTCAAGCTGACGACGCGGCGCGGAACCGTCACGCTGATGGCGCGGGCGGACCGGTCGGTATCGCCGGATACCGTTTTCCTGCCGTTCGCCTTCGTGGAGGCAGCGGCCAACCTGCTGACCAACCCTGCGCTGGATCCTTTCGGAAAGATCCCCGAGTTCAAGTTCTCCGCCGTCAAGGTAGAGGCTGCGGAGGCGATGGCCGCCGAATGACGGCTCGAGTCCCCTAGAAGGGGATCGCCAGCGACAGGTTCACCACCCCGTCGATGTCATCGCCGTAGGGAATGACGTTGAGACGGTATTCGATCCGTTCGGTCCGATAGGCGGCGGTCAGCACGCCAATGGGCAGAAAGCCCCCGATATTCGGTAAGCCGTTCCTGCGGTCCAGAATATCGGCCAGCTCGCGGTAATAGGCGGTGCCGATACTGGCCCCGACCCGCACCTCACCCCGGCCGATCTGCGCCACGCCTGTGGACAAACCCGCGACGAAGATCGGCGACACCTCCCGGTAGGAGTTATAGAAAACGCCCCCTTCGACGTGCCACTCGGCGGTCCCCTCACCGATTGCAAAGCGGCGGCCGTAGGCCAGGCCGGGGTTGAAGTCGTTGTAGGCGTCGCTGCCGATGTGCTGCGATCCGATGAAGACACCGACGTATCGCTCCTCTGCCAGTGCAGGGGCGACGGTCAGGGCAAGGGCAAGGCAGGTACCGCGTATCATGAAAGGCTCTCTGGAACGGGCGCGCGGGCGCGCGACCTTTGGACAGGACCTTATAGCCCGGCAGCGGTCCCGGCGAGATCGATCCTCCGAAAACGCCCGACCGGAGGCGGGATGTGGCTGATCCGTCTCCGCGTGCGAAGGGTCCGGCAGTCACAAGAAAAAAGGGAAGGCACATAGCCTTCCCTTCCCCCACCCTTAACGCTCCGAACTCTTGACCGCAATGGTGCTACGCCAATGTCGGCTTGATATGCGATAACATGGCGACCGCCGGGCGTTTCCGACCCCTATTCGGCCGCCAGGCGCGTGATCAGCACGGTGACCTCCGGGCGCTTGCCGACTTCATCCTGCGCGACCTTTCTGACACCCTTCACGATCAGGTCCTCAAGCTTTTCGTCGTCCCCCGCGGTGCGGGTATCGACCCGGGAGAGTTGTCCGGCCAGATGCTGCTCCATGAGGTCGGCAAGGGACGCGCCATTGTCCGCCACGTCCGGCAAGCCGCGCAAATCCACCCAAGTATCTTCAAGCACTTCATTGTCGTCATCGACCATGACGGCCACGACGGCGTGCCCGTTCAGTGCCATGCGGATCCGGTCACGGACCACGCCGTCGAACTGACCCACCAGGGCCGAGCCATCGAGATAGGTCCGCCCGGTCTCGACATGATCGACCACCTTGGGCGCATTGCCGGAAAGATCGAGCATCGTGCCGTTCGGGGCCACCACGCCCAGACGCCCGCCCGCATCCGCGACCTTGGCGTGTTCCCGAAGGTGCCTGTGTTCGCCGTGCATCGGGATGACGATCTGAGGATTGGTGATTCGGTGGACCTCTTCGAGGTCGGGCCGGTTGGCATGGCCCGAAACGTGATAGAGGCCGTCGTCATCGGTCACCACATCCACGCCCAGTTCGGACAGGTTGTTCATGATCCGGGCCACTTCCTTTTCGTTGCCCGGTATCGTCTTGGACGAGAACAGGAAGGTATCACCCTTGGCCAGTTCCATGCCGAAATACTTGCCGCGCGACAGTTGCGCGGAGGCGGCGCGCCGTTCCCCCTGCGACCCTGTGACGATCAACATCAGGCTTTCGCGGGGTACGTTGGCGGCGTCTTCGGGAGAGATGGTCTTGGGGAAGTCCGTAAGGATCCCCTCCTCCATAGCGGCTTCGGTCATGCGGCGCATGGCGCGGCCCATCAGGCAGATGGAACGCCCTGCGGCGACGCCGGCGTCGGCCAGCGATTGCAGACGCGCGACGTTGGACGCAAAGGTCGTGGCGACGAACATGCCCTTGGCGGATTTGACCAGAGGCACGAGGTTCGGCTTCACCTCCGCCTCGGAACGGCCCCTGTGCTTGGAAAAGACGTTCGTGGAGTCGCAGACCAATGCCTTTACGCCGTCCTTGGAGGCCTCGGCCCAAAGGGCTTCGTCGAATGCCTCGCCCACGATCGGCGAATGGTCGATCTTGAAATCGCCGGTGTGGATGATGCGGCCCGCAGGCGTGTCGATCACAAGCGCCGCGGACTCCGGGATCGAATGCGAGACGGGCAGGAAGCCCACCCGGAACGGACCCGCGTCTGTCATCGCCGGATAGGGCTCGACGGTCACGACCATTTTGGGATCCTGCCCCTTTTCCTGAAGCTTGCGGCGGGCGAGGTTCGCGGTGAACTTGCGCGCGTGGATCTTCTGGCGGAGTTGCGGGAACAGATGCCCGACCCCGCCCACGTGGTCTTCGTGACCGTGGGTGATGAACACGCCCTCGATCCGGTCCAGCCGCGACAGCAGCCAGCTGATATCGGGCAGGATAATGTCCACGCCCGGTGTGGTGTCCATGTCGGGGAATGCGATCCCGAGATCCACGAGGATCAGGCGTTCCTTGCCCTCGGGTCCGTAGCCATAGACGTAAGCATTCATGCCGATTTCGCCCGCCCCGCCGAGGGGGAGGTAGATCAGTCGGTCGCGTGCCATTCTTTATTCCTTGTTGAATGCGTGGATGACGGTCAGCCCGTGCATCGTGAGATCGTCTTCGAAGACGTCGAACAACGCCTCCGCCTGGCTGAAGAGCGGCGCCAGCCCGCCGGTAGAAATGACCTTCATCGGTCGGTCGCGTTCGGCCCTGATGCGGGCCGTGATTTCCTTGATGAGGCCGACATAGCCCCAGAAGATGCCTGACTGCATGCAGGCGACGGTGTTGGTGCCCACTACGCTTTGCGGCTGCGTGATGTCCACATGCGGCAATGCGGCCGCGGCCATGTGCAGCGCCTCAAGCGACAGGTTCACGCCGGGCGCGATGACACCGCCCACATAGGCGCCGTCGGTGTCGACGACATCGAAGGTGGTAGCGGTGCCGAAATCGACAACGATCAGGTCGCCGCCATGTCGATCGTGCGCGCCGGCCGTGTTGACGAGCCGGTCGGGACCGACAGTGGTTCCGGCATCCACCCGGGGCGGCACGGGAAGGGCGGTTTCCGGCTTGCCGACGACCAGCGGTCGGGTGTCGAAATAGCGGTCGCAGAGGACGCGCAGGTTGAACACGACGCGGGGGACGGTGCTGGATATGATGACGTCGGTGATCGTCACGTCGATGCGGTGCAGGTCCATCAGGGTGCGCAGCCAGGTGTAGTATTCGTCCGCGGTCCGCTGATGCTGCGTGGCGCAGCGCCAGTTGGCGACAAAGCCGGTGCCGTCCCAGATGGCGAAGGCGGTGTTGGTGTTGCCGCAGTCGATGGTCAGGAGCATTTCGGCTCTCCGAAAAAGACGTCGCCTGCGGGAATACGACGGGGGCCATCGGCTGTCTGCAGCAGCAACTGACCCTCCTCGTCCACGGTCTCGAAGACGCCGGAATGGGACTCGTGCATGGTTCGCGCGGTGATGGTTTCACCCAAACGGGCGGCATGGCGCAACCACAGGCGCCGGATCGGATCAAAGCCGAATTCGCGAAACAGGCGCTCGTAACCGGCGTAGTGGTTTGCAAGCCAGAACAGGATCTCCTCGGCACTGGTCTGGATGCCTCCCGGAGCCATCAAGGCGACGGGCATAAAGGCACCGTCTTCCACTTGGCTCGCATCGGGGGCCGTGACCAGGTTCACGCCGATCCCGATAGAGAGCCAATCCACGTGACCTGTTTGCCCACCGCTTTCCAAAAGGATCCCCGCGACCTTACCGCCATCCAGCAACACGTCGTTCGGCCATTTCAGGGTCAATCGGGGCGGCGCGACCACCATGGCAAGCGTTCGCATCAACGCGAGCGAGGCCACGAAGCTGCGCAAGGCGGCCTGCTGCGGGACCTCTTGCTGCAAGGGCAGGAACAACGTTGCCGCGAAGTTGCCTTCCGGGGCCACCCATGCACGTCCACGGCGACCGGTTGCCGCTGTCTGGCGGCGTGCCATGATCCACGTCGGGCCACGCAGGTCCGGACGGCGGCGGCGAACCTCGGCCATTGTGCTGTCGGTCTCGTCCAGAATGATCCGGACGTGCCCGTCAGGCCAGAACTGCTCTAGCTCCGGCGTGTCCCAAATAGGCGTCTCAATTGACAAGTGACGCCGCCGCCGCGCTGGCGATGCCCTCAAGGCCGAACAGGTTCACGATCCCGACGATCATGATCGCAGCCGATGCGACCAGCGCGACCCACTGGACCGCCGGCATGTCGCCATCGACGGGCGTGTCGGTCTTGCCGAAATACATGTAATACACGATCCGCAAGTAATAGAACGCTCCGACCACGGAGGCGATAACGCCAAGCACGGCCAGCCAGACGAGGCCCGCATCCACCGCCGCCTGCAGCACGGCCAGCTTGGCGAAGAACCCAAGCATGGGCGGGATGCCCGCAAGGCTGAACATCAGGATCAGCAGTGCCAGCGCCTTGCCGGGCTGGGTGTCGGACAGCTGGTTGAGGGACTGGATGTCGGTCGCCTCCATCCCGTCACGGCGCATGGACAGGATGAACGCGAAGGTGCCGATGTTCATCACGACGTAGATGGCCATGTAGAGAAGCATCGCTTCGACACCGCCGGCGGTGCCAGCGGCCAGACCCATGAGGGCATACCCCATGTGCGCGATCGACGAATAGGCCATCAGCCGCTTGATGTCCCGCTGTCCGATGGCGGCGATGGCACCGACGAACATCGAAAGCACCGACAAAAGTGCCACGATTTGCTGCCAATCGTCGACGATGCCACCGAAGGCATCGTGCGTCACGCGGGCGAACATGCCCATCGCGGCCAGTTTCGGGGCAGTCGCGAAAAACGCCGTGACCGGTGTGGGTGAGCCCTCGTAGACGTCCGGCGTCCACATGTGGAACGGTGCCGCAGAAACCTTGAACGCGAGGCCCGAAATCATGAAGACGAGGCCGAACAGCAGGCCGATCCCGACGGTCCCGTCCGCGGCTGCGGCGATCACGCCCGCGAAATCTGTCGTCCCGGTATAGCCATAGGTCAGCGATATCCCGTAGAGCAGCAAACCCGAGGACAGGGCGCCGAGGACGAAGTATTTCAGGCCGGCTTCCGTCGACTTGACGTGGTCTCGGCGCATGGACGCCACGACGTAGAGGGCCAGCGACTGAAGCTCCAACCCCATATAGAGGGTCAGCAGGTTGCCCGAAGACACCATCACCATCATACCGATGACCGACAGAACGACGAGGATCGGATACTCGAACTTCATCAAGCCGGCGCGTTCCATGTAGTCCAGTCCCATTACGAGGACGACAGCGGCCGACAACAGGATGGCGACCTGCGCGAATTGCGCAAAGCCGTCCTTCACGATCATGGCGTTGAAGCCAGCACCTGCGGGATCGGCCACAGCTATCCAGAACGCGACGAGGGCCAGGACGCCGGATGTCAGCCAGACCAGCGGACGGGCCAGAGCATCCTTGGAGGTATAGACCGCGCCGAGCAGGGCAATCATCGCGTAGATCGCCAGCACCACCTCCGGCAGGATCACGTTCAGGTCTGCGGGTATCATGGGCCTATCCCCTCAGTGGTCCACACCGGCGACCGCGTTGTGCAGCGCAAGGTCGGCGGTGGCGACGACGGAGATGTCGACCAGCGCCGAGACGGACGGGCCGATGATGTCGGTCAGGAGCGACGGGTAGACGCCCAGAAGGATCGTGAAGAACACAAGGGGCGCAAAGATCGCCTTTTCACGGCCGGTCATGTCGGTGATCGAGCGCAGGCTTTCCTTGATCAGATCCCCGAACACGACCCGGCGATAGAGCCAGAGCGCATAGCCTGCCGACAGGATCACGCCGGAGCAGGCCACGAGCGCGACCCAAGTGTTGACCTGGAACACGCCCATCAGCGTCAGGAATTCGCCGACGAAGCCCGAGGTGCCCGGCAGGCCGACGTTCGCCATTGTGAACAGCATGAAGATCAGCGCATAGGCCGGCATCCGGTTCACGAGGCCGCCATAGGCCTCGATGTCTCGGGTGTGCATCCGGTCGTAGACGACGCCGACGCAGAGGAACAGCGCGCCGGAGATGAAGCCGTGGCTGATCATCTGGAAGATCGCGCCGTCGACGCCCTGCTGGTTGGCGGCGAAGATGCCCATGGTCACGAACCCCATGTGGGCGACCGAGGAATAGGCGATGAGCTTCTTCATGTCGTCCTGCATCAATGCCACAAGCGAGGCGTAGACGATCGCGATTGCCGAGAGCCAAAGGACCATCGGCCCGAGGACTTCGGAGCCGACCGGGAACATCGGCAGCGAGAAGCGCAGGAAGCCATAGCCGCCCATCTTGAGCAAGATCGCGGCCAGCACGACCGAACCCGCTGTCGGCGCCTGCACGTGGGCGTCCGGCAGCCAGGTATGAACCGGCCACATCGGCATCTTGACCGCGAAGGACGCGAAGAATGCGAGCCACATGAGGGTCTGCGCGCCGCCGACGATGTTGAAGCCCAGAACGCTGAGCGGCGCATAGCTGAAATCATGCGTCAGCAGCGTCGGGATGTCGGTGGTTCCCGCGTCCAGATACATCGCGATCATCGCGACAAGCATGAGGACGGACCCGAGCAGCGTGTAGAGGAAGAACTTGAACGAGGCATAGATACGGTTCGCCCCGCCCCAGATGCCGATGATGAGGAACATCGGGATCAGACCCGCCTCGAAGAACACGTAGAACAGCAGCAGGTCCAGCGCGCAGAACACGCCGAGCATCAGGGATTCGAGGATCAGCAGCGCGACCATGTAGTCCTTGACCCTGTGCGTCACATCCCAGCAGGACGCGATCACCAACGGCATCAGGAACGTCGTCAGCATCACGAACAGTACCGAGATGCCGTCGACGCCCATCTTGTAGCTGAGGCCCAGCAGCCACGCGCGTTCCTCCACGAACTGGAAGCCGGTGTCCTGCGGGTCGAAGCCGGTCAGGATGAAGATCGACACGATGAACGTGAACGTCGTCGCCCCGAGGGCCAGCCACTTCGCATTGCGCTGTGCCGCCTCGTCATCCCCACGCAGGAACAGTGCGAGGATCAGGGCCGCCAGAAGGGGCGCGAAGGTGACGATGGAAAGGAGGTTGTCCATGGCTCAGTTCCCCGACCCGATGGTCGTCCAGGTGATGAGGACGACGATCCCGATCACCATCGCGAAGGCATAGGTGAAGATATATCCTGACTGCGCCCTGTTCAGCCACTTGGTCGCGAACGGAACGATCCCCATTGCCAGCCCGTTGATCGAACCGTCGATCACGGTGCCGTCGCCGCGCTTCCACAGGAAGCGGCCGAGGGCCTTCGAAGGCCGCACGAAAACGGCGTCGTAAATCTCGTCGAAATACCACTTGTTCAGAAGGAACCGGTAGAGCGGCGCCAGGGTCTCGGCCCATTGCGCGGGCAGGCCCGGACTGCGGACGTAGGCCAGCCACGCCGCCAAGAAGCCGAAGACCATCGCGATGAACGGCGAGAGTTTTACCGGATAGGGGGCCTCGTGCGCTTCGTGGATCACGTGATTGTCGTCGCCGAAGTAGAGCGCACCCTGACCCGGTGTCTGGTGCGGACGCTCTGGCGCCTCTTCGCCCTCGGTGGCGGCGAAGGCCGCGCCGACGGCGACTGCGGCGTGATCGGTCGGGACCTCGTCCGTGATCCCGAAATAGTAATCGACCTGTTCCTGGCTGCCGAAGAACGGACCATAGAACACCATGCCCGCAAGCACCGATCCCACCGCCAGAACCCCGAGGGGTGCCGTCATCGTCCACGGGCTTTCGTGCGCGTGATCGTAGGTGTGTTTGTCGCCACGCGGCGCGCCGAAGAACGTCAGGAACATCAGGCGCCAGGAATAGAAACTGGTCATCGCGGCGGCGGCGACCAGCACCCAGAATGCGCCTTGCGAGCCCACGTAAGCGACCTCGATGATGGCGTCCTTGGACACGAAACCCGCAAAGCCGACCGGGAAGCCGATATAGAGCAGCGGAATGCCCACGCCGGTGATGGCGAGCGTCCCGATCATCATCGCCCAGAACGTATAGGGGATCTTTTTGCGCAGACCGCCGTAGTTCCGCATGTCCTGCTCATGGTGCATGGCGTGAATGACCGAGCCGGCCCCGAGGAACAGCATCGCCTTGAAGAAGGCGTGCGTAAGCAGATGGAACATCGCCACCGAGTACGCCCCGAGACCGGCGGCCACGAACATGTATCCCAGCTGCGACATCGTCGAATAGGCGATCACGCGCTTGATGTCGGTCTGCACCAGCCCGATGGTCGCCGCGACAAAGGCAGACGCGGCCCCCACGATCACGACGAACCCCATAGCCATCGGTGCGAATTCCATCACCGGCGACATGCGGCAGACGAGGAACACGCCCGCCGTCACCATCGTCGCGGCGTGGATCAGGGCGGACACCGGCGTCGGCCCCTCCATCGCGTCGGGCAGCCAGACGTGCAGGCCAAGTTGCGCTGATTTGCCCATGGCCCCGACGAACAGAAGGAAAGCGATCAGTTCCACGGCGTTCCAGTCGGTCCACAGGAACCGGATCGTCGTTTCCGCCAGCGCGGGCGTGGCCTCGAAGATGGTGCTGTAATCGATGCTATCGGTCAGGGCGAAGATGCCGAAGATGCCCAGCAGGAAGCCGAAGTCGCCGACGCGGTTGACGATGAAGGCCTTCATCGCCGCGGCTCCAGCGCTTGGCTTGCGCCAGTAGAAGCCGATCAGCAGGTAGGAGGCGACGCCCACACCCTCCCACCCGAAGAACAGTTGCAACAGGTTGTCGGCCGTCACCAACGCCAGCATCGCGAAGGTGAAGAACGACAGGTAGGCAAAGAACCGCGGCTTGTAGGTCTCGCCCTCCCGCCACTGCGGGTCGTGGTCCATGTAGCCGAAGCTGTAGAGGTGCACGAGCGCCGAGACGGTCGTGACCACGATCAGCATGGTCGCCGTCAACCGGTCGAGGCGGATCGCCCAGTCGGTCAGCAGCGAACCGCTTTCGATCCACGTGAACAGCGTGATGATCTCGGTCGTGCCGTCGTGGGTCAGGAAGACGATCCACGACAGGAGCGCCGACAGGAACAGAAGACCCGTCGAGGTGACCATGGCGGCCTGTTCGCCGATGACCTTCCAGCCGAAGCCCGCGATCATGGCACCCAGCAACGGGGCGAAGAGGATGATCGTTTCCATGTCCTCAGCCCTTCATCACGTTGACGTCTTCGACGTCGATGGTGCCCTTGTTGCGGAAGAAGCAGACAAGGATCGCAAGGCCGATGGCGGCCTCGGCGGCGGCGACGGTCAGCACGAACAGGGTAAAGACCTGGCCGGTCAGATCCCCGAGGAACCCCGAGAAGGCGACGAAATTGATGTTCACCGCCAGCAGCATCAACTCGATCGACATCAGGATGATGATGACGTTCTTGCGATTCAGAAAGATGCCGAAGATGCCGATCACGAAAAGTGCGGCCGCCACGGTCAGGTAATGTTCCAGTCCGATCATCTCGTCCCTCCGGGGCGTCTTGCGGCCCCTTGGTCATTCGTCCGCGCCGCGGCGCGGAAAGTCTTACAGGCCCTGACCCGGCTTCACGTCCGTCACGGACATCGCCTGGGCCGGGTCGCGCCACATCTGGTGCAGCACATTCTGGCGCTTGACGTCCCGGCGGTGGCGCAACGTCAGCGCGATCGCCCCGATCATAGCGACGAGCAGGATCAGGCCGGACAGTTGGAACATCAGGAAATACTGGTCATAAAGAATGAGCCCGAGCGCCTCGGTGTTCAGGACCGGGGGGCGTTCGATGGCCGACAGTCCCTCGGCCATGACCACACCGTCGGCCACATCCCAGACGCCGTAGGCGATCACGAGTTGCATCAGCAGAACGATCCCGATCAGCCCCGCAAGCGGCACGTATTTCGCCATCTCGGCCTTCAACTCCGCAAAGTCGATGTCGAGCATCATCACGACGAAGAGGAACAGCACTGCGACCGCGCCCACGTAGACGATGATCAGCAGCATCGCCACGAATTCCGCTCCGATCAGCACGAACAGTCCCGCCGTCGACAGGAACGTCAGGATCAGCCAGAGCACCGAGTGAACCGGGTTGCGGCTGACGACCGTCAGCAACCCGCCGGTGACAGTCGTGATCGCGAAGAGATAGAAGGCGACGTCGAGAACGGTCATTCGCTTTCCTTCAATACGTCATTGGCGAGTTCCATCGCCTTGTTCATCGCGGGCAGGCCGCCGAACAGGCCCATCAGACCGATGGTCTCGGCGATCTCCTGCTTGGTTGCCCCCTGCGCGGCGGCCTGACGGACGGTCATGCGCACCTGCGCCTCCGCCTGCGCGCCGAGCACGGTCAGTCCGGCCAGCGTCAACAGCATCTTGGTCTTGGCGTCCAGTCCTTCGGGGTTCATCCCCTTGCCCATGAACGTCTCCACGAGTTCGGCGGGCATCGTCGGCCAAAGCTTTTCGAACCCGGTGAGCGTGAAGCTTTCCAGCGCGGGGTTCATGGCCTTGGCCATGTCCTGCATGTGGCCCATCCACGCGGCAAAGGGGTTCGCGTCGGTCATCGGTACGGCGCGTCGAGTTCGAGGTTCTTGGCGATCACCGCCTCCCAGCGGTCGCCGTTCGCCAGAAGCTTGTCCTTGTCGTAGAACAATTCCTCCCGCGTCTCGGTCGCGTATTCGAAATTAGGACCCTCGACGATGGCATCCACCGGGCAGGCCTCCTGGCAGAAGCCGCAATAGATGCACTTGGTCATGTCGATGTCATAGCGCGTGGTGCGGCGGCTGCCGTCATCGCGCGGTTCCGCGTCGATGGTGATCGCCTGCGCCGGGCAGACCGCTTCGCAGAGCTTGCACGCGATGCAGCGTTCCTCGCCGTTGGGATAGCGGCGCAGGGCGTGTTCGCCCCGGAAACGCGGGCTTTGCGGGCCTTTTTCGTGGGGGTAGTTCAGCGTGGCCTTGGGCGCGAAGAAGTACTTCAGCCCGAGCCGCATTCCGTTCCACATATCCGCCAGCAGGAAATATTTGACGGAACGGTTCCAGTCGATCGGTTGAGTTTGTTGGGTCATCTCACACTCCCATCGTGTAGCGCGCCCAGAAGCCGCCGAGGACTTCGAAGCGGGCGAGGAAGGCCACGATCACGACCCAGGCCAGCGAGAACGGCAGGAACACCTTCCAGCCCAGACGCATCAACTGATCGTAGCGGTAGCGGGGCACGATGGCCTTCACCATCGCGAACAAGAAGAAGAAGAACGCCATCTTGCCGACCATCCAGAGCGGAGAGTCGGGGATGAACGGGATCGGCGACAGCCAGCCGCCGAAGAACAGCAGCGAAATCAGGGCGCACATCAGGAAGATGGCGATGTATTCACCCGCCATGAACAGCAGGAACGGAGTGGAGGAATACTCCACCTGATAGCCCGCGACGAGTTCCGACTCGGCCTCCGGCAGGTCGAACGGCGGGCGGTTGGTCTCGGCCAGGGCGGAAATGAAGAACAGGAACACCATCGGAAGATGCGGCAGCCAGTACCAGCCGAAAAAGCCCCAGCCGTTGTCCTGCGCGCGGACGATGTCGCCGAAATTGAGCGAGCCGGTGGACAGGATCACGCCGATGATGATGAGGCCGATGGAAACCTCGTAGGAGATCATCTGAGCGGCCGAGCGGAGCGAGCCGAGGAAGGGATACTTCGAGTTCGACGCCCAACCGCCCATGATCACGCCATAGACCTCGAGCGATGAGACCGCGAACACGAAAAGGATCGCCACGTTTATGTCCGACAGAACCCAGGTGTCACTGAAGGGGATGACAGACCATGCCAGCACCGCCAGTACGAACGAGATCATCGGGGCCATCATGAAAACCGTCCGGTCCGCGCCGGCCGGGATGACGATTTCCTTGACCACGTATTTCAGCGCATCGGCCACGGTCTGCAGCAGGCCGAAGACGCCGACGACGTTCGGTCCGCGCCGCATCTGGACGGCGGCCCATATCTTGCGATCACCGTAGACGAGGAACAGCAACGAGATCATGACGAATCCCAGCACCGCGAGGCACTGGGCCAAAATCGTCAGGCCAATGCCCGCCGGTGATGCCAGAAAATCTGCCATATCATGTCCTCATACGGTCGGGATGCCCAGGGAGCGGCAGTTGTCCACCGCCACTTCCGCATCGATCGTTCTTAACCCCCGGGGGAGGTCCGGCGATACGGTGTAAACCGCATCTGCACGCCAAAGGCCACCCTCTTCCTGCACAGTTGTCCGCACGTGACGCGCGAACCCGAAACCCCGGATCAACGCATATTGCGCGGCGGCACAACGGGCGTAGTCATCCACATCCGCACCGTCCCGCGCGCCCTTCATCGTGACGATGAAGTTCACGAGGTCGCCTTCGAGCAACCGTGTCTCAACCCCGCGATAGTCGGGTCGGAAGACATCCACGCGGGGGTCTTCCGCCGACTGGCAAGCGGCAAGGGCACCGCAAAGCGAGACCAGCAGCCGTTTCTTCATACCAGACAAGATGGCGCCCCCCTGACTTGACAACTGCTGCCGGGGGCCTGCCGGCCTGACATCACTCTGCGGCAAGCGGCTGCGCGTCGCGCGATTTTGCCAGCGCCGAAAGCTCGGCCATCAGTTGGGACGCCCTGGCAACCGGATTGGTCAGATAGAAATCGGCCATGGTGACGCCGAAATCGCCGCTGCCGAGGTCAGGCGTTTCGCCGAGGACAGGCGCGGAATTGACCGGAACCGAATCCAGCTCGGCCAGTTCCGGTGCGGCCTTGATCATTTCACGGCGCAGCTGCGCGAGGCTGTCGAAGGGCAACTGGTATCCCACCTCTGCCGACAACGCGCGCAGGATGGCCCAGTTTTCCTTGGCCTCGCCCGGCGCAAAGCTGGCCCGCAAGGCCATCTGGGGACGCCCTTCGGTATTGACGAACACGCCCTGCTCTTCTGTCCAGGCGGCACCGGGCAGGATGATATCCGCGCGATGCGCGCCCTTGTCGCCGTGGCTGCCCTGATAGATCACGAACGGACCGGCGGGGATGTCAATCTCATCGACACCGAGGTTGTAGACCACGTCAGCCGACAGCGCCGCGTCGATACCGCCATCGGTGTGACAGCCGACATCCATCGCGCCGACCCGGGCCGCAGCAGTGTGCAGGATCAGCAGTCCGGACTTCGCGTTTTCGGCGATCAGACGCGCATGCGCGAGCACCTCCGCCCCGTCCGCCCCGGTCAATGCGCCGTTGCCAACGATCACGATGGACTGTGCGTCCTGCGTCGCCTGGCTGACTTTCCTGGCCGAAATCCTGGCAAGTGCCGCGCGATCGGTTCCAAGGTGGTCGTACTCGTAGGTCAGGTCAGCAGCCTGACCGACAAGGCCGATCGTTGCCCCGCGCAGGAACGCCTTGCGGATCCGGGCGTTCAGGACCGGGGCCTCGCGCGCCGGATCGGTTCCGATCAGCGTGATGTGCGTGGCCGTGTCGATATCCTCGATCGCGGCGGTGCCTGCATAGCCCGCGCGATCGGCAGGCAATTTGGCCCCGTCTGTCCGGCATTCCGTAACGCCGTCCATGCGATCCATCAGGGATTTGAGCGCGAAGGCCGCTTCGGTCGGGACCAGGTCGCCGACGATGCCCGCGACCGATTTGCCTTTCATGGCCTTCGCGGCTGCGTCCAGCGCCTCGGGCCAGGCGACGGGCTTCAGCTTGCCATCGACGCGCACATAGGGTTTGTCGAGCCGCTGGCGGCGCAGTCCGTCCCAGACGAACCGGGTCTTGTCGCTGATCCATTCCTCGTTCGTGCCGTCGTTGTTGCGCGGCAGGATGCGCATCACTTCACGGCCTTTCGTATCGACCCGGATGGAGGAGCCGAGGGCATCCATGACGTCCACGGTCTCGGTCTTGGTCAATTCCCACGGGCGGGCCGTGAAGGCATACGGCTTGGAGACCAGCGCACCGACCGGGCACAGGTCGATGATGTTGCCCTGCAGGTTCGATTTGAGCGTCTCGCCCAGATAGGACGTGATCTCGCTGTCCTCGCCCCGGCCGGTCTGGCCCATCTGCGTGATGCCCGCGACCTCGGTCGTGAAGCGCACGCAGCGCGTGCAGGAGATGCAGCGCGTCATGTGGGTTTCGACCAGAGGACCGAGGTCCAGATCGACCGCGGCACGCTTGGGTTCGCGGAAGCGGGAAAAATCGACGCCGTAGGCCATGGCCTGATCCTGCAGGTCGCATTCGCCGCCCTGATCGCAGATCGGGCAATCCAGCGGATGATTGATCAGCAGGAATTCCATGACCCCCTCGCGGGCCTTCTTGACCATCGGAGAGTTGGTCTTGACCACGGGCGGCTCCCCGTCCTTGCCGGGGCGCAGATCCTTGACCTGCATCGCGCAGGAGGCGGCGGGCTTGGGCGGGCCGCCCACGACTTCCACCAGACACATGCGGCAATTGCCGGCGATGGTCAGGCGCTCGTGATAGCAGAACCGCGGTATCTCGATGCCCGCGACCTCGCAGGCCTGGATCAGGGTCATGGCCCCCGGGACCTCGACTTCATTGCCGTCGATGATGATTTTCTTCAGGTCGCTCATGGCGGGTCGCTCCGGGTCTGAGACGTTTGCAGAGGGTTCTAACCCCGCCGTGCGCCCATGACCAGAAGGGGAAAGCCGCCGATGGCGTCAATCGACCTTCAAAAGCAGGCCGATCTGGCTGTTTGCGGCACGTTCCGCCTCTCCGACGCGGCAATGTGCCTCGACATCCCCTCGCCTCGCGCCCTTGGCGGCAAGGCGGGCACGGGCGATGGCTTCCAACCGGTCCTTTGCGGCATCATCATCGATGAAGCGATTGATTTCCTGAGTGCTGTATCCCATCCGCCCCGCCGCCGATTTCAACGACAGAAGGTATTGCAGACCGCGAAAGGTGCGTCCCTCGAGCCGCGGACAGACGTCCGCGATTTCATGGGCCATGCCGACGGCAATCAGGCCTTCGGTGATACGCGGTTCCTGTTCCAGGTTTGCGACGGCCGGGGTGGCGAGAACGGCAAGGGCGGCAAGGGCGGCAAGGGATCTAACGAACGGCATGGCGGGTCTCCGGCAAGGGTGTTGCCCGACACGTCGTCAGTCCGGTCCTGTCATGCAATAGCGGCCCGATGACACCGCGTTTCAGGCCCGAAACACGCGGCTTCAGCGAGAGATGCAGCGTCCCGACAGCACGAGCGATCCATCCTCGCCAATGGCTATTTCCTCTAGCGGGCGGTCAGGACCGGCGACCCAGTCCACATCCGTTCCGCCGAACCGGTTCAGGCAATAGCGCAGGGCCTCCACACGACCGGCTTCGGATGCCGAGACCAAGTCGCGACTTGCCCCGCGTGTCACGACATTGAAACTCCGGTCGTCTTCGCTGGTGGCACTCAGGCGAGACCGGAAGCGGATGCCGGACACTTCCTCGGAACTGCCGCGCAGGCCTCCGCGCGGGAAAAGCCCGCTGTCGCCGGAGCCTATTCCCGAAAATCCGCCGCACGACGCCAGCGTCAGCGTGCAGACCAATGCCGAAACCGTCAGTATTCTCATCCGTCGACCTCCAACAGCAGCGCGCCGATCCCGGTGCCCTCCGCGATCTCTACCTTGCCTGCCGCGCAGACCGTCGCCTGATCGGCGCCGTCCCGCAACCCATGACGGGCCACGAATGCATCTTGCAGCGCGGCAATCGCCTCGGTCGGATCCTGCATCTGATCCACCAGGGTCTCTTGTTCGAACCCGTCCTCCGTCAGACGTTGCAGCACGCTATCCGTCCGCTTTGCCATTTCTGCCGGATTGACCGACAGCGTCGAACAATTGACGGCGAGGATCTGCGCCGTGGATGTCTCCATCACCGTGGTGACGAAATACTCGGGTGCGGGCACCGCCTGTTGCGCAAGCGCCGGACCGGCCGCGACGGCAAAGGCAAGACAGGCCAAGCGGATCACAGCGTCAGCGCCCCAAGGAAGCCGAACAATGCCAGCCCGATCGTGCAGAACAGGCCAACGGCATAGAAGGCGGAACGCATCGGCTGGTTTTCCGTCCTGATGTGGACGAAGGCCATGACGATCCGGGCAACGATGAAGATCGACGCCAGCATGTTGGTCCAGAACGGGGACGCGCCGACGAGGATCGCGGCGACCGTCGCTGCAACGAACGGCCCGGAATTTTCAAGGGCGTTCGCGAAGGCTCGTTCACGCCGATACACCGGATTCGCATAGTCGCGGACGGGTTTTCCGCAGGGCGCCCGGTCCGAGGTGCGTCCGACGGTGGACAGGAGTCCGAGTGTCAGGATGATCAGGGACCAGAGCGCCAGCGAGGCGATGGCATGGGCATACGGCGCAAAAGCTTCGGTCACGATATCATCCGTGCGTAAAGAACAGTCGGATTGAGCGATAGACCAGCAAAAAGGCAAACGCCACATTCGCAATCATCTCGTGGCGATGACCGTTGCCATCGCCACATGGGATGTCACTCCGCAGCAACTGCCGGTCGCGGCGTCCGCTTGTGCTTGATCCGGTCCTCGATCTCACCGCGGAAGTGCCGGATCAGCCCTTGGATCGGCCAGGCCGCCGCATCGCCGAGGGCGCAAATCGTGTGCCCCTCCACTTGCTTGGTTACGTCGAGCAGCATGTCGATCTCCTCGACCTCGGCCTCGCCCTTCACCAGCCGGTCCATGACGCGCATCATCCAGCCGGTGCCTTCGCGGCAGGGCGTGCACTGGCCGCAGGATTCATGCTTGTAGAAGGCCGACAACCTCCAGATCGCCTTGATGACGTCCGTGCTGTTGTCCATCACGATCACGGCGGCCGTGCCTAGGCCCGAGCGCTGTTCGCGCAGATAGTCGAAGTCCATGATGGCACCGCGCATATCCTTGCCGGGGATCATCGGAACCGAACTGCCACCGGGGATGACAGCCTTGAGATTGTCCCATCCGCCGCGAATGCCGCCGCAATGCGTCTCGATCAGCTCCTCGAAGGAGATCGACATCGCCTCCTCGACGACGCAGGGACGATTCACGTGCCCCGAGATGGCGAAAAGCTTGGTCCCTGCATTGTTCGGACGCCCGAAACCCGCGAACCACTCCGCACCGCGCCGCAGGATGGTCGGGACGACGGCAATCGACTCGACGTTGTTCACGGTGGTGGGGCAACCATAGAGGCCCGCGCCCGCCGGGAATGGCGGCTTCATGCGCGGCATCCCCTTCTTGCCCTCGAGGCTTTCCAGAAGCGCGGTCTCCTCGCCACAGATATATGCCCCCGCCCCATGGTGGAGATAGAGGTCGAAGTCATAGCCGGACCCGCAGGCGTTCTGTCCCAGAAAACCGGCGTCATAGGCCTCGTCGATGGCGGTCTGCAGCGCCTCTTTCTCGCGGATGTATTCGCCCCGGATGTAGATATAGCAGGCATGCGCATTCATCGCGAAGGACGCGATCAGGGCGCCCTCGATCAAGGTATGGGGATCATGACGCATGATCTCCCGGTCCTTGCAGGTTCCGGGCTCCGACTCGTCCGCGTTGATCACGAGATAGGCAGGGCGCCCGTCCGACTCCTTGGGCATGAACGACCACTTGAGACCGGTGGGAAAACCCGCGCCCCCGCGCCCGCGCAAACCCGACGCCTTCATGATCTCGACGATCTTGTCGCGGCCAAGCCCGATCAGGTCCTTGGTGCCGTCCCAATGACCACGCTTTTGCGCACCGGCCAGCGTCCGGTCGTGCATGCCGTAGATGTTGGTAAAGATCCGATCCTGGTCCTGCAGCATCTCAAGTCACTCCTTTTCGCGGCGCATCTTTCGAACGCGCAGCAGCATGATCAACGCCCAGGCAAGGGATGCCAATGCGACCAAATCAACCAGACCCATCAGGCGTTGCGACAAGTCCAGCCAGACGCCGATTCCCTGGAACGGCAACCAGATCGCGAAGGTGCCAAGGATGACGAATGCGACGTTTCGTTGGCGTCTTGCGATCTGCGCGTCGGGGTCAGAAGGTCCGGTCATACGACCCTCTTCAACAGGCAGGGCAGTTTGCCGTCAAGCGCGACCGCACCGGAAGCCGCTCAATAAACGCCGCCCTTGTCGACCTTCTTCGAAAAGGCCGTATCCTCGCCGGCCGCCAGCAGCTTTGCCTGCGAAACCCATTCGTCGCGCGTGACACGGCCCTTGAAACCTTCAAGGTTCTGATCGACCCACGCGACCTCATCCGCCGACCAGCCCGCGATCTGCTCGAAATGCCAAAAGCCCAGCGTGTTGCACAGGGTCTCGAGTTTCGGTCCGATGCCCTTTATGCGTTTGAGATCATCCGCGTTCCCACCTCTCGGCGCATCGAGCGTCGCAGGCTTCGTCCCTTCGCCTTCCGAGACCGGCGCCGCGGCTGTGGCGGCGGGCTTCGGTTCGGCCTTCGGGGTTGGAGCGGCTGGCTTCGTCGCCACCGCCGCAGTCGGTGCAGAGGAGGGTGAGACCAGCCCGACGGGCGGTTTCGCCGTGCCGCCCGCGCGATTGACCTCACCGGCGTTCAGGTCGGGACCCGTCGTGTCCGACAGTCCGGACGCACCGATCGCCGCGCGCATCGGCGATGGCGCGTTGACGTTGCGGGGGCGCAGCAAGGCCGGGTCGATGTCTGCCCCGGGCAGCCGCACGTCGCGCCCTCCCTTTGCCTCGGTCTCCTTGCGCACGGTCCGGCCAACGGTCAGCGGCAACAGCACGGCAAGTACGGCCAGAACCACGAACCCGCCGAAAAAGGCCTGAAGAAACGTCCATTCACCGAGAAAGAACAGCAAGCCGAAGGCACCGATCCCGACAAGCACCGCCACGCCCATGCTGGTCCCGATGCTCTCCAAGGCTCCGATCGGCCGGATTCGCTTGTCCATGATGTCAGCTCCCCAAATTCATGCAGGGGTCCGTCATCAGGTGACATCCCCCTTTTTCACACGGGCAGAGAAGTCGGTCTCTCCCCCCTCCGCCAACACTCTAGCCTGTTTGACCCATTCGTCACGCGTCACGCGCCCTTTGAAGCCTTCGAGGTTGGAATCCACCCAGGCGATTTCGTCCGCAGACCAGTCCGCGATCTGCTCGAAGTAATAAAAGCCCATGGAATTGCACAGTTTTTCCAGCTTCGGCCCAATTCCCTTGATGGCCTTGAGGTTGTCTGCGGAACCGTCTTTCGGGGCATCGCGCGCGGCGGGCCTGGTGCCAACTGCGGCATCCTGCCCTGCGGCATCCGGCGCAGTTGATTCGGCATCGGGTGATTTCGATTCGGGTGCGACGGTGCCGCGCTTCGGCTTGGCCTTGGTCTTTGCGTCCGATCCCGGCACCTCAGCGACCCCGTCGCTGGCGGCACCGCGCTCGCGCGGCGCGTCCTTCTCGCCGGCGGTCCGCCCGCCCTGCTTGCCGTCCGGGCCGGTCGGCCCCAGCATGGGGTCGCGCTTGGCAAGTTTCGGGTCGGACCCGGATCCGCTCGCCCGACCCCACGGCGCGACCAGCGGCACTTCGGTTCCGTCGATGCGTTTGATCGTGTCACCGATACCCGTTGCCAAGGCGACGGAGGCATTCTGTGCGTTGTCCCGCTTCTCGGCGTAGTCGGCCAACGAGGTCACGCCGCCCAAAGGCTCCGCCGCGAACCGACCGCTTTGCGATCCGGGCACCGGAACCTCGCCTGCCCGGAACTGGTCAAGCATCTC
>JBARXR010000190.1:0-7179 GCA_049647445.1 Jannaschia sp. | reverse complement strand
GTCCATGGGTGCCGCCCAGACGCGCAATCGCCCGGTCGAGTGCCGCAAAGGCCACGCCGCCCGCGATGAAGACGGTCACGGCGATCGCGGCCGGCAGGCGCTCGGCGCCATCGGGGACCAGGACGAGGGCGACGGCAGACAGGAGGGCACCACCGCCGAAGGCGACCAGACCGTGGGGCAAGGCCCCTTTCGAACTGGTGCCGCGGGCAAGCCAGCCCCCCAACGGGATCATCGCGCCCGCGAACAAGGCATATAGAATGGCGAGGATCATCCGGCGGAGGCTAAAGACGGTCCGGGACCGCGTCACCGCGAACCAAACGCGAACACCGGGCTTCCCTTGTGGCGGTCGTCGTTCTATCTGTCCTGTATGAGCTTTCACGACGAGTCAGACGCGATGGAAGGGGCGAGCCTTTCAGCCCGGGCCATGGCCGCGCGCCCCGCGCCGCATCTGGAGGGGCTGAACCCGGCGCAGTTGCTGGCGGTCCAGACGCTCGACGGACCCGTCCTGATGCTGGCGGGTGCAGGCACCGGCAAGACGCGGGCGCTGACGGCGCGGATCGCCCATCTGATGGCGCAGGGTCGGGCACGCCCGAACGAAATCCTGGCGGTGACCTTCACCAACAAGGCCGCGCGGGAGATGAAGAACCGTCTGGGCAGGATGATGGGCGAAGCGGCCGAGGGGATGCCGTGGCTTGGGACGTTCCACTCGGTCTGCGTCAAGATGCTGCGGCGCCACGCCGAACTCGTGGGCCGGACGATCACCGTGAACGGTGAGGCGCGCGACCTGAACCTCAAGTCGAACTTCACCATTCTGGACACCGATGACGTCAATCGCCTGCTCAAGCAGTTGATCGTCGCAGCGGACATCGACGAAAAGCGCTGGCCGCCCCGGATGCTGGGCGGGATCATCGACACCTGGAAAAACCGTGGCTGGACCCCCGACAAGGTCCCGGCGCCCGAGGCAGGTGCGTTCGACGGCAAGGGCGTCGCGCTCTACCGCGCATATCAGGACCGCCTGCTGACCCTGAACGCCTGCGACTTCGGCGACCTGCTGCTGCACGTCATCGATATCCTTCAGACACGCGACGATATCCTGAACCAGTATCGCCGCTGGTTCCGCTACATCCTCGTGGACGAATATCAGGATACGAACGTCGCCCAGTATCTTTGGCTCAGGCTGTTGGCGGGCGGGCATCGAAATATCTGCTGCGTGGGCGACGACGACCAGTCGATCTATGGCTGGCGCGGGGCGGAGGTCGGCAACATCCTGCGGTTCGAAAAGGATTTCGAAGGGGCGGAGATCATCCGGCTGGAGCAGAACTACCGCTCCACGCCCCATATTCTCGCAGCCGCCTCCGGCGTCATCGTGGGCAACAAGGGACGGCTGGGCAAGACGCTGTTCACCGACCTGACCGAGGGCGAAAAGGTCCGTCTGATCGGCCATTGGGACGGCGACGAGGAGGCCCGCTGGATCGGTGAGGAGGCGGAGGCACTGCAACGGGGCACGCGCCATCTCGACCCGTTTTCGCTCGATGACATGGCCATCCTGCTGCGCGCCTCCCACCAGATGCGCGCTTTCGAGGATCGGTTCCTGACCATCGGCCTGCCGTACCGCGTGATCGGCGGGCCCCGGTTCTATGAACGTCTCGAGATCCGGGATGCGATGGCGTATTTCCGGCTGGTGGTCAGCCCAGACGACGACCTCGCGTTCGAGCGGATCGTGAACACGCCCAAGCGCGGCCTTGGCGACAAGGCGCAGCAGACCATTCAGGTCATGGCGCGCTCCAACGGGGTGTCGCTTGTGGAAGGCGCGCGCCTGTGCGTCGAGTCGCGGACGATCGGGGGCAGGGGCGGTGCTGCGCTCAAGGAACTGGTCGATGGCCTCGCGCGCTGGCGGGCCGAGCTTTTGGACGGGCGCGATCACATCCATCTGGCCGAGGAAATCCTGGACGAAAGCGGCTACACCACGTTTTGGCAGAACGAAAAGACACCGGAAGCGCCGGGACGACTGGAGAACCTCAAGGAACTGGTGAAGGCGCTGGAGGGGTTCGAGAACCTGCAGGGGTTCCTCGAACACGTAAGCCTCATCATGGACAACGGGACCGAGACGGAAGAACCGAAGATCACTCTCATGACCCTGCACGCGGCCAAGGGGCTGGAGTTTCCGGTGGTCTTCCTGCCCGGTTGGGAAGACGGGTTGTTCCCGTCTCAGCGCTCGATGGACGAGTCGGGTCTCAAAGGGTTGGAGGAGGAGCGCAGGCTGGCCTACGTCGGCATCACCCGCGCCGAAGAGATCTGCACGATCAGCTTCGCAGCCAACCGCCGCGTCTATGGTCAGTGGCAATCGGCGCTGCCGTCGCGGTTCATCGACGAATTGCCTGCGGATCACGTGGAGGTGCTGACGCCTCCGGGTCTCTATGGCGGCGGGTTCGGCGCCACGGGGATGGCCGCGGCCCAGCACGATGCGATGTCGGGCGGGGTGGAATCCGACATGCCCGCCAAGGCCGCGCAGGCGGACGTTTACAATTCCCCCGGCTGGAAACGTCTGCAATCGAATGCGACCCGGCCCATCCGCCAGCCGTCCGAGTCGAGGAATCTGACTATCGACGCGACTGCGGTGTCCGCCTTCGGTCAGGGCGACCGCGTGTTCCACACCAAGTTCGGCTATGGCGAGGTCATTGCCATCGAAGGCGACAAGCTCGAGGTGGAATTCGACAAGGCCGGGTCCAAGAAGATCGTCGGCAGGTTTCTCATGCCTGCGGATCAGGCCGGGGACGTGCCGTTCTGATCGACGCTCGGCGTCTGGCTCCTCCGGCAGCAAAGGGACCGGGCGTCGCGAGACAGCCAAGATCCATTCGCAACGTCGGAACACCCCGTTTGCGTTGATCCGGTCTCGTTGCCCGCACCGCATCAGCGCACCTGATGTGGCCGCAGCGGTATCCTTAGGACAGGTGTAGACAGGCTCTGACGGAAAACTCCGGACAACGAAAAACGGCGACGCATCAGGGAGGAGGAGCGCCGCCGTTTCCGTTGTGGATGGCCGTCCCGATGGGAGGAAAGAGACGCCATCTTTTCGAGCGACGGGCTAAAGGGAGGAGGACCCGCCGTCGAAATTACGTGGCCGAACGCATTGCGCGCCGGTTTGTTCCAACCGGGTCCCGGTGACGCCCAAGGGAGGAGGAGAGCGCCACCGGTCCGGTCTGTTCCCTCCGCGAGGAGGGCCGACTGCCGGTCCCATGGGAGGACAGGTCCGGCAGGTGCAACACGGTCTACTGGGAGGAGGGACCGCGTTGCGCCCCGCGCCGCCCTCAGGGAGGAGAGTGCGGCGACAGGGAATTCAGATCTTACTTGCCGTAGGCGGCTTCCAGCGCGATCCCGCGGATCATTGACCGGCTGAGGCCGAGGTCGGCAAGATCGCGGTTGGACAGCGCCGACAGTTCGTCGAACGTCCGGCGATAGACGCGCCACTTCGACACGTCCGCCCGTCCGGTTTCAAAGCGTGCAACAAGGCGGTTCCAAAGCGAGGTGGAAGCGTCGGCCGTATTGCCGTAGGTGGATATAGCCATGATAGACCCTTTCATCGAGAAGGGGCTTTTGCCCCCATCCGGAAACCCGACCGCATTGTCGGGCATCCTTCGTTTCTGTTGGGATTAAACTGGGGCCTATGCTGCGCTTGCACAACGTCCGATGTCGTCAATGCTGCCATGCAGCAATTGCATATGTTTCCCGGCGTCAACGTCGCATCCCCGTCACGAGCGGAGTCTAATCGATAATGTCGGCCCTCTCCCACACGGGCTTCAGGGCCTATTTCCTGGCCGCGGTGCCGCTTGTGCAGGCGCTTTGGGCCCAGCGGGTGACGCTTGGATGGCTTGCCTGGGAGGTGTCCGGTTCCGCCGCCTTCGTCGGCCTGATCGCGGCACTTGGCCTGGCGCCCATGTTGATCTCGGGGCCGATTTTCGGTGTTCTGGTGGACCGTGCCGACATTCGGCGCGCTCTGATCCTCACATCGGCGACGATGGCGCTGCTGCTGGCGCTTGCGGCGGTTCTGGCCGGTGGGCCGGGCCTTGGGCGATGGGGGCTCGCCGTGATCGCGGTCGCGGTCGGAATCGTCACCTCGGCCCACCATCCGGTCCGCATGTCGCTGGGCCCGCGGCTGGTGCCGCGGGCGGAGGTGCCGAATGTGGTGGCCCTTTCCGCGTTGAACTTCAATCTGGCACGCCTGACCGCCCCGGTCCTGACCGGGCTGGCGCTGGCGACCGTCGGCGCGGTCGCGACGCTGTGGGTATCGGCGGCACTTTACCTGCCGATGCTGCTTGCGACCCGCTGGATGGCGCCGCGCGCCCTTCCCGTCTCGGCCGGCACCGGCAGCGTGCTCTCGGGGATCATGGACGGGATGCGGTTCATCCTGACCGTCCCGATCGCGCGGCGCGCGATGATCCTGACGGCGGCCATGGCGATCATGGTCCGGGGCTATCTGGAGCTTCTGCCGGTCATGGCGGAGGGCGTGCACGGACGCGGGGCCGAGGGCCTCGGCTGGCTGACGGCCGCCGCCGGGGCAGGGGCGCTCGTCGCGGCCCTCGTCAAGACGCGGGAAGCACCGGGCGCGATCGACGATGTCCCGCTCATGCTGCGCGTCACCCTGATCGCGGGCGTTGTGGTGCTGATCCCGATGGGCCTTGCCCAATCGTGGGCGGCGGCTTTGGTCTGGACCGGGATGTTGGGCTTCACGTCGACCTATTGCGGTGTGACCCTCCAGGCTCTGGTTCAGGTCAATTTGCCCGACGACCTTCGTGGGCGTGTCATGTCCCTCTGGGTGGTCGTGGGCATCGGCGCCGTGGCCATCGGCTCCGGCGGTCTGGGCCTTCTGGCAGGCGCATTTGGCCTGCCGGTGACGCTTGTCGGAGCAGGCCTCATCGGCGGACTGGTCACGGCGGCCCTGGTCTTGCCATCCGGACCAAAGCGCACCAGCTAGGGCACAGGCACCGAAGGGAACGACCAGAATGACAACGCGCGACGACGTCCGGGACGCCTTGACCCGCATTTCCCTGCCCGTGGGCGGCGATCTGGTCTCGAGGGACATGGTGCGGGCGATCACCGTTGCGGATGGCACGGTCAGTTTCATCATCGAGGCGCCCTCCGCAGACATCGCCCGTCAGATGGAGCCGATCCGCAAGGCCGCCGAACAGGTGGTCTTGGATCTGCCGGGGGTCAGCAAGGTGCAGGCCGTGCTGTCCGCACCGACCGAAACCAAGCAACCGCCGTCTCTCAAGATCGGCGGTCACCCGAAACCGCAGGACGGACCGATGCGCGTCCCGGGCGTGAAGCGCCTGATCGCGGTCGCCTCCGGCAAGGGCGGCGTGGGCAAGTCCACGGTCTCGTCAAACCTCGCGGTGGCGCTCGCACGGCAGGGTCGGAAGGTCGGCCTTCTGGACGCCGACATCTACGGTCCCAGCCAGCCGCGCATGATGGGGGCAACCAAGCGTCCCGCCTCACCGGACGGCAAGATAATCCATCCGTTGATCGCCCACGGCGTGACGCTCATGTCGATCGGGCTGATGCTCGGAGAGGACAAGGCCGTCGTCTGGCGCGGCCCGATGCTGATGGGTGCCTTGCAGCAGATGCTTGGGCAGGTGGACTGGACGCATCACACCGGCGGCGAAGACCTCGACGTGCTGATCGTCGACCTGCCGCCGGGCACCGGAGACGTTCAACTGACGCTGTGCACGAAGGCGGTGGTCGACGGCGCCATCGTCGTCTCCACCCCGCAGGACGTCGCCCTTCTCGACGCGCGCAAGGCGCTGGACATGTTCGCGACGCTCAAGACCCCCGTCGTGGGCCTGATCGAGAACATGAGCCTGTATCATTGCCCGAACTGCGGGCACGAGGCGCATGTCTTTGGCCACGGGGGCGTTGCGACAGAGGCGAAGCGGCTTGGCTTGCCGTTTCTCGGGGCGCTGCCCATCGACCTCGATACCCGCCTTGGCGGTGACGCTGGAATGCCGATCGCGGTCGGAGACAGCGTGATGTCGACTGCTTTTGCCGACATCGCGCGCGGCCTGACGGACTCGGGCCTCGCCTGACCTTCGGGACGATCGTCGCGGATCGACGGCCACAGGGGCGCCGACCCGCCGCGATCCAGGGCAGACTCACGGTCATGTGATTCGCGGACGTGTTGCCCTCAGGCCGGTCTGCGCGCCATATACTTATGGAAAGCTGGACTTTCCGGCCGGCGTCAAATCCCGAACAGCAAAACTCACCGGAGATCAACTGTTGAATCGACCGTGCGTGACTCTGGGAAAGTGTCGTGTAAATCCGGCCACATCAAGATGGACTTGGGAAAAGCTTCCACCTTATCGAAGCCATATATCTTTTGCCAAAATCTGTCTGAACCACTAAATGTGGTAGGTAATTGCACTTATACATAGGTTATCCCCAAGTTGTGGATAACCGAAGTGGGAAAATGTGCCAATTTTAGGCTTTCCAGCTTCGTTTCCGTCTGCCATCAAGACGGCACGGAGCAGAACGGAGAACAGGGACGCCAAACGATCCCATCCCGCAGAATAAATCGAGGCAGGACATACAGGCTTATCCATTCGTCTCCAGACGACAGAAGATCCCGACCGCGCACCAATGACATCATACCCCCAGGTGACAGCGCGTGACGGACGCCCGGCTAACGGGACAGGGCGGCGGACCGGGAATGGCAGACTCCCGGCCCGCCGTTTCCCGTTCCGGGGACCGGCACAGACGACAACAGGCGGCGCAGTCAGCACCGCAAGGAAAAAGGGACGCCGGTGGACGATCAGTTCCAGGGCAAAAAGACCGTCAAGATGGACGGGAAGGGGCGCGTCTCCATCCCGGCGACCTTTCGGCGTGTCCTGGAACTCCACGATCCCGCGCGTCCCGAGGGCGAGGGCGCCAGCCTTTATATCGCCCACTACGAAGCGGACCCGTTCCTCACCTGCATGACTGCGACCGCCCGCGCCGATCTCGCCGCGCGGATCAGGGCGATGCATCTCGGCGACCCGCGCCGCACCGCGCTGGAGGAGTTCCTCTACGAGAACATCGAGGAAACCCGCCTCGACCCCACCGGCCGCCTCGTCCTGCCCAAGTATCTGCGCGATCACGCGGGCCTCGACGGCGACGTGGTCTTCGGGGGGGGCGGCGACCTGTTCCGCA
>JBARXR010000189.1:0-2125 GCA_049647445.1 Jannaschia sp. | reverse complement strand
GTTGGCGTTCGCGTCGGCGATCCACGCGTCGTAGATCGGCTGCGAATTGGCGGCCATCTTGGCGATCTCCGCCGCATCCACGCGAACCTTCTGCACGCCCTTCTCGGTCAGCGTCGCTTCCCAGCCTTCGAGAAGTTCGGCGTAGTTCTCGAGGTAGAACGCGATAGAGTCGTCCACCGCCGCGTCGAGGATCGCGCGGTTCTCGTCCGACAGGTCGTTGTAGGCGTCGATGTTGACGACCACCGGGCAGTTCACCGTGCCCGGGTTCAGGTTCTCGGTCCACCAGTCGGCGATGTCGATGGTGCGGAACGACAGATGCGCGTGCTGGGCGAAGGCGACCGAGTCCACGACGCCGGATTCCATCGCGTTATACGCTTCCGACGAGGTGACCGAGGTCGGAACCGCGCCCACGCTCGAAAAGACGTCGCCGATCCCGCCGGTCGCGCGCACGCGCATGCCGGCCATGCTGTCGACGGTCAAGCGCGGCTCGCCCGTGCCCACCAAGTTGTACTGCGGCATCGGGCTTGTCATCAGCATCTTCGCGTTCCACTTCGCCATTTCCTCGGTGACGGAAGGATGGGCGTAGATCGCGTTCGAGACGGCGACTTCCTGTTCGAGGTCCTGCACACCGAGGAACGGCAATTCCAGGACGGTGATCGCGCGGTTCTTGTCGGTGTGGTAGCCCGCGCAGAACTGGGCCATCTCGAAGGCCCCGATCGAAATGCCGTCGAGGTTCTCCCGCTCGTTGGACAGGCCGCCGTAATTGACGTTGATGGTGAAGTCGCCGCCCGAACGCTCGGCCACGAGTTCGGCCAGTTTTTCGACGTGTTCGGTAAAGGCGCGGCGGGTGCCCCAGAGCGAGGCATTCCATTCGACGGCCATGGCTTCGGTGACGAAAGCAAGGCTGAGGGCGGCAACGGATGCCGTGGTCAAGATTTTCATGTGTAGTCTCCCTGTGCACGGGGCTCCCTCCCCGCATCGACGCACAGGCTAGCAGGGACGGCGGGGACCGCAAACCGTGAAGCGGCGCAAGGCGGAATTTCTCTGTAAGTATCTGATATGAAATATGAACGCCTTCGAATCGATGCGCCCCACGTGCGCATTTCAGACCTATTTGGCCGGAATCGGCGCGCCAAGGCGGTCAGGTCGGGTGCCGACCGGGCCAGATCGGCCTTGCCCCGATGGCCCGTCGCATGGCACGCGACCGCCATGAATATCCTTCAACATCGGCTCCGTCGGGGAGAGGTTCTGCGCGGGTTGTGGCAGAACCTTCCGGGTCCGGTCGCCGCCGAAATCGCGCGCGATGCCGGGTTCGACTGGCTGATGATCGATGGAGAGCATGGCCCCTGGGACCCCTCGGACATCCGCGCCCGCCTGATCGCCGCACCAGAGGCGGCGGTGCGGGTTCCCGTCAACGAGGCCTGGATCATCAAGCAGGCGCTGGACCTCGGTGCGCGGACGGTGCTGGTGCCGATGGTGGACACCGCCGAACAGGCCGCCGCCGCTGTGGCCGCCAGCCGATATCCGCCGGACGGGGTGCGCGGCGTCGGCGCGATGGTGGCCCGTGCCGGGAAGTGGGGCCGCGATGGCGGGTATCCGGAGCGTGCCAACACAGAGGTTTCCGTCTGGGTTCAGGCCGAAAGCCGCGCCGCGCTGCGGAACATCGAGGCGGTCTGCGCCGTGCCGGGCGTGGACTGCGTGTTCATCGGCCCGGCTGACCTGGCCTGGGACATGGGCCTCAGGCCTGACCATGCGGAGGTTCACGCGGCCATGGCCGATGCGATCGCGCGCATCGCGGCGTGCGGCGTGGCGCCCGGTATCTTTGCGGCCGACCCCATGGCTTGGATCGCGGCGGGGGCACGGGTCGTCACGATGGGATCGGATGCGATGGTGCTTGCCTCCGGCCTCGCGGCGCTTCGGTGATCGGGCTGTCGGCCCGGGGTATCCGCGCGGAGTGGGAGGCCGACTGCGGCCACCTGCCGAGCCTTGTCATCAGCGGTGCTACCGTTCTGCACGCGGCCCGGTGGCGCGATGATCCTGCCATTCAGGCCGATGCGGGCCTGCCGCGCGTCGACCGTCGCCTTGGCGGGACCTTCGTCTGCGCGCCCTTCGGCCGGGACGACGT
>JBARXR010000188.1:0-6457 GCA_049647445.1 Jannaschia sp. | reverse complement strand
GCCTTGGCCCGGGCCCGGATGCGCTTCGGCTTGGCCTCGGGCGCAGGGGACGCGTCGGGCGCGGCCTCCGCCGCAGGCGGTTCCGCAACCTCCGACGGTGTGGCAGGTTCGATGCCCTCCGACGCGGGCGACGCCTCGGCGTCGATGTCTTTCGCGGGCGTCTTCGACCGGCTCCGGCTCCGCGAGTGGCTTTTGGGCTTGGGCGTCTCGACCGCAGGCTCGGCCGCAGCTTCGGTCGCCTCGACCTCATCCTTTTCCTCTGCGCGCGATTCCGGATCGGGAACCACCGCGTCCGGCGCCGCAGTCACATCAGGCGATCCGTCATCGCCGTTCGTGTCATCGGATCCGTTCTCGGAGCCATCGCCATTTTCACCCGAGCCAGACTTGCGGCGGCGGGACCGGCGACGGCGCTTTTTCTTCGGCGCGCCCTCCCCTTCGGATCGCGGAGCGTCTGCCTTGGTCTCTTGCGCGGCCTCGTCCTGCTCTGCGGTCTCATCCTCCACGATGTCCTCGTCCAAGATATCCTCGTCGTCCTCCTCCGCTGAGGTCCATGAGGTATCCATGGCAACGACCCCGGTCGGGGCCTTCGGGACAGCGCGTGTCGCCGTCTTGAACTTTTCCATCACATAGTCGGGCGCGATCAGGTGCGAATCCGCGACGACACGGACGGCCATGTCGTACCGCACCTCGATGCCCGCAAGATGCTCTCGCTTGTCGTTCATGATGTAGTTGCACACATCGACCGGCAGCTTGAGCAGGACCTCGCGCGAACGATCCTTGACACCTTCTTCCTCGAGCGCGCGCAGGATCTGCAGCGCCACGCTGTCCCCGGAGCGGATAAGGCCCGTGCCGTGGCAGTGCGGGCATTCCTGGGTCGTCGCCTCCAGCATGCCGGGGCGCAGACGCTGACGGCTCATCTCCAGAAGGCCGAACCCGCTGATCCGGCCGACTTGAATGCGCGCCCGATCATTCTTGAGCGCGTCTTTCAGGCGCTTCTCGACGGCGGCGTTGTTCTTGCGCTCGTCCATGTCGATGAAGTCGATGACGATCAGACCGGCAAGATCGCGCAGCTTGGCCTGGCGCGCCACTTCGTCGGCGGCCTCGAGGTTGGTTTTGGTCGCGGTATCCTCGATCGAGCCTTCCTTTGTCGACTTGCCCGAGTTCACGTCGATGGCGACCAGCGCCTCCGTGATGCCGATGACGATATAGCCACCGGATTTCAGCTGCACCGTCGGGTTGAACATCGCCGACAGATACGATTCCACACCGTGTTTGGCGAACAGCGGCTGCCCACCGGCAGGATGCAGTTTCACATTCTTGGAATGGGACGGCATGATAAGCTTCATGTAGTCCTTCGCCTGACGGTACCCGCCCTCGCCCTCGACGATGACCTCGTCGATATCGCGCGAATACAGATCGCGGATCGAGCGGTGGATCAGGTTGCCTTCCTCGTAGATCGGCGCGGGCGCGATCGACTTCAGGGTCAGTTCGCGGACCTGTTCCCACTGGCGCTGAAGGTATTCGTAATCGCGCTTGATTTCGGTCTTGGTCCGCTTGGCCCCGGCCGTCCGCACGATCAGGCCCGCGCCCTGCGGCACGTCGATCTCCTGCGCGATTTCCTTGAGTTTCTTGCGGTCCACGGCGTTGGTGATCTTGCGGCTGATGCCACCGCCCCGCGCCGTGTTCGGCATCAGGACGCAATACCGGCCGGCGAGCGACAGATACGTGGTCAGGGCGGCACCCTTGTTGCCGCGCTCCTCCTTGACGACCTGCACCAGCATGATCTGGCGGACCTTCACGACCTCCTGGATCTTGTACTTGCGGGCCCGGGGCTTGCGCACAGGCCGGATGTCCTCCGGTTCGTCGTCGTCGGCCACCGTCTCGACGGTCTCGTCCTTTTCGGAGGCCTTCCGGCGCCCGCGCGTCCGGCTGGTGCGCTTGGGCTCCGGGTCTTCCATCGGAGCGCTTTCGCCGTCGTCCATGTCGTCCCCAAGATCGACCGTCTCCATGCCCATGGGCTCGGCGCCGGTCTCTTCGGTGGTGTCGGACTCCTCGCCCGCAGTCACGGTCTCATCTTCCAGACCTGTGTCCTCGGCGATGGTCGTGACCGGGCCGTCGTCGTCCCCGTCGTCCCCGTCGGCCTGATCCGCGCCGTCGGCGTCGTCCTCGGATTGCGCGACCTCGGTGACATCGGGCGCTTGCCCCGAAACGATGGCATCCGCGCCTTCGGCGGCTTCGGCACCGGCCCCGATGTTCACGTCATCGGGCTTTTTCTTGCGCGTCCTGGTGCGCGAGCGGCTGCGCGTCTTCTTCGGCTTGTCTTCGGACACCTCATCGTCGGAGGCCGTGGACGCAGCCTCGGCGGCTTCGGATCTCGACGCGGACCGCGCATCGGCAGCCTCGTCCGCGGCGGCCTGCGCATCGGCATAGGCCCGCTCCTCGGCCAGCAGTGCGTCGCGGTCGGCCTTGGGGATCTGATAGTAATCGGGATGTATTTCCGAGAACGCCAGGAATCCGTGACGGTTCCCGCCATAATCCACGAACGCGGCCTGCAGCGACGGCTCGACGCGCGTGACCTTGGCCAGATAGATATTGCCCGCAAGCTGTCGCTTGTTCAGGCTCTCGAAATCAAATTCTTCGACCTTGTGTCCGTCTGCCACCACGACCCGGGTTTCTTCCGGGTGGGTGGCGTCGATCAGCATTTTCTTCGCCATGATACTTTCCGCAGACCGCAGGCCTTCGGTCCCCGGGGGGACCGGCGCGGCGTGGGGTCTGATTTGATTGGGCGATATACGCGGACTGCGCGTCGGGGCGGCTTGGCCGCATCCCGTCCGTCGCTGTCATGTCCTGCGTCATCGCGATTCCACTCCGGCCCGTGTCACGCCCCAACGGGGCAGAACCACGGACCCATTCACGGCCCGGCAAGTGTTCCGGGCATCCAATGTCGAAAACGGCTTGCGCGCGCCTTCGCAAACTTCCCCCGATGCACGAGCCTGACGTGGCGGCCCCTGATGTGCACGGAAAAGAATCCTACCGGCCCCGACCGCCGACCATCCGGCGGCACGACCGTTTGACCTGTCTGTTACAAAAGCGTCTCGGAGGCAATGGTGCGTCTGCAAGCGACCGATGATTTGGTTCGATACCTGCCTCGATAGGCCCAGACGTTTCGTAAAGTTGCGCGACGGGCGGACCGCGTCGAGCGCGCCTGGGGCCCTGGTCGGAGGTGTCCACCGACGAAAATCTCCGTCATCAGTCCTGCGGGCGCCATCATTGCCGCGGGACAAGGCCCTGCCCGGCGAGGCGCCGTGGGTGCGCCTCAGAGATAATTCGACCGGCTCAAGCCATATTTCGCCATCTTTTCGTTGAGGGTGCGGCGCGGCAGGCTCAACTCATCCATCACCGCCGCGATAGACCCGCGATGGCGGCGCATGGTGTTGTCGATCAGCATCCGCTCGAACGCCTCGACGTATTCCTTGAGGGGTTTGCCTTCCGTGGTCACCTGCGCCGTCTCGCCCTGCTCCTGCGTGTCCGACATCAGAAGCGAGGAGATCGACCCGGTGCCCCGGCGCTGTTGCAGCACCGCACGTTCGGCGAGGTTGATCAACTGGCGCACGTTACCGGGCCACGGGGCCTGCAACAGCTGCGCCGCTTCCTGTGCGGACAGTTGCGGCGGGGTCGCGCCGTATTCCTCGCCGAACGCTTCGGCGAAATGGGTGAACAGGGTCAGCACGTCCTCGCCCCGGTTCCGCAACGGCGGCATCACCAGCTTCATCGCCGCCAGCCGGAAAAACAGGTCCGGGCGCAAGGAATCCTCAAGCGTGCGCGACGGGTCGGAGCCGTTGTGGATCGCGACGATGCGTGTCTCGGCGGGTGTACCCTGTTCGTTGATGAACGTCAGCAGGCGTGCCTGCAGCGGCAGGGGCAGCGACTCGATATCCTCCAGCACCAACGTGCCGCCCCGCGCCTCCTCGACCAGCGGCAGGCCGCCCTCGGTGACGGGCCCGAAGAGCTTCGCGCCAAGTTCTTCTTCCGCGAGGGCCGCGCAGGAGGTCATGGCGAAGGTCTTGCCGGCGCGCGGTCCGACCGCGTGCAACGCATGGGCCACCAGCGTCTTGCCCGTTCCGGTCTCGCCGTCGATCAGCACGTGGGTATCGGCCTGTCCGAGGTCCAGAATATCCTCGCGCAGCCGCTCCATCGCCGACGAGGTGCCGATCAACTTGCGCATCAGCACCGTGCCGTCCGACAGCTCCCGGCGCAGCGCCCGGTTGTCGAGCGTCAGCTTGCGGGCCTGTGCCGCCCGGCGGGCCAGGTCGGTCAGCCGGTCGGGGTTGAACGGCTTTTCCATGAAATCATAGGCGCCAAGCTGCATCGCCTCGACAGCCATCGGCACATCGCCGTGCCCGGTGATCATGATGACCGGCAGGCTGCTGTCGGCACTCATCAGGCGTTTCAGGAACTGCATCCCGTCCATGCCGGGCATCCGGATATCGCTGATGACGACGCCGGGGAAATCGGGGGTGACTTTCTTGAGGGCTTCCTCCGCGCTGGCATAGGTTTCGGTCGCGAAGCCCGACAGGGCCAGCCACTGGCTGATCGACTGCCGCATGTCCTGCTCGTCATCGACGATCGCGATCCGTGTCTGCTCTGCCATGGGAGGGAATCCTTATTCGGCTGCGTCGAGCCGCGTATCCAATGCCGGCAGGCGGACTTCAAACACGGCCCCTCCGGTTTCGCCGTTTCGGGCGGTCAACCGCCCACCGAGGTCATTGACGATACCGGACGAGATGGCGAGGCCGAGGCCCACGCCTTCGCCCGCCTTCTTCGTGGTGTAGAACGGCTCGAAAAGCTGCGACAGGTTCTCGATCCCGTGGCCGGTGTCGCGCACCGCGATCACCACTTCCTCTCCGGAGGTGATCAGGATCTCGAGTTCCCGGTCGGTCCCACCCTTCATCGCGTCCAGCGCGTTGCGGACAAGGTTGATGATGACCTGTTCGAGCCGCAGCCGGTCGGCCATAACGACGACGGATTGTTCCGGCACCAGTTGCGTCAGGCGCACGCGGTCCTGCCGCAGCTGCGGCTCCATCAGGGTCAGGGCGGCCGATACCGCGTCACGCACGTCGACCGGCTCGAAGGCCTCGCCCCCCTTGCGGGCATAGGATTTCAACTGCCGGGTGATCGCTCCCATGCGGTCGATCAGGTCGTCGATCCTTTGAAACGAAGACAGCGCCTCGTCGGGACGCCGACGCTGCAACAGAAGCCGCGCGCCCGCCAGATAGGTTTTCATCGCCGCCAGCGGCTGGTTCAATTCGTGGCTGACGGCCGCCGACATCTCGCCCAGGGCCGCCAGCTTGGAGGATTGGGCAAGGCTCTGCTCGGTTTCCTTGAGCTCCTCCTGGACGCGCTTGCGCTCGGCGATTTCCCGGCTCAGGCGTTCGTTCAGGCGGCGCAGCGCGACCGACTCCTTCTGGAACAGCAGGGACCGGACGGTGGAGCGGCGGTTCAGCAGGTAAAATCCAAGCGCCAGCAGAAGCGCGAAGGCCATGATGATCAGCGCCAGCACGCCGTTCACCCGTTCGCGCACCGACTCGTAGCTGGTGAAACTGACAAGGCGCCAGCCGCGGAACGGGACCCTTGCCTCAAGCTTCATGAGGGCCGCACCGCTGAAATACCCCTCTTCGACGTCCGGCCCGAAGGCGCCCGCACTGGCCAGCGCCCGTTCCAGCGCCGACGGCACCGACATGGTGCGCAGGGCTTCGTCGAGTTGCTTGCCACGCCAGCGCGGTTCGGTCGACAGGATCACTGTGCCTGCGGCATCGGTGACGGCAACGGCGGCGGTCGTGCCGCGCCACCGGCTTTCGAACTGCGCCAGATCGACCTGCACCTGAAGCACGCCGAGGGGGCTCGTGCCGTCGCGGACAAGGCGACTGAAGCTGGCCACGTACGCGCCGGTCACGTCCGGCGCGATGGTGAAGACGGTGTCGGTGGTGTTGATCGCTTCGGTGAAGAACGGCGTGCTGCGATGCAGGGTGCCAAGCTGCACGCGGTCGGTGGCGGCGACGGTCCGGCCATCCATGTCCATCAGCCGGATCGAGGCAGCGCCGATTTCCTCCACATAGGAGATAAGTCTTTGCGAACTGGCAGAAAAATCCCGTGCCGTCAGCGCCGAGATCAGGGTCTGGTCGCGCGCCAGCAGCAACGGCACGACCGAGTTGCGCTGCAACTCGGACAGGATCGCCCCGGCGTAGAGCGACTGACGCAACTGCGCGCGCTCCCGCGTGGTCTCGACGAAGCGTTCAGTCAGGAAGGCGTTGGCGAAATAGACCGCCGCACCGGCGAGAAGGACCGTGGCAAGGACGACAAGTCGCGCGACGATGGGCAGGCGCGGCATGACGCGCTCCGGCGAGCCGCCCTGCCCTGCGGGCTTCTTGGCCCCTGATCCATTGCGCCACCACATGAC
>JBARXR010000187.1:0-6170 GCA_049647445.1 Jannaschia sp. | reverse complement strand
GCACCCTTGGCCGCGCCCCGACCGGACCTTGACGAAGATGCCTTCGATACGTCCGAGGAGACGTTGTCCGAGGTGCCATTCCGGCATGCGTCGCAGCCCGTCGCCGGCAAGGCCCTGAACCGCAAGGTCGTCCAGGCCCCCGCCCGACCTGCCGCGCCCAGCAGGCAGGCGCGCGCCGAGGCCCAGCCGGCGCTGCAGTTCGAGGAAAAGGCCTCGGCCTACGAGATGCCGCCGCTGAACCTACTGGCGGATCCGGGCACGGTGGAGCGCCACGTCCTCTCCGACGAAGCGCTGGAGGAAAACGCCCGCATGCTGGAAGCCGTGCTCGACGATTATGGCGTGAAGGGAGAGATCACCTCCGTCCGGCCCGGCCCGGTGGTCACGATGTACGAACTGGAGCCCGCCGCCGGTCTCAAGGCGTCCCGGGTCATCGGGCTGGCCGACGATATCGCGCGCTCCATGTCGGCCCTGTCGGCCCGCGTGTCCACCGTGCCGGGCCGCACGGTCATCGGCATCGAACTTCCCAATGAGCGGCGCGAAAAGGTCGTCCTGCGGGAGATCCTGTCGGCGCGCGACTTCGGCGACAGCTCCATGGCGCTGCCGCTTGCCCTGGGCAAGGACATCGGCGGCGCACCGATCGTCGCGAACCTGGCCAAGATGCCCCACCTGCTGATCGCGGGTACCACGGGCTCGGGCAAGTCGGTGGCGATCAACACCATGATCCTGTCGCTGCTCTACAGGCTTCCGCCAGAAGACTGCCGGATGATCATGATCGATCCGAAGATGCTCGAACTGTCGGTCTATGATGGCATCCCCCACCTGCTCTCTCCCGTCGTGACCGACCCGAAGAAGGCCGTGGTTGCCCTCAAGTGGGTGGTCGGCGAGATGGAGGAGCGGTATCGCAAGATGTCGCGGATGGGCGTGCGCAATATCGATGGCTACAACGGCCGGGTGAAGGACGCGCTGTCGAAGGGCGAGATGTTCTCCCGCACCGTCCAGACGGGTTTTGACGACGAGACCGGCGATCCGGTGTTCGAGACCGAAGAGACGGTGCCCGAAAAGATGCCCTACATCGTCGTCATCGTGGACGAGATGGCCGACCTCATGATGGTCGCGGGCAAGGAGATCGAGGCCTGCATCCAGCGTTTGGCACAGATGGCGCGGGCGTCGGGCATCCACCTCGTGATGGCCACGCAGCGCCCGTCCGTCGATGTCATCACCGGCACGATCAAGGCCAACTTCCCGACGCGGATTTCCTTCCACGTCACCTCGAAGATCGATTCGCGCACAATCCTTGGCGAGATGGGCGCAGAGCAGCTTCTGGGCATGGGCGACATGCTGTACATGGCCGGTGGCTCAAAGATCACCCGTATTCACGGGCCGTTCTGCTCCGACGAGGAGGTCGAGGAGATCGTGAACCACCTCAAATCCTTCGGCCCCCCCGACTATGCTTCCAGCGTGCTCGACGGCCCCGAGGAGGGAGCCTCCGACATAGACGCGGTCCTGGGCCTGACCGGGGGCAATACCGGCGGCGAGGATGCGCTTTACGATCAGGCGGTCGCCATCGTCGCGCGCGACCGCAAATGCTCCACCTCCTATATCCAGCGCAAACTCGGCATCGGCTACAACAAGGCCGCGCGCCTGGTCGAACAGATGGAGGACAACGGCGCGGTGACGCCCGCGAACCACGTGGGCAAGCGCGATATCCTGCTGCCGGATCCTGGTGACGCCTGACGAACACCCATAGACGGGCAGCCTGACGGACCGGATGCCAAGCGGGACTGAAGCCGCCATGACGCCTGCGGACGGCCGCCGACACGCCGTTGTCATCGCATAGCGGGACGACATTCGGCGACAGGTGCCTATATGCAGAGTTCAAACCCGAACCCGGAGCTTCGCCCATGCGCATCCTCGCCCTTGCCGCCTCGCTGGTGGTCCTCGCCCTGCCCGTGCAGGCGGAGATCGCGGTCGGTGACATCAGCACCTATCTCAACAGCTTCCGGACCGCCGAGGCGGAGTTCACGCAGGTCAATGCCGACGGCTCGATCTCGACGGGCGACCTGTCGCTGCGCCGTCCGGGACGGGCGCGGTTCGACTATGACGAACCCAACAAGTCGCTGGTGATCGCGGGGGGCGGGCAGGTCGCGATCTTCGACCCGGTCGTCAATGCACCGCCCGAACAATATCCGCTTTCGCAGACGCCACTGTCCCTGATCCTCGCCGACACCGTTGACCTCGGGCGGTCCGGAATGCTGGTCGCCCACGGCGGCGACGCGACGCAGACGGCGGTCACGTTGCAGGACCCGGAAAACCCGGAATACGGCAACATCCGTCTGGTGTTCACACCCGCTCCGGTGACCTTGCGGCAATGGGTCATCACCGATGACAGCGGGTCCGAGACGACCGTGATCCTTGGCGACATGCGGACGGATACGAACCTCGGGGCGGGTCTGTTCAACATCCCCCAGGAAATCCAGCGGCGCGGCCTGTCGGACTGAGACCCGCGTGACGGACGTCGTGATCGTCGGCGGCGGCCTTGCCGGTCTGGCGCTGGCAGGGATGCTGCAGCGTGCAGGGCGCAGCTACACCTTGCTGGAGGGGCGCGACCGCTTCGGGGGGCGCATCCTGACCGCGCCACCGGGCATCGACCTCGGGCCCGCGTGGATCTGGCCGGGGCAACCCCGTGTCGCGGCACGTCTGTCGGACCTTGGCCTTGCGACGTTCCCGCAGCACGACACGGGCGACAGTCTGCACGAGGACGCCTCGGGCCAGGTCCGTCGCGGGCGTGGGCCCGGTGGCATGGCAGGATCGCTGCGCGTCGACGGCGGGCTCGGCGCTTTGACGGCGGGGCTTGTGCGGGGTCTGAGGGCCGAAAACCTGGTGTCCGGTCAGCGCGTCACCTTCCTGCGGCGGACCGGTCGGGGCATCCTGGTCGGCACCGACGGCGGCCACACTGTCGAGGCCCGCCGCGTCGTGCTCGCCGTGCCGCCGCGCCTCGTGCCGGGACTGGCCTTCACCCCGCCCCTGCCCCAAGCGGCGCTGCGCGCCCTCGCCGATGTGCCGACCTGGATGGCGGGCCATGCCAAGGCGGTGGCCGTCTACGACCGGGCCTTCTGGCGCACTGCGGGTCTGTCGGGCGACGCCCTCAGCAGGCGCGGCCCGCTGGTCGAACTGCACGATGCCAGCGGGCCGGATGGCGGCGCGCCCCATGCGATCTTCGGCTTTCTGGGCATCCCACCGGGCCACAGGCGCGACGAAAGGCACCTCCGCGACGCGGTTCTGGCCCAGTTGCAGCGGCTGTTCGGTCCAGAGGCGGCGCAGCCCGTCGCGCTGCATCTCCGGGATTGGGCGTTCGACCCGCTGACCGCCACGCCGCGGGACCATGTCCCTCCGGCCAGCCATCCGACCTATGGTCCGCTGCCCGAAACCCTGTGGGAGGGCGACGTGATCCTTGGCGGCACGGAGGTCGCAGCCGGGTTCGGTGGCTTTGTCGAGGGCGCGCTGGAAGCGGCGGAGGCGGCGTTTGCGCGGGTGACGTGACGCCTCAGGGGACCATGGCCTTTATCGCGGCGACATGGGCCGGATCGTCCCCGGCCAAGGCCCGCGCAGCGCTCAGCGGATCCTCCGTGATCCGGTCGATCAGGCCGAACGACAATGCCTCCGCCGCGTCCAGCCGCGCCCCTGCGGCGAGGATCAGCTTGGCACGCGCGGGCCCGATCAGGGCGGCCAAACGCCCCGGATCGGAGGGCTGCGGCAGATAGCCGAGGCGCGCGACCGGATAGAAGAACGCCGCGTGGGGCACGGAGAGCCGGATATCGCAGGCCAGCGCCATCCCGAAGGCACCGCCCGCCAAGGTGCCGTTGAGCGCCGCCACGGTCAGGCAGGGCGTCGCGGCGATGGCACCCGACAGACGTTCCCAGAGCGGCGATCCGGCGAGCCCTGACCCGGCCTCCGCCAGATCGGCCCCGGCGCTGAACACCTTGTCCCCCGATCCCGTCAGGATCAGGAGGCCGGTCCCGGACCCGATCCCCTCGACGCGCTGGCACAGGTCCCCGAGCATGTCCGACGTCAGCGCATTCGCCTTGTCCGCCCGGTCGATGACCAGCGTCAGGACCGCGCCGTCACGGTCAGCACGGATCATGCGGTCAGGCCGATCCTTGCGCGCAGCCCCTCGTCGCGCAGGCTGAGTTCGGTGCCGCGCAGGTCGTCGGCCTCGGACGTGGTCATCCAGACCAGCGCCTTCGCAGGCCACTCGGGCGGAATGTGGTCTTCCCATTCAAGTTGCGCCACCGGCCCGACACCGCTGGCCTTGATGTCGCGCTGCATCTGGGTCGCGACTGTGCCCGGCGACAGACCCATGATCCGCAGCCGCTCTCCGTGTTCGGCATGGGCCGCCTCCGAGAGCATCTTCGCCCCCGCCTTGGAGGTGCAATAGGCCGACCAGCCCGGCAGGGCGCGGTGGGCAGCCCCCGACGAGACGGTGATGATCGTGCCGGAGCCCTGCGCCTCCATCACCGGGATCGCGGCGCGGAAGCCGTAATAGACACCCTTCAGGTTCACATCGATCGCATGGGTCCAGTCATCGGGGTCAGTCTCGGCCAGTCCGCCGATCGGGTCGATCACGCCCGCGTTTCCGATCAGCACGTCGAGGGATCCGTATGTGTCGACCGCCGCCTGCACCGCACGTGCCATTTCCTGCCAGCGCGAGACGTCGCAGGGCACCGCGAGCGCCCGTTCGCCGATCTCTCCCGCGAGGCCTGCGATCGCGTCGACGCTGCGCGCCAGAAGGACGACGTTCGCGCCCCTGTCGGCAAAGGCGCGCGCGGCGGCGGCCCCGATGCCACGCGATGCGCCGGTGATCAGGACGGTCTTTGACGTCATGTCTGTCATGTGGTGCCTCCTGTTGACCCCGCCTCGGGGGTCGGAAATGGTGTGGTCAAGCATTTCGATACAGAAAGGTTGATCATGCCGAAACATGCGATTGCCGCTGGTACAGCCTTTGTGCTGTGCGCGGGCCCCGCCCTAGCCGACCTGACCGCACAGCAAATCTGGACAGACTGGCAGCAAGTTTATGCCGCGATGGGCACAACCGTCACCGCAGAGAGCGAGACGTTTTCCAACGGCGTGCTGTCGCTGACAGGCGTCACGACCAGCGCCGTTCTGGGCGACATCGAAAGCCGGTCCAACTTTGGAAGCCTGTCGCTCGTCGAACAGGGGGATGGCACGGTTCGCATCGATCTGCCCCCGTCCATGACGCTCGAAACGGTGACCGAAGGAAGCGGCGAGACCCTGCGACAGTCGGTCGTGATGGAAACCACGGGCTGGTCGGCCATCGTATCCGAAGCGGGCGAGGGCCGGGTCTATGATATCTCCGCCGATGAGCTTTCATACGTCTTCACCGACATCTCGGGTGGCGAAGAGGCGACCCCGGTCGGCGGTCGTCTTTCGCTGGCCGGTATCGACAGCACCGCGACCAGCACCCCCGACGGCGACCGCCTGGCGCTGGACCAGACACTGACCGCCGATGGCATGACGCTGACCGTTGCCGCCACCGGAGATTCGGCCTTCGATCTCTCGTACGTTCTGGCGGGGCTCGCGTCCCGGGGTGTCGGCACGCTCGACCTTGCGAACATCCCGTCGGCCACCTCGCTTTCGGCCATGGGCCTGCTGTTCGCCGGTGATCTGGAGCATTCCGGCAGCACGATCGCAATGACGGTCGAGTCCGAAAGCGGGCCCGTTGCCGTCAACGGCACGTCCGGCGCCGGACGCATCGCCTTCGACATCGGCGCGGACACGCTGGCCTATACCCTCTCGTCGACCGATGCCCAGTTGGCGGTCCAGTTGGCATCGTTCCCGGTCCCGCTGAACCTGTCGATGGCGGAAGTGACCAGCGGGTTCACCCTGCCCGTCGGTGTCTCGGACACGCCCAAGCCCTTCGGCCTGTCGCTGGCCTATCGCGAGATCGCCGTCGATGACGCGCTTTGGAGCCTCTTCGATCCGACGGGGCAATTGCCGCGCGATCCGGCGACAATCCTCCTCGACCTGTCCGGCACGGCCCTGATGCTGGTCGATCTCTTCGGCGGCGACCCGGAGGCGATAGCGAGCGCAGGCGCGCCGGGTGAGTTGAAGACGATGGACCTGAACCAGTTGCAGGTATCGCTGGCGGGTGC
>JBARXR010000186.1:0-2866 GCA_049647445.1 Jannaschia sp. | reverse complement strand
TCCCCGACACCATGAAGAAATACGACATGGACCGGGAAACGGCGATCAAGGAAGTCATCCTCGACCGCCAACCGTCCAAGGAATTCGCGACGGTGGACCAGTTGGGCGGCGTGGCCCTGTTTCTCTGCTCGGACCATGCCAGCCAGATCACCGGCACCACGATCAGTGTCGATGGCGGGTGGACGGCATTGTGAGCAGTCCCAAAGGCCGCGCGCCCGCCCAACCGCTTGCGATCGAGAACCGGTTTCTCGACGGCTCCAGCTTCACCCGCGTCAGCCTAAAGGACGCCCAGATCGAGGACAGTCACCTGACGGGCGCACGGCTGAACGACGTGAACGCCGAAGGCATGACGTTTTCCAACGTCAATCTGGCGGCGACCCGGTTTCACGACGTGAACCTGTCGGGGGCGACGATCGAACACGCCAACCTGTCGGGGCTCGCGATCAGCGACGTCAACCTCGATGGCATGACGATCGACGGCATCCTCGTCAGCGACCTTCTGGCGCGCTGGCGCAATGGGTGATCCGAAACGCGTCAACCTGGCGCTGCAGGGCGGCGGGGCGCACGGGGCGTTTACCTGGGGCGTTCTGGACCGGCTGCTTGCCGATGAGCGGCTTGAAATCGCCGGGATCAGCGGCACCAGCGCCGGTGCCCTGAACGGCGCGGCCATCAAATGCGGCCTGGCGCGCGGGTCGCGGGCCCTCGCCGCCGAGACGCTGGAGCACGTCTGGGAGCAGGTCGGCGCGCAGACGGATGAACGTCTGGCACCCTGGTTCGCCGCTCAGTCGCCGATGGCCATAAGCCAGTGGATCGCCGCATCTCCCGCCTATCAGGTCGCCGACAGCTTCTCGCGCCTCGTCTCGCCCTACAGCACCCCCGACGTGGCCCCGCAGGCCCTGCGCAAGATCGTCCGCTCTCTCCGGTTCGAAACGATCTGCTCGGACGAGGGACCACAGTTCCACGTCTGTGCCACGAACGTGCGAACCGGCAAGATCAAGCTTTTCACCCGCGACGCGATCACGCCAGACGCCATCCTCGCCTCGGCATGCCTGCCCACGCTGTTCCCGGCGGTCGAGATCGACGGCGAACATTTCTGGGACGGGGGCTATACCGGGAACCCGGCCCTGTTCCCGCTGTTCGACCAAAGCCTGCCGCGCGACGTGATCGTGGTGAACATCAACCCGCTGGAGCGACCGGACCTGCCGGTGACGGCCAGCGAAATCCAGAACCGGATCAACGAGATCAGCTTCAATTCCTCGCTCCTGCGGGAACTTCGGGCCATCGAATTCGTGCAACGCCTCGTGCGCAACGGCCGGATTCCGGAAGGCGCGATGAAGGATGTGCTGGTCCACATGATCGCGGATGACGTGTTGATGCGGCAATTGTCCGTGGCGACCAAGACGGTTCCCAACGCCGCCGTCATCCACCAGTTGCGCGCGGCGGGTGCCGTCGCCGCGCAGGCGTTCCTCGACCGCGATTTCGACGATATCGGCGTGCGGTCCAGCGTCGATCTGGAAGCGATGTTCGCCTGACCCGGACGGAACATTAATGGGGGCGGAAACGTTGGCCATGTGACTTGGAACAGGAGAACCCGTCATGAGCTTCGCAGATTTCAAATCCGACTGGACACCCTTCCGTGACGCCCTTCTGAGCCGGTATCCCAGCCTTTCGGACGCCGACCTGATGGATGCCGACGGCGACATCGATATCCTTGCCGCGCGTCTGTCGAAGGGTCAGGGGCGCACCCGCGCCGATGCGTCCCAGGACCTCTACGCCTTCCTTGCTGGGCCGATGCCTGCGGACGCCTTCGCGGCTCCGCAGCACGACGGCGCGGCCCTGGCCGACTCGGGACGCTATGTGCCCGAGGGCGAGGATGTCCTTGCCGATGATCGTCGTTTCGGCGACGATACCCTTGAGGACAGCCCCACGGGACGGAGGACGAGGTGAGATACCTGTTGCTGATTGCGGCACTCGCGCTGCCGACGGCCGGCCATTCGCACGATATTCTTCGCGTGGCACCCCAGGACCGTGACGCCTGGCTCTGGCTTGACGGTCCCAAGGCCGGGACGGCGGGCGGGGCGCGGATCCGTCTGATCTCGCATGGGGACGGTCGGACGTTCGCCCTGTCCGTCAATCAGTACGACGCCTATCAGCGCATCTATGCGCGCCGTCTGACCGAGCTGTCGCGACACATGACGGTCCACACGGCGATCCCGCGGGCCCGCAACGACGCGTTCCATGCGATCGCCGGGTCATCGGGTCCGACACCGGTCTATCGCACAGCACCGCTCAAGGGGGCACGGGTCACGCCAGGCTCGTGACCCACAAGATGACGGCATCCTCCGGCGACGTGCTCACGACGTTGTGCCCCATCGAGGCGTCGTAGTAGGCGCTGTCTCCGCGCCGCATCTCTACGGGTTCATAGAATTCGGTGAACAGCCGGATCGTCCCCGTCAGAACCAGAAGAAACTCCTCGCCGTCGTGGCGCACCCAGCCGTCGAACTCTTCGAAGGTACGGGCGCGGATCCGGGCGCGGTACGGCAGCATCCGCTTGGTCGTCATGTCGCCTGCAAGCAATTCATGCTCGTAGGTGGTCGTCACATGCGCCTGTCCCTCGCCCATTCGCGTCAGGGCACGGCGGCCCATGATCTGGTCGCGTTTGGGCGGCGTGAACAGTTGCGGAACGCTGATTTCCAGCCCGATCGCCAGCTTTTTCAACGCCTCGAACGTCGGCGACATCTGACCGTTCTCGATCTTCGACAGCGTGGACCGGGCCAGCCCGGCCTGCTGCGCCGCCTGCTCCAGCGTCCAGCCGCGCGCCTTGCGCAGGTCGCGAACCCGCGGCCCGAGGTCCAGCGGTTCCGCC
>JBARXR010000185.1:0-3135 GCA_049647445.1 Jannaschia sp. | reverse complement strand
GCCCCTGAGCTATAAGCGCCCGCGACGGTCCGCGGTGGTCGCGCAGGTCGCGCAAGGCCGCGATGTCGGACGTCAGGCACAGCGTGTCGGTGACGGCAAGCGTATGTCCGGGACCGTGGTAATCGGGGCCGTGCAGCACGAGGGGCCGGTCGATGTCGGCGGGGCCGCCCGAATGGATCGGGGGGGTCGCGACGACCTGCCCTGCATCGCTGCCTGATTCGGCCAACAGGTCGGGCAGGGTTTTGCGACCTGCCCGCCGATTGATCAAAAGGCCCATGGCCCCTGTCCCGGAATGGGCACATACGAGGATCAGTCCCTTGCGGAATGCCCGCTCTGTCACGGTCGGCATGGCGCACAGGAAATGGCCCGAAAGCCGCGAGCTATGTCTGGCGGTCGTCATGCCGGGCAAAGTAAGTCACGCGGGACGCGTGTTCAATCGGTCGGACCGCCCTGCGCAGGTCCCTGCCGCCCGGATGACGCTGCAATGCCGCGAGCGTGATTTTGCGTGTGCGGCAATTGCGGATAAACCCCAGCGATGATGTTCGAAAGCCTCCGATTCCTTGCCCGCGCCACGGCGCTTGCCCTGCTTGCCGCGCTTCTGGTCCTTGCGACCGGACGGCTTGCCCTTGCAGAGGCTGCATGGTCGGACGTGAGCGAGGTCGTCTCGGTCGAGGTCATTTCCGGATGGGAGCGCGCGGACGGCGCGCGGGTCGCGGGGCTGCGGTTCCGGCTTGAGCCGGGATGGAAAACCTATTGGCGCAGCGCCGGAGCATCCGGTATCGCGCCACGCCTCGATTGGCAAGGCTCGGAAAACGTTTCCGGAATCGACACTCTTTGGCCGACACCGGTGGTTTTCCCCCAAGGCAATGCGCTGTCCATCGGATACGACCGCGATTTTGTCCTGCCTCTTGTGGTGCGCCCGCAGATCGCCGGACGCGACATCGTCCTGTCCGGGCAGATCGATATCGGTGTCTGTGCGGACATCTGCCTGCCCGCCACGCTGACGGTCACGGCGACGTTGAACGGCGACGGCGACGAGGACACGACAGTGCGCGCGGCGCTCGACGATCAGCCGAGGGCGGGGGTGTCCACCTTGTCCTGCGCCACGCGCCCGACTCCGAACGGCATGGCGCTGACCGCCGAGATCGACATGCCTGCGCTGGGCGAGACGGAGGTCGTGGTCTTCGAGGTGTCGGACCCGCGTCTCTGGGTGACTGATGCGATCGTCCACCGGTCGGGCGACCGTCTGACCGCCACGTCGGAACTCATGCTCGCGGGCGGCGGGGCCGTGTCGGTCGACCGGGACGACCTGCGGGTCACCGTGATCGGCCCGACCGAAGCGGTCGAATTCAGAGGGTGCGGCGGATGACGACATGCGGCGAAATCCCGCTGGCAGTCAATCTCCCCTTGAAGACGGCGTATTCGCGGGCCACGTTTGAACCAAATCACGGAGGCACTTCATGACCGAGTTTCGCGGATCGTTGGAAAAACTGGCGGACAAGCTGAAGGAAAAGCTGTCGGAGGCGCTTGACGCGCTGGCACCGCAGGCGGATGCGGTGCCGATCCCTGTCCGGAACGAGCCGCGCGATCCGCGTCGCTGAACACCGCGCTTCATGTTCGAAGTGTCAGGCTCCGCTCTGCGGGGCCTGTTTGCATTTGAGGGGGGTCAGGACGCGGCGCGTTTCAGAAGCGGACCCGCGACAGGTGTTTTCTTCGGCTTCTTGACGAGGCTGCGCAGCAGGGACGTCAATTCGGGTTCATCCACCAGATCGGCGGCTTCTTCGACGTCGAACCACTCGCGCGTCCGCTCGCCCATTTCCTTCCAGCTTGATTTCAGCTGTTCGACAACCATCGGAAAGACCTGAACGCGGCACGTCACGAACGTCGAATCGTCCAGTGCCTTCTGGTAGGAGTAGGTCCCGAAGGCCTTGCGCGAAATGTGGCCTTTCACGCCGGCTTCCTCAAGCGCTTCGATCGCGGCGGCGGCCCAGGGCTTTACGTCCTTCATGGTCCAGCCTTTCGGCACGACCCACCGACCGGTGTCCCGAGATGTCACCATCAGAACCTGAACCGCATCGCCTTTCCAGCGCAGCGGCATGGCGGCGATCTGATCTCGCGCTTTCTGCATCGTGTACCTCTTGGTCGCGTCGTCACTTTCGGTGATCTGGACCCTCAAATTGTGAACTATCAGTGAACATTGTATCGCACATAATTGATTCTCTGGCAAATCCGTTCAACTCCGATCCGCCAGCGCCCGTGCCAGGGACGCCACATCGGCGAAGCGCGAGTCCCGGTCAAGCGCGTTCAGATCGCCGTTCGGATAACCGCCGTCGAGGTGGAGATAATCGACGTCCGCCGCCACGGCGGTGCGCCAGTCCGTGACCGAGTCGCCGACATAGGCCACCTCGCCGATGTCCATGCCGAGGGCTTCGATCACATGCAGCAGCGGTTCGGGCGACGGCTTGCGGTGCGGCAGGGTGTCGCCGCCCGCCAGGGCCGCGAACGGACCGAGGTGAAATGCCTTCAGGATCGTCCGCGTCGGCGCTTCGGGCTTGTTCGTGCACAGCCCGAGCAGAAGGCCCCGTGCACTCAGGTCGGACAGGGCCTCGGGCACGCCGTCGAAGACACGTGTCCCCGTCAGGGGGTCGGCGTCATAGATGGCGCGGAACACGGGCAGCGCCGCCGCGTCCGGGTCGGCCCCGGCCCAGTCGAGACAGCGTTCGACAAGCTTCGCCACACCGTCCCCGACAAAGCCGGTCACGGTGGCGAGATCGGGCTCCGGGTGGCCGAGGGCCGTCATCATGGATGCCGCCGCCCGATGCAGGCTTGGCGCACTGTCGATCAATGTTCCGTCCAGATCGAAGATCACGGCCCGCACCCTCATGGACAGGGCGCTCCCGCCGCATCCCACGCAAGGATGGCCTCGGCCAGAGCAGCGGGCGTGCCCGGTGCGGGCGCGCGGCCCGGACCCGGCTCCCATCCCCACAGGACAAGCGGATCATGCGTGACGTGATCGGCGACCTCGGCCAGAGTGCGCCCGCCATTGCGTTCGGGGTCCTTGAGCTGCGCGCAGATCTCGGCGGGGCCGCGCAACGCCCATTGCATTTCGGAGGGGGGCAGGGCCCAGTCCAGCAC
>JBARXR010000184.1:0-6874 GCA_049647445.1 Jannaschia sp. | reverse complement strand
TGCTTGTACTGTCGGTCCTGCTCTTCGTCTGGCTCTACGGCCCGGCGGCGGGGCGAGTCTGGGAGGAGGCGAAGGGCTATTTCGTGCTGCTCGGCGTCCGGTCGGGGCTGATTTGGGCGCCGATCATGGTGCTGAGCGTGGCGAATTTGCCGAGGAAGTGGAGGGAAGGGGAGTGGTGAGCGGGTTCACAATATTCTGCATCCTTTTGGGTGCCTGCTATTCTCTGCCGTTTCTGTTGAGGCGTGTTTTTCCAAAGGCGTTTTTGGGTCTTCTTGGGAATGGACTAGTGACCGTGATCCTTTCTCTGGCAGTTGGGTTCACCCTTCTTGGAGGCCTCATCGATGCCAATCGTGCGGCTGCCCTTGTCACCTTGGCCCAGTCGTCGGTCGCCCTGATCCCAATGACGTTCTGGGCAGTTTCACGCCTGCCGAAATCCTGGACCGCGTCCGATTGGGAACGCGTTCCCTATACGTGGGCCGGCTTGGGTCTGTGGACCAATTATCATGAGAAGGCCGGCAGACTTTCGGCGACAGGCGACCGGGACGCTGATTTCAAACGACGCGGCGAAGCAGAGCAGGCGCCGTGGGGAGGCTTCAATCCATGAAACGCCTGATAGCGCACGGCCTGATGTTCGGTGGCCTCTTCGAGGTCTCCTCCTCCGCGCTCGTCGAACGCTATAATCGTGCGCTGCATCATCTGACGGGCAAGCGGACGGCACTCGACCATTTCCACATCGACCTGAGCGGCTTTTCCCCCGAGGTGGGCGATGAGTTCGAGGACATGGATTACCTCAACCCCGGCGGGTGCAATCGGCAGATCATCTTGCTTAGCACGCAGCAACGCCATGCGCCTCTGTTGGAGATGAAGTTCTCGACCTCCGCCGCCATTCTCCGCGATTTCATCGACGCGAACGAGGCGCAGTTGTTCGTGCTCTGCGCGCGGGACGCGGTGGCGGGGGAGTTGCAGAACTCGGTCTATTCGGTGCCCGATCCGGCACGGCTGCTCGATATCCGCACGGTCACGGTCGAGGCGGATACGACGACGGGCACGGTGCGCGACGCGGTGGAGTTGGACAAGCTGATCGCCAAGTTTCGCACGGAAGAAGACGCCTGGTGGGACGATGTTCTGGTCGCCAAGATGATCGCACTGGCGCAATCCACGGGCGACGTGACGCGGGCGCGGGTGACGTTCGACAACGCGACCTTCCGGCAGGACGATTTCTGGACGGCGCATCATGGCGGCATTTACGTGTTTCGGTCGGTTCCCGCGCCGGGGGTCCTGGCCAACCGTACGTTCGACGCGGGCGGCATCGAGTTGCACGATCTGGACGACCGCAAGAGGGTCGCGAACTTCCTGCGGGCCAACGACCTTGTGCAGCCGATCGTCGAGGGGCGCGGGGCTGCGGCGGCGGATATCCTGCGCGAGAAGATCGAGCATCTGGCGATCGATGCCTTGGGGCAGTTGGGGGCCTTGCCCGCAACGGTGGATGACCGTGCCCTGCGCCGCGCGATGCAGGCGCATGGCGCGGACCTGCCGGCCGAGTTTCATGCCCTTGGTGCGATGCTGGCCTGGGCGGAGGGACGGGCCGGCTGGCCAAGCATAGACAGCACCAACCCGGCCTATTTCCAGACGCTTCGAGCGGCGCCCGGCCCCCTGCGCGACCTTGTGAACATGCTGCTGGCGGAACTGGCGCCGCAGGATTTCCGGCAATTGCACATCTGTCACAAGCCGCTGTTCTACGACCGCTATCGCGCCAGCCCGGAGCCCTTGAAGGAGTGGGTCGCGGAGCGGCTGGCAAAGGACTATGCTGCCGACCGGGCAGGCGTCTGGGCACATCTCTACGCATCTGACGTGCCAAAGCCGATGCCGAAAGTGAAAGGACCATGGGGGTGAGATGTTCGGACTTCTGAGACTTGTGGTGGTCCTTCTGGTGGCGCTCACGGTGATCTACTGGAGCCTCGTTTTCTGGTTTCGTGCGGGCGAGCGTGACCGGCTGGAGGAAGAATGGCTGCGTGAGCAACCGCCCCTGCCGCAGCACACCTTCGTGGAAAACGGGATGCGAGACTATCAGGGGAGCCTGAAACGCAAGTTGCTCTGGGGCGTGTATATCGTGCCGATCACGCTTATCTGCGGACTTGTGTATTACGTGAACTACGCCTGAAGGGGGCCGCTATGCGATTTGTCAAATGGGGCCTCCTGATCGTCTGGTTGGCCATTGTCGGCAGTTTTCTGCACTATACCCTGCCGCAAACGGACATCGTCCGGGTGGTAAACACCGACGTGCGGCGCATCGACTTCGGCGAAAATTCGATCTTCTGGGCGGGAGCGGACGTCGGCACCGACGGCGCGGCGATCAACCGGGACGTGCGGTTCATCGAGACGGTCAAGGCAAACGGTCGTGTCTCGGTTTACCGCAACGAAGACACCGGTTGGGGTTGGCCTCCGTACTTCAAACTCGATTCCTCCAACCTCCAGACCGAGGCGCAGGATCTTGTGTCTTCGGCGGCCGAGCCACGGTGGGCCGCGCTCACGCACTACGGCTGGCGGTCGGAGTTCCTGACGATCTTTCCGAACGCCGTTGGAATCCGCCCCGTTGCCGGACCGGACGTGCGGATCATACCTTGGGTGAATATCATCATCCTGAGTATTCTGGCGGCAATCACCTGGGCCATATCAGTGCGCGTCCTGCGGTTTCGCCGCAATCGGATCGACCCTCTTCTCGAGGATGCCGGAGAGGCCTGGGACGATGCGGGCGACCGCGTCGCGGAGCGGCGCAGGGGGGTCCGCGCATGGCTCGATACGTGGAAAGGCAAGCCGCGAAATTAGAGGTGCGTCCCGCAATCGACCCACCGGTCAGTCTGTTTTCTCGGTCTTCGCCTGCGGCTCACGCGCCCCAAGTTTCGCATAGGCAGTGCTGTCGATCTTAGTCGGCCCCCAAAGCGGGACGCCCGATCGGAAGGCGGCCCGCCCGATCATATGGGCGGCGACCGGGGCGGTGATCAGCAGGAACACGACGATCGCGACTGCACGCGCTATGGTGGGCGCGTCGCCAATGCCCACCGCCACGGCCAGCATGATGAGGCCCGATGCCAGTGTCCCCGCCTTGGTCGTTGCGTGCATCCGGATCAGCACGTCCGGCAGACGCAGGATGCCAAGGCCTGCGATGAATGCGAAGAAGCCACCCAGAAGGATGCAGGCAGAGAGGAACAGCTCGAGGATCATGACGGGTCCCCGGGAATATCTTCGGCACTGCGCAGCTTTTCGGCGGGCGCGCGATCAGTCTTGCGCTCCACGAAACGGGCGAGGGCGACGGTGGCCAGAAAGCCGATCAGGGCCAGGACGACGGCCACGTCGAGAAACGCGCTTGATCCGCTCTCGAACACGAACAACCCGCAGAAGGCCACGATCAGCACCGTCATCGTGTCGAGCGCGACCACGCGGTCCGGCAGGCTTGGGCCCTTCGCGAGACGAATGAACGCAAGGACGATCCCGGCCATGACCATGACGAAGCCTGCCTGAACGGACCATGCGAGGATCGGCATGCTGTCGACCAGCGGAGTCGTAACCGCTTCGTTCATTCAAGTGCCTCCCGCACCCAACGTTCCATTCCCTGTTCAATGTCGGATGCGATCTTTTCAGGGTCATCGGCAAACATCGCGTGCACGAAGAGAGTATTGCAGTCTTCGGTCACGTCGAGGCTGAGGGTTCCGGGCGTCAGCGAAATCAGGTTCGTCACCAGGAGGACCTCGGCCTCGCCCTTGGCCTTGAGGGGGACGGCGACGATACCGGGCCTCGCGCGGTGGCGGGGAGTCAGCACGTCCCAGGCAACCGAAAGGGACGAGACTATCAACTCATAATGGAACAGCACCAGCAGCTTGATCCACCGCCAGACGCGGGTGAAATACCCTCCGCCCCGGTTCTCGAACAGCGGCTGGACGACCCAGAGGGCGAGGAACCCGACGACATATCCCACGGCGAGGCCGCCGAGGGTGAACGTGCCGGTGAGGGCCGCCCACGACACTGCGAGGATGAGATTGAGGAGGAACAGGCTCATGATGCATCCCCCAGCACCGCGGCGACATAAGCTGTCGGATCGAGGAGTTCTGCCGCGGCGCGTTCGGCGATCAGCACGAAAGGCTCCGGGAAAAGGCCGATCAGAACGGTCATCGTGGCCAGCATGGCGATGGGAACGAGCAGGGTCACCCGCTCCCCGACCGTCAGGGATGCCAGCGTCGGAATCATGCCGTTGGGGTGTGGTTTCCAGAACGCCTGTCCCCAGATCTTCGTCATCGAGTAGATTGTCATCAAGCCGACAGCCAGCGCGATGAACGCGACGACCCACATCTGTAGATCCATCGAGGCCCTCACCAGCACGTATTTCGCCCAGAACCCCGAGAGTGGTGGAAACCCGGCAAGCGAAAACGCCGGGATCAGGAACAGGAACGCGAGAAACGGTGCGCCCTTGTAGAGGCTGCCGATCCGGCCCAGTTCCGTGCCGCCCGCGATCCTGTTTGCGACGCCTGCGACCAGGAAGAGGTTCGCCTTCACGATGATGTGGTGGACCAGATAGAAGACCGCACCCGCCATCGCCAGCGGCGTCATCAGTGCTAGACCAAGCACCATGTAGCCGATCTGGCTGACGATGTGGAATGACAGGATCCGGCGGAAATCGGTCTGAGCGGCTGCCCCCAGGACGCCGGTGACCATTGTCGCGCAGGCGACCCAGAGAAGGATCGTGTGGGTGAAGGCCACGTCCTGCGTGAAGACAAGGGTGAAGATCCGGATCATGGCGTAGACGCCGACCTTCGTCAGCAGGCCCGCGAAGACCGCGGAAACGGCGAAGGACGGGGTGTGATAAGAGGCGGGAAGCCAGAAGAACAGCGGGAACACCGCTGCCTTGACCCCGAAACCGACCATGAACATCATCGCGATGACCGTCATCAGGCCGCTGTCGACGGTCGGGACGACACGGCTGAGGTCGGCAAGGTTCAGGGTGCCTGTGGTGCCGTAGAGCAGGCCAATGCCCGACAGGAACAGCACGGTCGAGATCAGGTTGATGGTGACGTATTTTATGCCCGCGTCAAGTTGCACCCGCTTGCCGCCCAGTACCAGAAGGCCGAAGCTGGAGATCAGCATCACTTCGAACCAGACGTAGAGATTGAAGAGGTCGCCGGTCAGGAACGAGCCGGTGACCCCCGCGATCAGGACCTGGAACAGCGCGTGATATCCAAGCTCCTCCATCTCGTCGGTGATGTCGGTGACGGCATAGATACTGACCGCCAGTGCCGTGATTCCGGTGATGACGACCATGACGGCGGACAGTGTGTCGGCCACCAGCGTGATGCCGAACGGCGCTGGCCATTCGCCCATCTGCGCGGCGATCGGTCCCTCGGCCAGCACACGCATGAGCAGCAGGATCCCGGCGAGCAGCATTGCGGCAGAGCCCAGAACCGAGATCCAGCGGCCCTCACGGTTGCGACGGAAGAGAAAGGCCAGGACGGCCGTCGCGAAAGGAAGGATCAGCGGTAGGGGGAGCAGGAGAGAGGCGGTCACTTTGTCGCGTCTTTCGGCTCGGCCAGGCGCATCTCGTCAGAGTCGAGCGTCCCGAGGTTCTGATAACCACGATAGATCAGTACCAGGGCAAAGGCGAACAGGCCGAAGCCGATCACGATGGCGGTAAGCACCAAGGCCTGAGGCAAGGCGTTCGCGACCCCCGCCGGCGGCGCGTTGGCCCCGAGAGCGATCAGCGGCGGTGCCTCGGGTGTCAGGCCACCGGATGCGAAAATCAGCAGGTTCGCGGCGTTCGACAAAAGGATCAGGCCGAAGAGAAACCGCAGGACATTGCGCGCCAGCATCAGATAGACCGATGCCGTCACCAGCGCGCCGACCATTATGGCCACAAGGACCTCCATCAGACTTCTTCCTCCAGCGTCAGAACAAGCGTCAGGACCGATCCGAGAACCACGAGGTAGACGCCTATATCGAACACGAGGACGGTTGATAGCGGGATGCCCTTGTCGCCCTCCGTCGCCCCGATGAACAGCCATTGGCCGGTAAACATACCGTCGCCGAACACGAAGGCCGCAACACCGGCGATCAGGGCGATGCCAAGGCCCGCGACGGCGATCGTCTGCGGCTCCATGCGCAGGGCTTCACGCGCCGCGTGACAGCCGTGCGCGATGGCATAGAGGATGAATCCCGTTGCCCCGATCAGCCCGCCGATAAAGCCGCCACCCGGCTCATTGTGGCCACGCAGCAGCATCCAGATCGAAAACAGCAGCAGCAGGCCCACCAGCAGGCGCGTCGCGGCACGGACGATCAGCGACGACTTCATGACATGCCCTTTCTGGTGCCACGCAGCAGCGCGAAAGCCCCGAGTGCCGCGATGGCGACCACTGCGATCTCGCCAAAGGTATCGAGGGCCCGGAAATCGACGAGGATCACATTCACGATGTTGCGGCCGTAGGCGAGCGGGGCCGACGTCGCTTCGAAGAATTCGGTCAGGGCAAGGTCGAACGGCGTGGCCGTGACCAACAACAGGATGATCGTCACGAGGCAGCCGAGCACCAACGCCAGAATGAGATCCCAAAGCCGCAGGGTCTTGACGTTCTCGCGATTGAGATGCGGCAGCTTGAGCATTGCGACGGCCACGAGGACGACCTGCAGAACTTCCACCAGCAACTGCGTGATCGCGACGTCGGGCGCGCCGAACATGATGAAGATCAGGGCCACGCCGACGCCGACGACGCCAAGGGCCGCGACGGCGGTCATGCGGGAGTTGGTGAAGGCGACGATCGCCGCGCCCGCGGTGATGAAGATCAGCACCGCCCAGTGCTTGATCCGCAGATCGTCGCCGAAGTCCAGCGACGGAACC
>JBARXR010000183.1:0-1650 GCA_049647445.1 Jannaschia sp. | reverse complement strand
GCTGACGATGCCTGACGGGCTGGTCTATGTCGGCCTGTGGCAGGACGGCCAGATCGACGGCACCGGTACCCTGACCCAGCCCAACGGCGACGTCTACGAAGGTGATCTGGTCGGGGGCCGACGCGAGGGCAAGGGCAAGGTCACCTATGAGAACGGGGATGTCTACGAAGGCGACTTCAAGGACGACCGCCGCGACGGGCAAGGCACCTTCACCGGGACCGACGGCTATATTTATACCGGATCCTGGGTCGCGGGGCAGATCGAAGGTCAGGGGCAGGTCACCTATCCCGACGGGTCGGTCTATGTCGGGACGTTCCGCGACGACATGGCGGATGGCGAAGGCAAGATCACCTATCCCGACGGGTCCACCTATGAGGGGCAGTGGGTCGCGGGCGTGATCGAAGGTCAGGGGCGCGCGACCTATACCAACGGCGTCGTCTATGAAGGCGGCTTCAGGAACGCGCGCAACCACGGCGAGGGCGTGATGACCTATGCCGACGGGTATCGCTATGAGGGCAACTGGCAAGACGGGCAGCGGCAGGGCATGGGCACGGCGACCTATCCCGACGGCACAATCTATGAGGGCATGTTCGACGACGGCCAGCGTCACGGGCAGGGCAAGATCACGATGGCCAGCGGGTTCGTCTACGAAGGCGAGTGGACGCAGGGCGAGATCGAAGGTCAGGGTGTCGCGACCTATGCCAACGGAGATGTCTACGACGGCACGTTCAAGGCGGGCAAGCGGCAGGGCGACGGGACCATGCGCTATGCCACCGGCGAAGAGAAAACCGGCACATGGGAGAATGGCGCGCTGAACGAAGGCGGCTGAGGCCTGTCGGGGCGGCGACGGGGGGTCCGGTCAATGTGCATGGCTGTGGTCATGTGATGCGGGGTTGTCCGATCCGAACGTCGAGGAATCGTCGCAGGCGTGAAAGCCGCATTCCAGTTCCAGTGTCGAATGGTCGATCCCGAAGCGGTCCTTGAGCATCAGCTTGATGTTTCCCTTGATCGCATCCGCCCTGTCCCACGCGCCCTTGTCGACCACCACATGCACGTCCAGCGCACCGCGATGTTCGGTCATCTGCCAGAAATGCGCGTGGTGCACGCCGCTGACGCCGTCCACGGCTTGCACGGCTTGCAGCACGTCCTTGGTCCGCGTCTCGGGCGGGCTGCCCAGCATCAGGATGCGGATCACCGGCCCGATTTCGCTGAACGATTGCCACAGGATGTAGCCCGCGATCATCAGCGTCACGAGCGGGTCGATGAAATGCCAGTCATAGAGCAGGATCAGCGTGCCCGCGACGATCACGGCGACCGATCCCAAGGCATCGGCCACGTTGTGCAGGAAAGCCGCGCGGATGTTCATGCTGCTTTTGGACATCGAATAGGTCAGCAGCGCCGTCACGAGGTCGATCACCAGCGCCACGCCCGCAATGATGACGATCAGCCAGCCCGCCACCGGTTGCGGATCGAAGAACCGCATGACCGCCTCGAACAGCAGGTAAAGACCGATGATGATCAGCGAGGTGTAGTTGATCAGCGCGGCCACGATCTCTACCCGTGCGTAGCCGAAGGTCATGGTTTCGTCGCGGGGTTTGCGCGCGATCTTGCGGGCGGCAAAGGCGATCACCAGCGATATGGCGTCCGAGA
>JBARXR010000182.1:0-2651 GCA_049647445.1 Jannaschia sp. | reverse complement strand
GTCACGACCTGAAGGCCGTTCACGCGCCGGATGGTCGCGAAACCGGATTGCACCTCGACCGTCACGATATCCGCAAGCGCGACATCGCCCCCTGTCGGGGCGGGCAGGCGCAGGCCTTCGAGGAAATCGGCGCGAATTTCGTCCTCGGGCAGCTCCACGCGGATCGACCCGGTGCGCGGCCCGACCGGGAAGGTCGCGGCCTCGATCCCGCCCAGACGGTCGCGCAAGGTTCGGCCGAGTGCCGCGATATCGAAGCCGAGGGCCTCGCCCTGCGGTGTCAACTCGAGGATCAGTTCATCCTTGTCGAAGGGCAGGCTGTCCTCGACCGCCGAGACCTCGGGGATGGGCGCCACCGCAGTCTTCAGAGCCTCGGCGGCGGCCTTGAGCGTGGCCGAGTCCGCGCCGAAGAATTCCACCGACAGGGCGTCGCCACCCGGACCGGACCGCCACCCCCGGAAGCTGATTTCCTCGGTCAGGGGCAGCTGCAGGGCGGCGGTCTGCAAGTCCTCGACGAACTGGAACGAGGAATAGGGGCGCAGGTCGGCATCGATCAACTCGATGGAAATCGCCCCCAACTGTTCCGGCTCCTTGTCGTCGGCAGACTGCAGGGACCGGCCGGAGTTGCCGCCCACCTCTGCCAGCACATAGGCCAGCGGGTTGGTGCCATAGTCCGCCTCGTATTGTGCGCCGAGGTCGTAGGCGGCCCGTTGCAATTCGCGCAGTTGCTCCAGCGTGTCGGCACGGGTTGCGCCGTCGACCATGGCGAAATTGCCCGTGATCGACCCCTGCTCGGGCGAGTCGAAGAACCGCCATTGCACGTCGCCCCGGATGAACAGCGCCGCTTGCGTCGACAGCAGAAGGACAGCCAGTGCGGCGACCGGATACCGCGCCCAGATCGCGAGGCGGACCAACGGGCGGAACAAGGTCTCGCGCACCCATTCGAAGCCGCGGTTCACCAGTCGGGACGGGACGTCATACCAATGCTCCCGCGCGGTATGCCTGAGCGCCCCGGCCATGTGGTGCGGCAGGATCAGGAAGCATTCCACGAGCGAGGCGATCAGCACGACGATCACGGTGAAGGGAATATCCGAGATCAGGGTGCCGAACCGGCCACCGATGATGACGAGCCCGAAGAACGCGATAACGGTGGTCAGCGTGGCGGAAAAGACCGGCAGGAACATGCGCCGTGCCGCATTTTCAGCGGCATCGAACGGCGATTCGCCCAACCGTCGCGCCCGGAAGTCGGCATGCTCGCCCACCACGATCGCGTCGTCGACCACGATGCCGAGCGTGATGATGAGCGCGAAGAGAGAGATCATGTTGATCGTCAGCCCCGCGGCCCACATCAGCGCGATCGCCGACAGCATCGCCACCGGAATACCCGCCGCGACCCAGAGGGCGGTTCGCGCGTTGAGGAACAGGAACAGCAGGACGACCACCAGCGCGAGGCCCATCAGGGCGTTGTCGATCAGCAGGTTGATGCGTCCGGTGATCGCCTCCGTCCTTGTGCGGATCAGTTCGATGGTCACGCCGCTGGGCGCGTCCTGCAGGACCTCCGCCGCGACGGCCTCGACCTGCCGCTGCAACCCGATGGCATCGCCTTCGGCGGTGCGGTCCACCCGGACCGACATCGCGGGATCGTCACCCACGAAATAGGCTCCTTCGCGATCGACGCCGCCGGACGTCACGCGGCCCACGTCCGCGACAGTCAGGGCCGACCCGTCGCCGTTGCGCCGGATCACAACCTCCGCGATGTCGGCCACCTCTCGCCGGGCAGAGCCGGTGCGCACCCGCGCGTTCGCCCCGCTCACGTCGCCTGCTGGGTCCGCCTGCGCCTGCGCGCCGATGGCGGTGGCGATCTCGGCCAGCGTGGTGTCATAGCGCAGCAGGTTCGCGGTGGGCACCTCCACGACGATCTCCGGGGCGGCGATGCCCCGGACCGAGGTGCGGGTGACGCCCGCTGCGAACAGCCGGCTTACGAATTCGTCGGTGATGCGCGCTAGTTGGTCCACGCCGACAGGACCGGTGACGATCACGTCGGTGACGCGGTCGCGCCAGCTGCCTTCACGGACGTCGGGGTCATCGATCCCTTCCGGAAGGCCGGTCACGGCATCGACGGCGGATTGCACGTCGGAGGCGGCGGAGGCCATGTCGCGCCCCGGTTCGAACTCCAGCGTGATCGAGGCGCTGCCCTCGCGGGCCGTCGCCTGACTGTCGGTCACGCCCTCCACGGACAGAAGCGCGGGTTCGAGGACCTGCACGATTCCAAGGTCCACATCCTCTGCGCCCGCGCCTTCCCATGTCACGCGCACCGTCACGTCCTCGACCACGACATCGGGGAAGAATTGCGCGCGCATGTTCGGCAGGGCCAGTGCCCCCGCCGCCAGCATCAGAACCAGCAGCAGGTTGGCGACCGTCCGGTGCCGCGCGAAGTACCCCAGAAGACCCATGCGTCAGCCCCCCATCCGCGACTCGATCCGTTCGACCATCGCTGCGGGGACCTGCGTGTCCTGCATCTGCGTCAGCATGCGCGCCCGGACCTCGCCTGGAATGCGGGTGTTCGCCTCAAGAAAAGCTATGATCCGGGCCCGTCGTTCCGGGTCGAGCGCGACCATCTCGGGGAGGGCATTCGCGGTGGTGTCGTCGAGGGC
>JBARXR010000181.1:0-5754 GCA_049647445.1 Jannaschia sp. | reverse complement strand
CCGTCCGCACCGCGCGTCGTGGACAACGGGCGGCAGCAGACCCGGTCGGCCGGCGGCAATGTGGCCCGCGCCGCAACCGAGCAGAACGTCCTGTCCCTCAACCAGATCAACCTGATCGGCGTCTATGGACGGCCAAGCGCCCGACGCGCCCTCGTTCGGCTTTCGAATGGGCGATACGTCAAGGTGGAGGTCGGAGATCAACTCGATCGCGGTCGCGTCACGGCTATCGGTGAAAGCGAGTTGAGCTATCAGCGCAGTGGACGCAACGTCGTCCTGCGCCTTCCGCGCGCGTGACCTAGAGCCCGATTGCCGACCGCGTTGCGGGCGTCCACCCCAGATAGAGTTGGTTCCCGTCCAGCACGACCGGCCTCTTGATCAAGGCCGGATATGCGACCATCAGGTCGATCGGCTCGCCGCCGCGTTCCTCCGCCGATAATCCACGCCAAGTCGTTGACCGGATGTTCAGCAAGCTGTCGCCGAAAACCGCATGCCATCGTTCGATCTCCGGACGCGACGGGGGTGTCGCGCGCAGGTCGCGAAGGCTGCTTTCAACTTTGGCGTCATTGAGGGCTTTCAACGCTTTTCTGCACGTATCGCAAGCCTTCAACCCATGGATTTCGATCATTTCTCTGCTTCCCCGGCACACTGCGGCGCGTTCCCCTTGACGGATTTTGCGCGGATAATAGCTCTGCAAATGTGATCGTTGGTCGCAGAGGTGTCCACCCGAAAGACCGCGCTCGCCAACCCGTCGCGATGGTGCGGGCGGGACGATCGACGAAGGAGACACGGTCATGGCGACTGGCACCGTGAAATGGTTCAATACGACGAAAGGCTATGGCTTCATCGCGCCAGATGATGGGGGAAAGGACATTTTCGTCCATATTTCCGCCGTAGAACGCGCGGGGCTGACCGGGCTGCGGGACAATCAGAAAGTGCAGTTCGAAATGCGGGAAGGCCGGGACGGCAGGTCCTCCGCGTCCGACTTGGTCACGCTGGACTGACCCTGCGCCGACGCCGGAAGGCAACGGGAGATACGGCCCGGACGGGATCAGCCCGAGGATAGTGACGGGTTCGCGTCGCGTGCATTCCCGCCCCGATGACGTCGCCGACGATCAAGCCGGATGCGTCAGTTCCAATCCCAGGGGCGCGTGTAGTTTCCCATGACCGCGACCACGTCCCGGTCCTCGACGTCGCCGGTCCGCTCCAGCTTGGCCACAAGACCCCGCTTATTGTCTTCCACGACGGAGACCACCTTGGCGGCGACCCCGGCAGCCGCAAGCGCCTCGTTGTAGACGCGGGTGATGGCGCTCCTGCGCAGGTCGGGCTTGAACACCTTACCGACGGCAGTCTTTGGCAGTTCAGCAAGGATCTCGATATATTTCGGTTGCGCCGCCCGCTCGTGGACATGGGTCTTGCAAAAGTCCACCAACTCCTCAGACGTGACCGTCGCGCCCGCAACCAACTCGACATAGGCGCACGGCAGTTCGCCTGCAAAGGCGTCTGGCTGGCCGATTGCCCCCACCATCGCAACAGCCGGGTGACCGGCAAGGGCCTCCTCGATCTCGGCGGGGTCGATGTTGTGCCCGCCACGAATGATCAGGTCCTTTGCGCGCCCCGTGATCCAGAGATAGCCATCCGCGTCGATGCGTCCCAGATCACCTGTGCGCAGATACCCCCGGTTCCCGACCGTGTGGAACAGGTCCCTGTTCTTGTCGGCCTCGGTGTAGGTATTGTCCACCCAGACCCCGGGGCTCGAGATGCAAATCTCTCCCACCGTATCGGCGGGGCATTCCACCGGTCCACTACCCTTTCCGGTCAGAATCTTGACGTCGCAGTACATGAACGGGATGCCGACGGAGCCGATCTTCTTCTCGCCGTCGACCGGATTGCAGGACACAAGACAGGTCGCCTCGGTCAGGCCGTATCCTTCGACGACCGTGACGCCGGTGTCCCGTTCGAAACGGCGGAACAATTCGACCGGAAGCGGTGAAGAACCTGAGAAGGCGGTCTTGATGGACGAGATGTCGGCGTTCACGGGGCGTTGCATCAGGGCCGACATGGCGGTCGGAACAGTGATGACAAAGGTGATCTTCCATCGCTCGACCAGCTTCCAGAAGTTGTCGAACACGCCCTCTCCACGGTATCCCTGTGGCGTCGGGAATACGACATGCGCTCCGGACGCGACCATCGCCATCAGGATGACGTGGCAGGCGAAAACGTGAAACATCGGCAAGGGGCAGATCACCACATCCTGTTCGGTAAACAAAAGCCGATGCCCGACCCAGCCATTGTAGATCATTCCCGAATAGGTGTGCTGCGCGACCTTGGGCATCCCTGTCGTACCGCCGGTGTGGAAATAGGCGGCAACACGGTCCCCGGACGCATCGGGAAAATCAAGTGCGTCGGCGCGCTGTTTGCCCACCTCCGCAGTCCAGTTGAGCACGCGGGCCTCGTGTTCCACCGGGTTCTTCGGGCGGATCAGCGGCACGATCAGCTTCTTGATGCCGGTCAAATAGCGGTGAAGGTCGACTTCGAGGACAGTCTGCACATCCGGGGCAAGGGCCACGGCAGCAGCGACCTTCTGTGCCACGTCGGTCTTCGGGAACGCGCGCAGCGTGACGACCACCTTGGCTTTGGTCTCACGCAGGATGGCCGCGATCTGTTCCGCATCGAGCAGCGGGTTGATCGGGTTCGCTATTCCGGCCACGCAGCCGCCGAGCAGGACGGCGGCTGTCTCGTTGCAATTTGGCAGGACGTAGGCGACGGTATCCGTCTCTCCGACACCCAGCTTGCGAAAGAGGTTCGCGGCCTGCGTGATGCGCCCCTTGAACTGCGACCATGTCAGGGTTTCAGCCGGGTCGCTCGGTCCGGAAAAGAGCTGAAAGGTAATGGCAGGACGGTCGCCGTGGACGGCGGCTGTGTTCGACAAAAGCTCATAGAGTGTGGTCGCAGGCTGGACCTGCTCCCATGTCCCGGCAGCCTGAATGTCGAGAATGTCCTGTCGGTTGGCAAAAGATGCCATGGGCCGTCCCTCCCTGATGTCCGCGGCTCCCCCCGCGAATTCCTTCAGGGTTAGATGGTGAAAACATGCTGCAAACACAAGCGCGACGCTGCGGCGCTTGGCCGCGATTGTGCACGTGACCGAAATCCGGCGCGAGATATTCGAGGAAGACATCGACATGAGTGCACGATGCCACCTCACTCCGGAGCGGTGCGTACCAGTCGCGTTCCGAACTGCACACGGCTTCCTCGGGACGTGCCTTCCCGGTCTCTCTCAGCAGTGTTCATGAAACCACGGATGGGTTTCCACAGGCCGTGGCGGAGAAATCAAGGGATGACCGTCAAGCGTCCCGGCGGCGCGCCAGCGTTCCCGACAGACGGAACCAGAAAGGATACCCGGCATGATGCCGCGGCTCACCCGCGACCGATACATCACCCGCGCCCGTTGCGACCGGTCTCGCGCCCCATTTGCCCGCCGTCACATTGTGCCATGCGAACCGGCCAGTCTATTCTGCCGCCAAACCGTCCGTGAATTGCAGCCGCGCGAGCCTTGCATAGAGGCCTCCGGCAGCGACCAGTTCGTCATGCGTTCCCTCCGCGGCGATGCGGCCATCCTGCATCACGATGATCCGGTCCGCCTGCTTGACCGTCGCCAGCCTGTGGGCGACGATGATCGTCGTGCGCCCCTTGGCAAGATTGGCCACGGCATCCTGCACGGCCCGCTCGCTCTCTGCGTCCAGCGCAGATGTCGCCTCGTCCAGCAACAGCACCGGTGCATCGCGGAGAATTGCGCGCGCGATCGCGATCCGCTGTTTCTGCCCGCCCGACAGCATGACACCCCGTTCGCCCACGTAGGTGTCATAGCCATCCGGCAAGGCAGTCAGGAAGTCATGGGCCGCGGCGGCCCGCGCCGCGGCCTCGACCTCGGCGTCGGTCGCATCGGGATTGCCGAACCGGATGTTGTCCCGCGCGCTGGCGGCAAAGATCACGGGGTCCTGCGGGACCAGAGCCATCCGGCGACGGAACGTGTTTCGATCCATGTCGCGCAAGTCGGTGCCGCCGAGGGTGATCCGCCCCTCGCCCGGATCATAGAAGCGCTGCAACAGCTGGATCATCGTCGACTTTCCGGCGCCCGAGGGGCCGACGAGGGCCACCGTTTCGCCCGGGGCCACGTCGAGGGTCACGGCATCGAGGGCCTTGACCGAGGCGCGTGTGGGATAGCGGAAGGTGACGCCCTCGAAGGCAATAGCCTCTCCTTTCGGCAAGGGGGTGGCCTGCGCCGGGTCGCGGACGTCGTCCTCGACTTCCAGCAATTCGACCAGCCGCTCGGTTGCGCCGGCCGCGCGCTGCAACTCGCCCCAGATCTCCGAAAGGGCCGCAACGGCACCAGCGACCATGATGGCGTAGATCAGGAACTGGATCAGCTCCCCGATGGACATGACGTCGGCCCGCACGTCGCGCGCGCCCATCCACAGGACACCGACGATGCCAGCGAACGTCAGCGAGATGACGATGAATGTCATGATCGCCCGGACACGAATGCGGGTGCGCGCGGAATTGAAACTTTCTTCCGTCACGTCGTCGAACCGGCGCGATGCCTCACCCTCGAAGGTATAGGCCTGCACGGTTTGCGCACTCAGCAGCCATTCCGACGCCTTGCCGGAGGACTCGGCGATCCAGTCCTGGTTCTCCCGGCTGAGTTTGCGCAGCCGGCGGCCAAGCACAATGATCGGCACGATCACTGCCGGCACAAGCAGGAAGACCATACCCGACAGCTTCGGGGCCGTCCAAAGCATCAGACCCATACCGCCCACGAAAATCAGCACATTACGCAGCGCGACCGACACCGAAGATCCGATGACCGACAGCAGAAGGGTGGTATCGGTCGTGATCCGGCTCAGGACTTCGCCGGTCATGATGCCATCATAGAAATTCGGCGACATGCGGATCATGCGCGCAAAAACGGCCTTGCGGATGTCCGCCACCACGCGTTCCCCAAGCCGTGTGACCAGGTAATAGCGCAGGCCGGTCCCGATCGCGAGAAGCGCCGCAATCACCAGGGCAGCCGCGAAATATTGGTCGAGCAGCGCCTCGGTCCCTGTCTGGAACCCGTCCACCACGCGGCGCACCGCCAAGGGCAGCACCAGCGAGACGATCGCCGTCGAGATCAAGGCGCTCGCAGCCGCAACGACCATTCCCGTGTGGGGCCGGAAAAACGGCATCAGCGACCGCAGGCTGCCAATACGCTTCGAACCTTCACGGTCTGCCTCATTCGCGATGTCGACCATATGTCCTCCGGTTCTGCGCGAGTTGAGGTAACCACCCGCGACCGCCAGCGCAAGTTGACAGGACTGCGACAGGATTGACCTGCGCGCGGCCCCGCGCGCAAGTTGTCCCATGCACATTTCCCGGAGGGTTCATGGCCTCAGTCTTCGATGTCACGGCGCTTGCCTTCTATGGCGTCGTCTGCAGCCTGCTCGCGGCCTTGACGCCGCAGACGCCGCGCCTCTGGATACGTGCGCTTGTCGGCGGAACAGTTGGCGTGATCGCAGCCGTTCTGTTGCCGATGGTTCGCGGTATGCTCGGAATTTGACAACTGCCGGGATCTTGGAGCGGGCGGCGGGAATCGAACCCGCATCATCAGCTTGGAAGGCTGAGGTCTTACCATTACACAACGCCCGCACTCAGCTGAGAGCCCTATTCGAGCACCAATGAACCGTCAAGCCTGCGGTCTCGAGGCGGGACGGTCGGTGT
>JBARXR010000180.1:0-1781 GCA_049647445.1 Jannaschia sp. | reverse complement strand
TGCGGAGCTTTTCGTCAGCATCGGCACCTCGGGGACGGTCTATCCCGCGGCGGGTTTCGTCGAGATCGCCCGCGCCTTCGGGGCGCGGACGCTGGAGTTGAACCTGGAGCCTTCGGGCGGGCGGTTCGATGCGGCACGGATCGGCCCGGCCAGCCGGATCGTGCCGGACTGGGTGGACGCGGTGCTGGGCGCCGCCTGAGCCGCGACCCTACCAGTCGCCCCGGCGGCTGACGCCACCCCGGCCGCGCTGGTGATCGTCGGCGCGACGCTGCATCTCGGCAACGAAATAGTCTTCCGGGGTGGGTGTTCCGGGAAGGGGGCGCAGACGGGTTTCCCCGAACATACTGTGCAGTACGGCCTTTATTGAAACTTTCATGTCGGTCTCCTATGCTTGTAGCTGGTGACCCAATACTGTTGCTTTCTTCAGGCTGACGCAAAGCAGTATGACTTTTAACATGTAACCTGGACTTTCATATGCTGACCTGGAAGGATATCCCGCCCCTCGTCCAGTTGCGCGCTTTCGAAGCCGTGGCGCGGCTGGGCAGTTTCTCGGCCGCGGCGCGGGACCTCAACGTCACGCATCCGGCGGTGGCGCAGCACGTCCGCAACCTCGAAGCGCATCTTTCGCGCACGCTTGTGGTGCGCGAGGGACGCGGCGTGGCGCTGACGGCGGCCGGACAGGATCTGGCGCTGGCGCTGTCGGAGGGGTTCGAGACGATCGCCGTCGCCCTCGACCGGCTTCGTGATGACGAGAACACGCGGCCGCTGTCGCTTTCGGTGACACCCGCCTTTGCCGCAAACTGGCTGATGCCCCGGATCGGCGACTTCTGGACGCGGCACGCCGATATCCCGCTCAACATCCTGCCGAATGTCGAGGTGATCGACCTCAGGGCGGGCGATATCGACATGGCCATCCGTCACGGCTCGGGCAACTGGCCGGGGGTGGATTCGGAATTGCTGACCGACGGCGATTTCTGGGTGGTCGTCCATCCGGCACTGCTGAACGGGCGTCGGGCGGACTGCGTCGGCGATGTCGCCGGCCTGCCGTGGCTGATGGAGCATTACATGCTTGAACGGCGCAGCATGATCGAACAGGCGGGGATCGATCTCGATGCGGTCAAGATGCAGCTGATGGGGACCAACTGGATGGTGCTGAGTGCGGCGCAGGCCGGTCAGGGGGTCACGGTCCAGCCCCGCACGCTGATCGAGCGGCAGGTTGCAGCGGGCCAGTTGGTGAAGGTCTGCGCGCTGGGCAGCGGATCGCTCGGATATTACATGGTCACGCTGCCGGGACGGATGACGGCGCGCGTGCGCCTGCTGCGGCGGTGGCTGATCGGGCAGGTCGCGGGCGACGATGATCGCCCGGACGAAAAAGGGCGCCCCGGGGCGCCCTGACCGTCTGTGCCGTCGCGATGCCTCAGGCTTCGAGAGCGGAGGCCGTGCTGGTGGACTTGGCGATGTCCTTCTTGATCTTCAGCGCCCGGTCGGACAGATTCACGTCCTTTTCCTTGGCGAGGAAGGCGTCGAGACCGCCGCGGTGATCGACGGTGCGCAGGGCGGACGCGGAAATGCGCAGCTTGAAGGACCGGCCCAGCGATTCGGACTGAAGCGTCACATCGTTGAGGTTCGGCAGAAAGCGGCGACGGGTCTTGTTGTTCGCGTGGCTGACGTTGTTGCCCGACATCGGGCCTTTTCCGGTGAGTTCGCAGACACGCGACATGGGACACCTATTCGGTTCATCAGGTTAAAATAAGGACAGGGCCGTCTGACCGGCCCCGAGG
>JBARXR010000179.1:0-3859 GCA_049647445.1 Jannaschia sp. | reverse complement strand
GGCTTGTAGTGGTGATCGGAATGCCGTTGCAGGTTGATCAGCAGCCAGTTCGACGCCTTCCTGGCCGAGTTCCACGAATGATGCGGGCGGACGGGCTCGTACTTGCCGTCTCCCAGATGGCGGCGGGTCAGGCCGTAATGCTCCACGTAATTCGCAAGCTCCAATTGCCAGATGGCAACCCCCGCCTGCAGGGCGAACAGCCCCACTCCGAGCCAGCCGCCGAACGCGAACGCAAGGCACAGCATCCCCCCCTGGAGCGCCCAATATCTCCAGAACGGGTTGCTGCTGTGCCATTTCGACAGGGATTTGCGCGCCAGCATCGACGCCTCCGCCCGCCACGCCGACTTCAGGCATTCTTGGACGACACGCGGGAAATACCGATGAAAGCCTTCGTTGTAGCGCGCCGTGACAGGGTCTCGCGGGGTGGCCACATAGCGGTGGTGGACCAAAAGATGCTCGGACCGGAAATGCGAATAGAGGACCATCGCCAACAGGATGTCCGACAGCCAGCGATCGAGGCGCGGCTTCTGGTGCATCAATTCGTGGCTGTAGTTGATGCCGATCGTCCCGGAGACGATCCCCATCCCGAAGAACAGGCCGCAAAGTTCCAGCGGAGCCAGATGCGTCGCCCGTGTCGCGTACCAGATCAGGGCGAAAAGCGTCACAAGCTGCAACGGCGCCCAGATCAGAGTGATCGCACGATACCAGCCCAGGCCCGCCCGATCCGCCAGCGGGTCCGGGTTGCCCTCGTCGACGCCCGCCAGCGCATCGAGCACGGAAAAGGCCCACCACGTGTAGACCGGCATCAGCAGCAGCCACCATCCACCCATCACCGCACTGACCCAGATGATCGGCAGCATCGTCAGGGACGCCCAGAACGGCAGGGCGTGCAACGGGCTGCGGAGGGTGGCGTCGGGGACGGCGGATATCGACATTCGAGGCGGGGCCCTTGCGTGCGGTGACGTACCCTAGCAGGCCAACCCCCTCCCGCTCAATCGTTTGCGCCGCGACCTTGCGTCACCAGTTTGTGCGCCTTGCGAAACACCGTCGGCAGGGTCGTGGGGTCGAGGGGCGCGTATGTGCCGCGTTTTGCCGGGCCGGCGGACTGCGCGAACAGGACCGTCAGGATCAGGTGGAAATGCGTGAACGTGTGGCGCACCTCGCCCGCGTCCTGCCAATCGGCCAGCGCCGGGGGCGCGGGTGTGGGGGCATCGCCCCAATCGGTCGTCGGAAAGCCAAGCATCCCGCCCAGAAGACCCTTGTCCGGCCGCTGTTCGACAAGCCACGTCGTGCCGCGCCGCGCGACATAGACGAGGCCACGCCGAACGGGCTTTGCCGCCTTCGGTGTCTTCCGCGGCAGGGTCTCCGCGATGCCCGCTTGCCGCGCCGCGCAGGCGTCGCGCCAGGGGCAGATCATGCAGCCCGGGCTGCGAGGTGTGCAGATCGTCGCGCCGAGGTCCATCACCGCCTGCGCATAGTCGCCGGGGCGGTCGTCCGGTGTCAGGGCCGCGGTGGCGTCCCGGATCGCGGGCTTTGCGTCCGGCAGGGGTGTCTCGATCCTGCGCAGTCGCGCCATCACGCGCTCCACATTGCCATCTACCACGGCAGCGGGCCGGTCGAAGGCGATCGCGGCGACTGCTGCGGCGGTATAGGGGCCGATGCCCGGCAGCGTCAGAAGTTCGGCTTCCGTTTCGGGAAAGATCCCGTCCCGTTCCGACACCACGACCCGCGCGCATTTCAGCAGGTTTCGCGCGCGCGCATAATACCCAAGGCCCGCCCATTCCCCCATTACCTCCGCATCCTCTGCGGCGGCCAGATCGGCCACCGTCGGCCAGCGCGCCGTGAACCGCCCGAAATACGCGCGCACCGCCGCGACCGTCGTTTGTTGAAGCATGATTTCCGACAGCCAGACGCGATACGGATCGGGGCGCACACCCCGCACACGCGCCGCCGGTCCGACCCGCCACGGCATTTCGCGCGCATTGCCATCGTACCAGTCGAGCAACGTTTGCGCCAAACCCTCACGCATCCGTGATGCCTCCCCCTGTATCCTGCGGCCTCCGGTGATGTAGAGTGCAGGCCGGAGACAAGAAAGTCCGCAGATGGTGACATTCCGCAAAGGCCCCCGCCGTGTATCGGCCCTCGTCGATCGCGATATCAAGCGGTTGAGCGAGAAGCGTGGTTTTTCCGAATCCCGTCTGCTGACGCGTTGGGCCGAGATCGCCGGGGCCGACACGGCCGCGATCTGTCGTCCCGTGAAGGTCGGCTTTCCGCGGGGCGGGTTCGGTGCCGTTCTGACGCTCCTGACCACCGGGGCCCATGCTCCGATCCTGCAGATGCAGCTGCCCAAGCTGCGCGAGCGGGTGAACGCATGCTACGGCTACAACGCGATCAGCCGGATCGACGTGACGCAGACCGCCCCGACCGGGTTCGCGGAAGGGCAGGTCGACTTCACGCCCCGCCCCGAACCCGCCAAATCCGCCCCGTCGCCGGAGGTGCAGGCCGCCGCGCGCGAGACGACACAGGCCATTGGCGATCCGGCCCTGCGCCAGGCGCTTGAACGGTTGGCCGGAAACATCATATCCAAACAACGCCCTTGACCCATCCGGAGACCGCAATGTTGAACCGCCGCACGCTTTTGTCCCTCCTTGCCGCAGGCACCGCCGCCGGTGGGGCCGCTGTCTTCTGGCCGCGCGGCGATGCCGGTGCGCCGGTGGGTTTCGACTTCGGCGCGGCTCATGCACAGGGGGCGGTCGACATTCCGGACATGATGCTGGGCGATCCCAATGCCCCGGTGAAGGTCGTGGAATACGCCAGTTTCACCTGCCCGCATTGTGCCAGCTTTCACGCCGACACATTCAAGGCCTTCAAGGCCGAATACATCGACACGGGCAAGGTTCACTTCACCTATCGTGAGGTCTTCTTCGACCGCTACGGCCTCTGGGCGTCGATGATCGCGCGGTGCGCGGGACCGGACAGGTACTTCGGTGTTGCCGATCTGATTTACCAGTCTCAGGGCGAATGGGCGCGCCAGGGCGACGCAACCGCCGTGGCCGACAGCCTCAAGCGAATCGGGCTGACGGCCGGACTGGAACAGGCCGAGCTGGACGCCTGCCTACAGGACGCTGCGACCGCCGAGGGTCTCTATTCCTGGTATCAGGCAAATGCGGCGCGGGACGGCGTGCGCTCCACGCCGACGTTCCTCATCAATGGCGATGCCCATTCGGGCAACATGTCGCTGTCCCAGATCGGTCGGCTTGTGGACGACGCCGCAAGCTAAAGCCCGAGACGACCGAGGGCTGCGTCCAGTGGCCCCCAGTCGTCGAGCTTCAGGCGCACGGGCAGGGTCATCACCTGTCCCCGCAGGGACGCGGGCAACCGCACTGCGTCCTTTTCCGTCGTGACGGGCTGTGCCGAAAGTCTTGCGGCCGTGTCCCCCAGCCGCCGCAACAGGGCGGGCGTCAGCGGTTGATGGTCCGCCAGCGCCACCGCGCCCCGCAGATCCGCTCCGAGCGCGCGCAGGGTTTCGAAAAACTTCTCGGGTCGCCCGATACCGGCAAAGGCAAAGACGGGCAGTCCAGCCCACTGCAGTCCCGTTTTGAGCGGATCGAGCCGTCCGGTCAGGCGCGGCGGTTCGCCGGGCAGCGACAGCCGCGCCCTGTCCGCCTCGTTGCCGATCGACAGCGTGAAATCCGCGCGGGCCAATCCTGCCGCCACCGGCTCCCGCAGCGGTCCTGCGGGAAGAACCCGTCCATTGCCGAAGCCCGCCCCCGCATCCACCACCACGATCGACAGGTCCTTGACCAGCGCGGGGTTCTGGAAGCCGTCGTCCAGAACGACGACCTGCGCGCCCGAGTCG
>JBARXR010000178.1:0-3248 GCA_049647445.1 Jannaschia sp. | reverse complement strand
GGCCCGCTGTGGCGCGACGAGGGCGCGGGCGCGAACGAGAATGCGCCCACCGCGACCGCCTGGAAGGGCGTCATCGGCCAGGTCATCGGCTCGGGCCGGCCGGTCGTCGCGCGCAGCGCCGCCGGATTGCCCGAAGGCTATGCCTCCTTCGTGGGCCTGCCGATCTATGCGGGGGGCGGCCTGTCCCACATCGTGGCCTGGTACAACTGAGAGGATGGTCCCCATGAGCAAGCAGAAACTGGTCGTGATCGGTGCGGGCATGGCATCGGGCCGTGCGCTGGAGCACCTGTTCACGGCCGCGTCCGATGGCTGGGACGTGACCCTGTTCAACGCCGAGCCGCGTGGGAACTACAACCGCATCATGCTGTCGCCGGTCCTGTCGGGCGAAAAATCCTTCGCGGAAATCGTCACCCACGACGACGACTGGTACGCGGCGCGGGGCATCGCCTGCCGGTTCGGAGAGCGGATCACCGCGATCGACCGTGCCGCCCGGATCGTGACCGGCGAAAAGGGCGACGTGCCCTATGACAAGCTTTTGATCGCGACGGGGTCCAACCCGTTCATCATTCCCTTGCCCGGCCACGACCTCGACGGGGTGATCGCCTACCGCGACCTCGAGGACACCAACCGGATGATCGACATCAGCGGCCCGCACGGCGCGCGGGCGGTGGTGATCGGCGGCGGCTTGCTGGGGCTGGAGGCCGCCGCCGGTCTGCGCCTGCGCGGGGTCGACGTGACGGTGGTGCACATCAACGGTCACCTGATGGAGCGGCAACTGGACGAGGCCGCCGGGTATCTGCTGCGCAAGGCACTGGAGAAGAAGGGCATCCGGGTCCTGTGCGGCGCGAATTCCCGCGAGATCGTCGGCGAGGACGGGCGGGTCAGGGCGCTGATCCTCGACGACGGGACCGAACTGCCCTGCGATCTTCTGATCATGGCGGTGGGGATCCGGCCAAACGTGAAACTGGCGCAGGACGCGGGCCTGGCCGTCGGCAAGGGCATCCACGTCGACGACAGGATGGTGACCTCGGACGCCGATGTCCTCGCGGTGGGCGAATGCATAGAACACGACGGCGCGATCTTCGGCCTTGTCGCGCCGCTTGACGACCAGGCGGCGGTCGTGGCCAAGACCCTGATGGGCGAGGACGCGACCTTCGTGCAGAAGGAGGTGTCGACCAAGCTGAAGGTCACGGGCTGCGACCTGTTTTCGGCGGGCGACTTTGCCGAGGCGGAGGGGCGCGAGGACATCGTGTTCCGCGACCCGTCGCGCGGCATCTACAAGCGGCTGGTGCTGGAGGGTCAGCGCCTGATCGGCGCGGTGATGTACGGCGACACGGGCGACGGCGCGTGGTTTCACGGTCTCATCAAGGACCGGACCGATGTGACGGGGATGCGCGATACGCTGATCTTCGGCCCGGCGTTCCAGGGGGGTGCCCAGGCGGACCCTTTGGCAGCCGTTGCAGCCTTACCGGGTGACGCAGAAATCTGCGGCTGCAACGGCATTTGCAAATCCACGATCGTCGACGCGATCCGGGGCGGGGCCACGACGCTGACGGAGGTGCGGGCCGGGACCAAGGCCAGCGCGTCCTGCGGCTCCTGCTCGGGGCTGGTCGAGCAGGTGATGGCCCTGACGTTGGGCGATGCGTTCGAGGTTCAGACGGTCAAGCCGATGTGCCCCTGCACGCCGCTGACGCATATGGACGTGCGCCGCCTGATCAAGGCGAAGGCGTTGAAATCCATGGCCGCCGTGATGCAGGAATGCGGCTGGACCACGCCGTGCGGCTGTGCCTCCTGCCGCCCGGCGCTGAACTATTATCTGCTGGCCGACTGGCCCGGCGAGTATATCGACGACGACCAGAGCCGGTTCGTGAACGAGCGGATGCACGGCAACATCCAGAAGGACGGCACCTATTCCGTGGTGCCGCGCATGTGGGGCGGGATCACCACCGCGGGCGAGCTGCGCGCGATCGCGGATGCCGCCGAGAAATACAACGTGCAGACCGTCAAGGTCACCGGCGGGCAGCGGATCGACCTGCTGGGTGTCCGGAAGCAGGACCTGCCGGACATCTGGGCCGACCTGAACGCGGCGGGCATGGTCTCCGGGCAGGCCTATGCCAAGGGCCTGCGGACGGTGAAGACCTGCGTGGGGACGGACCATTGCCGGTTCGGGACACAAGACAGCACGGGCCTCGGCATCCGGCTGGAAAAGGCGCTCTGGGGGTCGTGGACGCCCGCGAAGGTCAAGCTGGCGGTCTCGGGCTGCCCGCGCAACTGCGCGGAGGCGACCTGCAAGGATGTCGGCGTGGTCTGTGTGGACAGCGGATACGTCCTGCATGTCGGCGGCGCGGCGGGGCTGGATATCAGGGGCACGGAGGTGATGTGCACGGTGCGGACCGAAGACGAGGTTCTCGAACATACCGCCGCCGTCATCCAGCTCTACCGCGAAGAGGCCGCGTATCTTCAGCGGATGTACAAGTGGATGGACGTGGTGGGCCTCGACCACATCGTGGAGCGGGTCGTGACCGATGGCGACAGCCGCCGGGCCCTGGCCGCCCGGTTCCATCATGCGCAGACCTTCGTGCAGCACGACCCATGGGCGGAACGGACAAAGCCCGCCTACCGCGCGCTCTATGCGCCGCTGGCGAACCTGAAGCTGGAGGCGGCGGAATGAGCGATTGGACCGACATCGGTGCGCTGGACGACATCCCCCGGCGGGGCGCGCGGATCGTGCGCACGGCGCAGGGGTGCGTCGCGGTGTTCCGCACCCAGGAGAACGAGATCTTCGCCATCGACGACGCCTGTCCGCACAGGGGCGGGCCGCTGTCGGAGGGGATCGTGCATGGCCGGTCGGTGACCTGCCCGCTGCACAACATGGTGCTGCGCCTCGACACCGGACTGGCGCAGGGGGCGGATCCAGGATCGGTCAACACCTATCCCGTGCGGCTGGACGGCGGGCGCATCCTTCTTGACACCCGAAGGCTGCGTCGCGGGCAGGTCGCATGAGCGATCCGCGCCCCGCAGTCCCCGGCGAGGTCCGCACGACCTGCGCCTATTGCGGCGTCGGATGCGGCGTGATCGCCGCGCCGGATGGCGCAGGGGGCCTGACGGTGCGCGGCGACCCGGAGCATCCGGCCAATTACGGGCGGCTTTGCTCCAAGGGCGTGGCCCTGGGCGAGACGCTGTCGCTGGACGACCGGCTGCTTGCGCCGCGCGTGAACGGCGCGGACGTGTCGTGGGAAAGCGCGCTG
>JBARXR010000177.1:0-11028 GCA_049647445.1 Jannaschia sp. | reverse complement strand
CAAGAACCACGGGCGCATCTCGGACCCCGGCGCATATGTGCAGGCGTTGGCCCGGCACTTCGTCGAACAGGGCGGTGACCTTCGCCTGACCGAGATCACGGACATCGACATGGACGCGGGCGCGATCACGGCGCTGGTCACCCGCGACGGCCGCATGGAAGCCGACCGGATCGTGTTCGCGCTCGGCCCGTGGTCGAAGCCCATTGCCCAAAAACTGGGCATCCCGGTCCCCTTCGAGAGCGAGCGCGGATACCACATCGATTTCATCGAACCGTCGGTCCGGCCCGCGAACCCGATGATGGTCGCCAGCGGAAAGTTCGTCCTGACCCCGATGGAGGGGCGTCTGCGCGCGGCGGGGGTGATCGAGTTCGGTGGACTGGAGGCGGGGCCAAGCCGCGCACCCTTCGATTTCCTGCGCCGGCAGGTGGCGCAGGTCCTGCCGGGCCTGACCTGCGCGCGGGAGGTGGAGTGGATGGGCCACCGCCCCGCCCCGGCCGACAGCCTGCCGCTGATCGGGGCGACTGATGCGAAGGCACGCAGTTTCAGTGCGTTCGGGCATCAGCACGTGGGGCTGACGGGGGGGCCCAAGACCGGACGGATCATCGCCGACCTGATCGCGGGCAACACGCCCAACATCGATCTGTCCCCGTTCGATCCGCGCAGACACCAGCAGCGGACACGATAACAAGACCTGATCAATCTTAATAAGAAATGCTCATTAGATGTAAGCGCGGCGCCGTGTCATGCCTGTGCATCGGCCCCGCGAACAAAGCCGGTTTCGCGCCTTGGTATCCTGTCGTGGCGGACGTCCCGGAGACGGTTCAGCGACTTGACAGGTTGGTGCAAAACGGGTCGCATTCCGCCCGAAGGGGTCGCGGGACTCCGGACCGACCAGACACAATGCCGCGCAACAGACGGCACCTCAGGGGAGACAATCATGAAGACCATTTTCAGATCAAGCACCGCGGCCGCCGTCGGCGCCCTTCTGGCGACCGGGGCCCTCGCGGATGGCCATGCGCAGACCTGGGACATGCCGATGGCCTATTCCGCGAGCAACTTCCATTCCGAGCAGGGCCAGATCTTTGCCGACAAGGTGCGGGAGTATACCGAGGGAGCGATCGATATCACCGTGCACCCCGGCGGCTCACTCTTCGGGGGCGGCGATATCAAGCGGGCGATCCAGACCGGTCAGGTGCCCATCGGAGAGCGGCTGATGTCGAGCCATGCCAACGAGAGCCCGATCCTGGGCTGGGACAACGTGCCCTTCATCGCCACCAGTTTCGAGGCGAACGAGAAACTCTGGCAAGCAGCCAAGCCCGTCGTCGACGAAGAGCTGGCGGCGCAGCAGTTGATCACCCTCTATACCTGCCCGTGGCCGGGCCAGGGTTTCTACTTCAAGAAAGAGGTCAATTCCTCGGCCGACACGCAGGGCGTCAAGTTCCGCTCCTACAACACCGCGACCGCCACCTTCGCCGAGGAGCTGGGCATGATCCCGGTGCAGATCGAGGCGGCGGAACTGGCGCAGGCGCTGGCCACCGGCGTGGCGGAGGCGTTCATCTCCTCCGGGTCGACGGGCTATGACCAGAAGGTGTGGGAATATCTGACCCATTACTACAAGGTGAACGCCTGGATGCCGCGCAACTATGTGATGGTGAACAAGGGCGTCTGGGACGGCCTCGACGCGGAGGTGCAGGGACAGATCCAACAGGCAGCGGACGAGACCGCCGCAAGCTGCATGGCCAAGTCGGCGGAACTGACCGACTTCTACTATGCCGGGTTGGAAGAGAACGGGATGATCGTGGCCGACGCCGGTCCGGAATTCCTGACCGAACTGGAGGCCATCGGGACGAAGATGACCGAGGGCTGGCTGGCCGAAACCGGGGACGCGGGCAAGACCGTCCTCGACGCCTACAACGCCAACTGAGGCGCTGGGCCGATCCGGAAACCGGGTCGGCCCTTTTTCCTTTCTCTCTCGCCGACGATCGGGAAAAATCACCATGAGCGACTGGTCGCCCGTCATGGGCCTACCGCTGTGGACGTGGCTGTTCGTCCTGCCCAGCCTGATCGCCCTGGCGTGCTTCATGGCCGGGCCGCGCGCCGAAGGCGCCCTGCGCCCGGTCTGGCGGGCGCTCGATCGCGTCTATGTCGTCGCCGGCATCCTCGCGGCCTGCGCGATGGTGACCATCCTGTTGCTGATCGTGGCACAGATGGTGGCGCGCTGGACCGGCTTTGCCCTGCCGGGCAGCACCGAGTTCGCGGGATATGCCATGGCGGCCACGTCGTTCTTCGCCCTCAGCCACGCGCTGATGCGGGGCGCGCACATCCGGGTGTCGATCATCCTGAACGCGAACGCCTTCCTCAAACGCTGGCTCGACATCTTCGCGGTCTTCGCCGCCGCCGTGATCGCCACCTATTTCGCCCGATATGCGATCAAGGCGAACGGCTTTTCGAAGATGCTCAACGACCGTACGCAGGGGCAGGACCAGATCCCGGACTGGGTCGTGACGCTGTTCACCCTGCCAAGTGTGGCCGTGGGCGAGTGGGGCGCCGCGATGGCCGAGACGACCGGCAAGCTGGTCTATACACCCATCTGGATCCCGCAACTGGCGATGTCGGCAGGCACCGTGCTGCTGGCGCTGGCGCTGTGGGATACCCTGATCCGGCTGCTTGTCACGGGACGGAACCCGATCGTGTCGGAGGCGGTGGAATGACCGAGGCCTATGCAACGATCGTCTTCCTGTTCGTGCTGTTCACCTTGCTCGGATCGTCGATCTGGATCGGCCTTGCGCTGATGGGGGTGGCCTTCGTCGGGATGGAGCTGTTCACGACGCGGCCCGCCGGCGATGCTATGATCACCGTCATCTGGGCCTCCTCGTCAAGCTGGACGCTGACCGCCCTGCCCCTGTTCATCTGGATGGGAGAGATCCTGTATCGCACCCGTCTGAGCCAGGACATGTTCCGGGGCCTGACCCCCTGGATGCGGGGGCTGCCGGGTGGATTGCTGCATACCAACATCGCGGGCTGCACGATCTTCGCCGCGGTTTCGGGGTCATCCGCCGCGACCCTGACGACCGTGGGCAAGATGTCGATCCCGGAACTGCGCAAGCGCGGCTATCCCGAATACATGATCGTGGGCACGCTTGCGGGTGCGGCGACGCTTGGCCTGATGATCCCGCCGTCGCTGACGCTGATCGTCTATGGCGTCTCGATCAACGAAAGCATCATCCGGCTGTTCATGGCGGGGATCGTTCCGGGCCTCGTGCTGGCGGCGCTGTTCATGTCCTACATCGTGGCCTGGCATTACGTCATGCCGGGTCAGCGCCCGCCGCCCGAGCCGTCGATGCCCTGGGGCGAGATGCTGGCCGAAAGCCGGTTCCTGATCCCGGTGCTGCTGCTGGTGTTCGCGGTCATAGGATCGATGTATTTCGGCTGGGCGACCGCCACGGAAGCGGCGGCGGTCGGCGTGCTGGGCTCCCTGACGCTGGCGGCGTTCCAGCGGTCGCTGACGCCGCATTCCTTTTTCGAGAGCCTGATGGGCGCGACCCGGACCAGCGCCATGATCGCGCTGATCCTGATGGGCGCGGCGTTCCTGTCGCTGGCGATGGGCTTTACCGGCCTGCCCCGCGCCCTTGCGGCGTGGATCAACGACCTCGGCCTGTCGCCGATCGTGCTGATCGCGGCGCTGACGGTGTTCTACATCATCCTCGGCATGTTCCTCGACGGGATATCCTCCGTCGTGCTGACGATGGCCATCGTCGAGCCGATGATCCGGCAGGCGGGCATCGATGTCATCTGGTTCGGGATCTTCATCGTGGTGGTGGTCGAGATGGCGCAGGTGACGCCGCCCATCGGGTTCAATCTGTTCGTCCTGCAGGGGATGACCCGGCATGAGATCGGCTACATCTCCAAGGTGGCCTTGCCCATGGTCGGTCTGATGCTGCTGATGATCGTGATCCTGGTGGTCTGGCCGGGGCTGGCGACCTGGCTGCCCGACAACATCCGGGGCTAGCGGTGCGCCCCGCCGTCACGGTGCTGCAACTGGACACGATCTTTCCGCGCGTGCCGGGGGACGTGGGCTGTCCCGAAAGCTATGCGGCGGAGGTGGAGATCATCCGCATTCCCCGCGCGACCGTGGCACGGATCGTGACGGACCGTCCGGAGGCGATCGACATCGCGCCGTTCGAGACCGCCGTGCGGCGTGCGCGGGGCGAGGTGATCGTGACCTCCTGCGGGTTTCTCGCCTTCTGGCAGGACCATCTTGCGGCGCTGACGGACCGGCCGTTCATCGCGTCGTCCCTTGGCGCGCTGGACCATCTGGACGCACGCCATGCGCCGGGCGAGATCATGGTCCTGACCTTCGATGCCAGCCGGCTGAGCGCCGCGCATTTCGGGCGTCATGCGGCCCACGCCGCCCACGTCGTGGGACTGGAGGACGGGATGCACCTGCGCGATGTCATCCGGGGGAACGCGCCCCGCCTCGATACGGGCGTCGCGGCGCGGCAGATCGTCGACCTTGTGGCGCGGCACTGGACCGAACGGCACCGTGCTCTCCTGCTCGAATGCACGAACCTGCCGCCCTATCGCACCGCGCTCACGCGCCTGACGAACGCGCCCGTCACGGACATCCTGACCGAGATCGAGAGACGGCGCCCGGGAACGATCGCCCCGGAGTTCGCCGCGCGCCCCTTCGAACCGGCACCGTGCCTTGACCGCGGGAAGGGATCTGGAGGCGAGTAGGAGAATCGAACTCCTGTGCACGGATTTGCAATCCGCTGCGTAACCACTCCGCCAACTCGCCGCGCGTGATGCGTGTCCTTAACTGCCACACCCTCGGGCCGCAAGCGTCGCGAGGGCCGGAATGCGATTGCGCCACCGGCGTCGTCGTGCAATCTGAACGCAGACCAAAACTAGACCGATGGGTTCAGACTGCTTATGGCCGCATCCCAGTCCCTTCGCACCATGATGGTGGACACGCAGGTCCGACCGTCGGATGTCACGAAATTCCCGATCATCGCGGCCATGCTGGATGTGCCGCGCGAAGCGTTCGTGCCCGGAAACGCCGTCTCCGTCGCCTATATGGATGGCCCGGTTCCGTTGACGTCGGGACGCGAGTTGCTGGACGCGCGGGCCTTCGCCAAGATGCTGGACGCACTCGACATCGGTCGCGGGGATGACGTTCTGATCGTCGGCGGAAATCTCGGATACAGCACGGCCGTCCTGTCGCGCATGGCGCAATCGGTGGTGATGGTCGAGGAAGACGCCGCCATGGCGCGCGAGGCCGAGGCGACGTTGGCCGCGCAGGATGTGGACAACGCCGCGGTTCTCGAAGGCCGGCTGGAAGACGGAGCGGCCAAGGCCGCTCCGTTCGACGTGATCCTGATCGAGGGTGGTGTCGAGACGGTGCCGGAGACGCTTCTGGCGCAGATCAAGGATGGGGGCCGGATCGCGGCGCTTTTCCAGCAGGGCGCGCTGGGTGAGGTCCGTGTCGGACGGGCCTCAGGTGGCGCTGTGGCATGGCGATTTGCCTTCAATGCGAGTGCGCCCGTCCTGCCGGGTTTCGCGAAGAAACGGGACTTTGTCCTCTGACCGGAATTGCCGCCACGGAGCGGTGACCGCAAGCGGACTCAAGAGTCTGGCCCGCGGGTCGGATCGAATGAAAGGAAGACGGATGATGGGTCGGACTTGTTTCAGCGTGGGCGGATTGCGCCGGACGCTTCGCGCGGCCTCCATCGGCGCGGCGATCGGACTGGCGTCGCTCGGCGGGACGACGTCCGCACGCGCAGAGAGCCTGACCGACACGTTCATCCAAGCCTATCGCAATTCCCCGCTTCTCGAACAACAGCGCCTGCTTTTGCGCGCGCTGGACGAGGATGTCGCGGTCGCCGTGTCCGCCCTGCGGCCGACGATCAACGGGCGGGCGAGCGTCTCGAAGACACTTACCGAAAGTCGCCCGACATCGACGGGCGGATCGCTGTCCCTGATCCTCGACTACACGCTTGTGGACGGTGGCCAGCGGTTGTTTCGGATCGGCGCCGCAAAGGAAGCCGTCCTCGCATCCCGGTATCGACTGATCCAGCAGGAACAGCAGATCCTGCTGAATGCGGCGGAAGCCTATCTCGGGCTGTTGCAGGCGCTTCGGAACGTGGACCTGCGGGAAAGCAACCTGCGCCTGCTCGAACAACAGCTTCGTGCGGCACGGGATCGTTTCGAAGTCGGCGAGGTCACCCGGACCGACGTCACGATCGCGGAGGCGCGGCTCGCCTCGGCGCAATCGCTTTTGGCGAACGCCCGGGGTCAGGTCGATATCCAGCGCGAAATCTATCGCCTCGTCACGGGTTCCCTTCCGACAGGTCGCCTTCTGCCGCCGCCCGCTTCGCCGCAGATCCCGCCGACCGTCGAACGGGCGCAGGCCTTGGCGCTGCAGATCCATCCGCTCATCATCGGCCTGCAGCACGAAGTCGTCGCCGCGACGCTTATCGCGGATGCCGCCGAAGCCGACCGCCTTCCGTCGATCGGGCTGTCCGCGTCTGTGGGCCAAAGCCGCAACACGGTGGGGTCCAGTGCAAGCGGGACGCTGTCCATCGACGGAACCATCCCGATCTACAACGGTGGACGTCTGTCCGCCCTGAACCGCAGGGCGATCGCCAATGCACAGGCGACCCGGGCCGAACTGGCGCAGCAGGCGCGGACGATCACCAACGGCGTCGGTCAGGCCTGGGCCCTTTTGCAGATCGCCCGCGCGCAGATCATCGCATCCCGTCAGCAGGTCCTGTCCGCCCAGCTGGCCTTCGAGGGGTTCCGGGAAGAAGCCCTTCTGGGCGCACGCACGACGCTTGACGTGCTGGACGCGGAGCAGGAATTGCTGGACGCCCGCACCTCGGCGCTTCAGGCCGAAATCGACGCGCAACTGGCGGTATACCAGGTTCTGACCGCTGTCGGCCTGATGACGACCGATCATCTAGGCCTTGCGGTGGAGCGTTACGATCCGACGGCCTATTACAATGCCGTGTCGAACGCCCCCGCCGTCTCACCGTCCGAGCAGGGTGGACGCCTTGACGGTGTGTTGCGGCGTTTCGGTCGCAACTAGGGACCGGTTTGACGCAAATTCGGCGCAGGCGATTGCCCGCCCCGGCGACTTTCGTGCTAGGGTGCAAGGCAATCGGATGCGTGGCCCCGAATGCCGCGCCAATTTCGGAGAGCAGGCAGATGGCACAACCGCATGATATCGAGGACGTCCTGTCGTCGATCCGACGACTTGTCGCCAACGACACCGCCGCCTCGCCGCCCCGGACCCGCGAGGCCGAGTCCCGCAGCCTGGCGATCGTCGAGGAAACCCCCGATGACCGGCCGGAAGCACTTGTCCTTGCTCCGGCGCAGCGGGTGATCGATCCGGACGATCCGTTCCAGATGATCCGCGCGCTTGCGCAGGAAGAACGCGACGGCCGGGACGCGGAATTCTTCCTCGACGGGATGGAGGACGCGATGGACGGCGTCATCGCGGACCTCGAAAGCGAGGACCCGATTTCCGAAGACTGGGACAGCCGCCCGAACGAAGCGGGTGACGCGGTCGATGTGCCGGCGGATTATCTGGAGGATACGGACTATCAGGCGGATATCGCGGCCGACGCCACGCCCGATCTGGCGGAGCAGGCGGAGGCGGCTTCGGCAAGGACAGTCGAGGACCTCGCGCCAGAGCCGGAAGCGGTCGTGTCGGCGGAGGGGACCCGCGAGGAGGACGCACCGGCCACGGGCGGCGCGGACCAGGGTGGATCGACGGCATCCCGCGCGCCGACGGACCTTGCCGACCTGTCCGAAGCCGTCAGTCGGGACGATGCCCTGCGCGACCTTATCTCGGAGATTGTCCGTCAGGAACTGTCCGGTGCGCTGGGCGAACGGATTACCCGCAATGTCCGCAAGCTTGTGCGTCGGGAGATACGCCAGATGCTGTCATCCGGCGAATTCGACTGACTCGGCGTCCGGGACCGGCAGGCCCCTGACCGCCGGACAAGACCCGCCCCCCCACAACGGAAAACCGCCCCGGGATCGATCCGGAGCGGTTTTTCAATTCACGGGGGGCCCGCCTTGGCAGGCCAACACCCTCTCAGGCGGCTTCGGCGGCCATTTCGGCGGCCTGGCGACGCTCACTCTCTTCGCGCGACAAGGCGACGGATGTGCGCACACCGCGACTCACGAATTCCATCAAGCCGGACACGACACGTTCGTTCGGGTCGATCCCGGCGCAGGACAACACTTCACGGCCATCGCGCGACCGCGCCCAGCGGGCGATCTGCTCAGGGCCATTGCCGTACTTCTTGTCATCCGAGATGGCATCGTCGAGTGCTGCCAGAACCACTGCGGCAAAAAGCTTGCGCGCCCGCTGGCCTTGTTCAAAGTTGAACGCCGTCGCATCGACAAAGTCGGTCATCCCGTACTCCTGTAATTATTGCTCTTGCATATCCCCGGTGTGCCCGCCTAACAGACCCGCGTCGATTCTGATCATGCGTTTTTGGAATACCTCACTTGCATTCCATGCATATCTCATTTTCGAGCTTATCAAAATCTGGCGTAGAGGATGCGCCCCTGGGGACAATATATGGGTTTCGGCCCGTCGTCTTCAAGCATTTGTCATCTTTTCGACACTTTTCACGGGATCGCGACACGGCGCATGCGGCGGAACACCTTGCGCTTCCTGTCGATCTCTGAACCGGAGCCTGCCGCGTGGAGGCCCGGCGCGTCAACGCTCGCGTGGCCGCGCTGCCGCGACGTCGGCGGTGACTGGCCGGAACGCCCCGGATTTTTGGGCCCCGCGATATCGCCTCGCTTGCCGATCGATCCGCGCCTCGCTACAGACCGCCGAAAGACAGCGCAAACGAAAGCCCGCTTCATGCCCAAGATCAATGGCAACGAAATCCGCCCCGGCAACGTGCTCGAGCACGATGGTCACCTGTGGTCCGCGGTCAAGGTCGACCACGTCAAGCCCGGCAAGGGTGGTGCCTTCGCGCAGGTCGAGATGAAGAACCTGCGCAACGGCTCCAAGCTGAACGAGCGGTTCAGGAGTGCCGACAAGGTCGAGCGCGTGCGGCTGGAACAAAAGGACCAGCAGTTCCTGTACGAGGTCGATGGCAAGCTCGTGTTCATGGACACGGACACCTATGAGCAGGTCGAGATCGACGCGGAGATCCTGGGCGAGCGGCGCGCCTTCCTGCAGGACGGCATGATGGTGCACGTCGAATACCACGAGGACGAGGCCCTGAACGCCACGCTGCCGCAGAAGGTCACCTGCCGGATCGCCGAGACCGAAGCGGTGGTGAAGGGCCAGACGGCCTCCAAGAGCTTCAAGCCCGCCGTGCTCGACAATGGCGTGCGCGTCATGGTGCCGCCGTTCGTCGGCCCCGACGAGGATATCATCGTCAACACCGAAACGATGGAATACGCCGAACGCGCATGACAGGCCTTCGGGCAGACGGCGCGACGACAGTTCTGGTCTCCGACAGTCAGTCAGGCCCCCACGATCGCCCGCGCCATGTCGGCATAGGTCGCCTCGACGGTCCTGCGGTCAAGGCGGCCGCCGTCCCGGAACCAGGTATTCACACCCGTCAGCATCGCGATCAGCGCAAGGCTGGCCAGTCTGACGTCCGGCACCCGCATCACGCCCTGTGACGACCCGGCGCGCAGGATGTCCTCCGGAACCGCCTCATAGCGCCTGCGCAGCCCTTCGATGACGGCGAAATTCGCAGGCTCCAGCGATCGCAACTCCATGTAGGCGATGAACACCGCATCGGGGCGGTCCAGATGATACCGGATATGGAATCGCGCGAACGCGTCGAGTTGCGCGACGGGCTCGACCCCGGGATCGATGTCCGCCCATGCCGCGTGCAGGCCGTCCAGATGGTCCCGCATCATGTCGAACAAAAGCGTCTGTTTGTCGGGCGTGTAGTGATACAACGCCCCTGCCCCGATCCCGACCTCCGCTGCGATCTGGCGCATGGAGACAGCGGCATAGCCCGCCTGCGCGAACAGACGCTGCGCCGCGTCCCGCACGCGCGGACCGGTCACGCCGGCATCTGATCCGCTGGGTCTTGCCATGGGATCAGATAAACCGAACGATCGTTCAATTCCAAGCTGCAACCGCGCGGCGCCCGCCCAGCGATGCGTCTTGATGCGTCTTGTCGGGCCGCCGCGCCGCCCGTAACGTTCCCGCATGATCCGAAGCCTCGCCCTCTGCCTTGCCCTCGCCGCCTGCGGCGGGTCGGTGCCGTCCCTCGATACGACCATCTCGGACGGCGCGCGGGGGCAGCCGTTTCCAAGGCTTGAGCCGATCGATGCCCTGCTGACCGAGGCGGCGCGTCCGTCCCGGGCGGTGTCGGAACAGGACATCCTGGCGGCGCGCGGCTCCTCTCTGGCCCGGCGCGGGATCGCCCCCCCGGCGGGAGGGTCGCTGGAGGACAGGGGGCAACGCCTTCGCGACCGCGCCGCCCAACTGCGCGCCGTCGCGATCTGAGCACCGCGCGTTGCGCCGCGCCCTGCAAGCGGCTAGGCCAGCACGAAGACGACCAACAGCACGGAGCGCCGCCCATGAACGAACCTCTCCGCCTCGGCATCGCGGGTCTGGGCACTGTCGGGATCGGTGTCGTGAAGATCGTGCGGGATCACGCCGCGTTGCTGGCCGCCCGGACCGGGCGGGAGGTCACGATCAGCGCTGTCTGCGCCCGGTCGCGCGGCAAGGACCGCGGCGTCGATCTGTCGGGCTATGCCTGGGAAGACGACCCGGCGGCTCTTGCGCGTCGCGACGATGTGGATCTTTTCATCGAACTGATGGGCGGTGAGGCCGGACCGGCCAAGGCCGCGACCGAGGCGGCGCTGTCGCGCGGCACGGCGGTCGTCACCGCCAACAAGGCGATGCTGGCGATCCACGGGCAGGCGCTGGCCGAACTGGCGGAGGCCAACGACGCGCCCCTGCGGTTCGAAGCGGCCGTCGCCGGTGGCATCCCGGTCGTCAAGGCCCTGACCGAAGGACTGGCCGGAAAC
>JBARXR010000176.1:0-8463 GCA_049647445.1 Jannaschia sp. | reverse complement strand
CAGGATGCACGCCGCCTCCGCAGCGATATCCTCGGGGACGATCGCGACCTGGCTTGCGTCCACCGTCACCGCCTCCGCGAAGGCGCCGCAGTTCATCGCCGCCACGACCGGACGGCCGCCGGAGGTGGTCAGAGGCGTGGTTGCACCCGGGGTCGCGCATTGGGTCGGTCGCCCGCCCGCGCAGGACGGACATTCCCCGCAGGAGCGGATCAACGTCACGAGCACGCGCGTCCCCACCGCCAGCGCGACGCCCGCACCGACGGCGCCGACGTGGCCCACCGCCGCGTGGCCATAGACCGCAGGCAGATCCCCTCCCCAGCCGCCGTCCGCGAACGTGATGTCCGAATGACAGATTGCGACCGCCTCGATGTCCACCTGCACTTCGCCCGGCCCCGGATCCGCCAGATGCAGGGTCTCGATGGCAAGCGGCTGCCCGAAGACGTGGCAGACGGCGGCACGTATCTTTCGCATTGGTGTTCCTTTTCTATCGGCCCATCCTTTCGCGGCGGGGCATTGGGCACAGGTCTGACCGCGTCTTCCGACCGCCTGCAAGCGACATCTCCGTCGCCGCGCTTGCCCCCATCTTCGACGCAGGCCACAAACGCGGGAAAGGGAGACGATATGCTCGGACCATCCTCTTTCGACCTTGGCGTCGCCGCCTATCCGGCGCGACGACAGACCGCACATCACGCTCCGAACAGCCGGACAGGATGCAGCCCATGCCCTATGTGACCGCCCGCGACGGAACCCGCCTGCATGTCCTCGACGAGGGCCCGAAGGACGGCCCGGTCCTGGCCTTCGCCAATTCACTCGGGACGGATCTGCACCTGTGGGACGCGGTGATACCGCTGCTGCAGCGGGGTTATCGCCTGATCCGCCACGACAAGCGCGGCCATGGCCTGTCGGATGTTCCGGAGCCGCCCTATGCGATGGGCACGCTCATCTCCGACGCGGAAGCCGTTCTCGACGCCAGCGGCGTGACAAGCTGCGCCTTCATCGGCCTGAGCATCGGCGGCCTGATCGCGCAGGGACTGGCCGTCAAGCGCCCGGATGCGATCGCCGCGATGGTGCTGTCGAACACCGCCGCCAGGATCGGCACCGCAGACCTTTGGGACATGCGGATCGACACCGCCCTGACGAAGGGGATGGAGCCGTTGACCGACGGCGTGATGGAGCGGTGGTTCGGGCGCGATTTTCTGGACGGCCCCGATCTGGGGACGTGGCGCGCCCGCTTTGCCGCCACCCCGCCCAAGGGGTATGCCGGCTGCTGCGCCGCCATCAAGGGCACGGATTTCTATACGCCGACCAGCGGCTTGCGCCTGCCGACGCTGGCCATCGCAGGATCGGAGGACGGAGCGACGCCGCCGGACCTCGTGCGCGAGACAGCCGACCTGATCCCCGGCGCACAGTTCCGGATCATCCGCCGCGCGGGTCACCTGCCTTGCGTCGAAAACCCTGAAGGATACGCCGCGATTCTGACGGAGTTCCTGACGCGCATCGGCCACGTGCCATGACGATCGCACCACAGGACAGCCCGCTGATGCACGGGCTGTTTTCCGACCCGGAGATCGCGCGCCTGTTCGCGGATACCGCCGTTGTCCGCGCTTTGCTGATCGTCGAGGGGGCGCTGGCCAAGGTGCAGGGCGAGGCCGGTGTCATTCCGGCGGATGCCGCGGCCTATCTGCATCGGGCGTCGCTTGAGGTGCAGATCGACCCGGCGGGGCTGGCCGTCGAGACGGCGCGGAACGGCGTCTGCATCCCCGCGCTGGTCGCGGCCTTCGCGAAGGAAGCGCAGGCACCCGACGTCACCCAGTATTTCCACTGGGGCGCGACCTCTCAGGACATCATCGACACCGGCCTGGCCTTGCGCCTGCGACAGGTTCTGACCCTTCTGGGCGAAAGACTCGACGCCGTTCTGATCCTGCTGGCGGATCTTGCAGAGGCCCATGCCGAAACGGCGATGCCCGCCCGAACCTATGGGCAGATCGCGACACCGACGACCTTCGGCGCCCTCGTCGCGATCTGGGGTGGCGGCTTGCTGACGGTGCGGGACGAGGTGCCCGGCATCCGCGACGCGGTCCAGATCGTCACCCTCAACGGGGCGTCCGGCACGCTGTCGGTGATGGGCGACCGGGGTCCGGCCATCCGCGCTGCCCTCGCGCGCGCTCTGGGCCTGCATGACCCGCAGAGCAGCCCCCATGCCGACCGCGCCCACATGCTTGCGCTGGCCGGGTGGGCGAACCGGGTGCTGCGGGCCTGCGACAAGATCGCGGTCGACCTGCTGGCGCTCACGCGCGACGGGTCGGTGGCTTTGGGCGGCGGCGGCTCCTCCTCCACGATGCCGCAGAAGGCAAATCCGGTCGGCCCGTCCGTCGTGCGGGCCCTTGCCGCGCACGGGCTTGGGCACGCCACCGCCCTCCAGTCCCTTGCACCGCAAGACCAACGCGACGGCGCCGCCTGGTTCACGGAGTGGCTGTCCCTGCCCCCGTTGCTGGCCGCGGCGGGCAAGGCGCTGTCGGTTCTGGCCGCGACCGAGGTGATCCCCTCCGCAGACCGGTTCGCAGAGACCCTGTCGGACCCCTCGGGCCTGATCCACGCCGAAGCGCTGACCTTTCACCTGGCCCGGTCCATGCCCCGTCCGGAGGCCGCCGCACAGGTCAAGGCCTGGGCCACGGACGTGCGGACGAACGGCGGCTCCCTCTTGGCCAAGGCCGGGGTCGACCCGGCTGACTTCGCACCCCAGAGGCAGTGGGGAGAAGGCCCGGCCCTGGCCCGCCGCTTCGCCGAAAAAGCCCGCACATGACCGGCGCGCCCGACACGCGCCTGCCTGTCGTTTTCATCATGCTGACGGTGATGATCGAGGCCATCGGGATCGGTCTGATCCTGCCCGTGATGCCCGCCCTGCTGCAGGAGGTCCGGGGCGTCGGCCTCTCGCAGGCGGCGATCTGGGGCGGTATCCTCGCGTCCGTCTACGCGCTGATGCAGTTCCTTTTCTCGCCCACCATCGGCAACCTGTCGGACCGCTTCGGACGTCGACCGGTCCTGCTGTTGTCGATGGCAGTCATCTTCCTCGACTACATCCTGATGGCCTTCGCGCATACCATCTGGCTTTTGCTTCTGGGGCGGATCATCGCGGGCATCGCGGCGGCGACGATGTCGACGGCCACGGCATTCATGGCCGACATTTCCGCGCCGGAGAAGAAGGCCCAGAACTTCGGCCTCGTCTCTGCCGGCTTCGGCTTCGGGTTTGTCCTCGGTCCGGCCATCGGCGGACTGCTTGCGGAATTCGGGCCGCGCGCACCGTTCTGGGCGGCCGCGTTGATTTCGGGCCTCAATCTGGTCTTCGGACTGATCGTCTTGCCCGAGACCTTGCGCCGGAAGCGCGGCTTCGACTGGCGGCGCGCCAATCCGCTGGGCAGTTTCCTCGCCATCCGCGCCCTGCCCGGTGTCGGGGGCCTTCTGATCGTCTGGTTCTTCTACCAGGTCTCCAACTGGGTCTATCCGGCGATCTGGGCCTATTTCACACCCGCCGCCTTCGGCTGGAACGAACGGATGGTCGGCATCTCGCTTGCCGTCTACGGCATCTCGATGGTGGTCGTGCAGGGTGTCCTGATCCGCTTCATCATTCCGCGCCTTGGCGAACGCCGCACGCTGAAGTGGTTCATCCCCTACAACGCCGTCATCCTGCTCTGCGTGGCCTTCGTGCCCAATGGCTGGCTGATGCTGGCCCTGACGCCCCTGTCGGCGCTAGGAGCGATCGTGGCCCCAGCCCTGCAAGGCGTCACCAGCCGGATCGCCTCCGACGACCAGCAGGGAGAATTGCAGGGCGTGCTGGCGTCCATCACCGCCGTGGCCGCGATCGTCTCGCCTCTCCTGATGACCCGGACGTTCAATCTGGCCACGTCTGGCACGACCTTCTTTCCCGGTGCCCCGTTTCTTGTCGCCAGTGCGCTGATGGCTGTCAGCTGGGCGCTCTACCGACGCCAGGATGTGCCTGCGAAAGCCGCGGTCTAGACCGACGCCAACGCCCGTTCGAACATCGCACGATCCACGTTGCCGCCCGATGCCACGGCCACGACGTCACCGTGGTGGTGAAACAGCGCAGCAGCCAGCGCGACCGCCCCACCCGGCTCCAGCACGATGCGCAGATGCTGCCATGCGAGGGCCACGGCGCGCAGGGCCTCCGTGTCGGTCACGGCCATGCCCGGCCCGCAAAGGCGCTGCAGGATCGGAAAGGTGATCCGACCCGGCTCCGGCGTGACGATGGCATCGCAGATGGAGCCGGTGAGGGCCGGGTTCCGTTCGATCCGGCCCGATACGAGCGACCGGGCCACGTCGTCGAAGCCCGCAGGTTCCGCCGTGCGGACCTTCGCCAGACCTTCGAGCGCCAGGGCGACGCCCGACGACAGGCCCCCGCCGCCGCAACAGACGAGAACCTCGGCCACACCGTCCGGCAAATCTTCGGCGATCTCCAGCCCGCAGGTCCCCTGCCCCGCGATCACGCGCGGGTCGTCGTAGGGCCGCACCAGGTCGAGACCCCGCTCGGCCATCACCGCCTCGCCGATCGCTTCGCGGTTCTCGGTCGCGCGGTCATACAGAAGGACCTCCGCGCCATAGCTCCGGGTGTTCTCGATCTTCACCACGGGCGCGTCGGACGGCATGATGATCGTCGCCCGTCGTCCCAGCATCCGGGCCGCCAGCGCGACCCCCTGTGCGTGGTTGCCCGACGAATAGGCCAACACATCGCCGGTCGCCTGACTGACGGCATTGAAGGCCCCACGAAACTTGAAGCTGCCGGTCTTTTGCAGACATTCCGCCTTGATCCAGATGCGGCGGCCCACCACCGCATCCAGCGAGGGCGCATTCAGAAGCGGCGTTCGGACCGCATGGCCCTTCAGGCGTCCGGCAGCGGTCTCGATATCGGTGCGCGTCACGCTCACAGCAGCATCGTCCATTCGTTCAGCGCCTCCAGCGCCTCGGCCTCGTCGAGAAAGGGCACATGTCCGCGCCCCGGCACCTCGGCGACGATCATATCGGGGCGACGGCGGGCCATTTCCGCAAGTGTCGCCGCCGACAGCAGATCGGAGTTCACACCCCGGATACAGGCCAACGGCAGGCCCCCCATCGCATCGAAAAGCGGCCAGAGATCTGGCATGGGAACCGCACCGGCCTCCAGCACGGCCTCCCTGAGCTTCGCGTCGTAGGTGATGGCGAGGCCGTCCGGCGTCTCACGGTAATGCTTGTCCGCCTCCGCTTGCCAGCGCTCCGCCGGGACGTCGTCGAACCCGGCCATCAGCGTGGCACGCATCAGCGCCGCCTCTTCCAGCGTCCGGGCAGCGGGCGGTCGGCCGATGTAATCCTTGATGGCATCCAGCCCGGCCTCTTCGAGCACGGGACCGATATCGACGAGGCATACGCCCGCGAGCCTGCTTTTCGCCATCAGCGCGAGCGACATCGCGATCAGACCGCCCCGGGAGGTGCCCAGTATCGCGACTGTCTCAAGATCGAGGTGGGCCAGCAGTTCCAGCACGTCGCGGGCTTCGGTCGGGATGGTATACGTTTGCCAATCGGGCGCGCGCTGCGACTTGCCGCGCCCGCGATAGTCGAGACGGATGACCCGGTGTTCGCCGACCAGATACGGCAGCACATAGTCGAAATCGGTGGAGTTGCGGGTCAGGCCGGACAGGCACAGGATCGGCGGGCCGTCCCCCTCGCCCTGATCTTCATACCAGAGCCTGAGATTGTCCGACGTCCTGAATTCGGGCATCAGGCGGCCTTTGCAAGCGCGGGGATGCCGGTCAGATCGGGCAGGACATGGTCAGGCTTGTGCGGCAGACGGTCGACGGGAAGACCGAGGCGGTTCACCCAGACCGTGCGAAAGCCGTATCCCTTGGCCGCCGCCGCGTCCCATCCGTTCGAACTCACGAACAAGACAGTGCCCGCCTCGCAGCCGAATGCCCGGCCGACCATGTCGTAGACCTTGGAGGACGGCTTGAAGATGCCGACCGATTCCACCGACAGGATATGGTCGAGAAGCCGTCCGATCCCCGCCGAACTCACCGCGCCCTGCAACATCTCCGGCGAGCCGTTCGAGAGTATCCCGGTGCCGAGGTTTGCATCCTTGAGAGCGCCGAGCATGTCCGGCACCTCCGGATAGCCCTGAAGCTCCCAGTAGAGTTGCATCAGGCGTTCCCGCAACTTCGGGTCCGACAGGCCCGACGCCTCGAGGGCCCAGTCGAGGCCCTCGCCGGTGACCTGCCAGAAATCCGCGTGTTCCCCGGTCACCGCGCGCAACCAGCTATATTGCAACTGCTTGTCCCGCCAGTCGCGGGCGACGGTCTGCCAGGTGTCGGCAAGAGCTTCGAACCCGTCCTCTGCGGCGGCCACGCGCGCGGCGGCGGTCACGTCGAACAAAGTGCCGTAGGCGTCGAAAATACAGGTGTCGATGGGCATAATGCGCGTCCCTTCTGAGGTCGGCGCGACCGTGCCACGGGCGTCGCGGGCTAGTCCAGCCCGCGCAGCACCATCTCGCATTCGAGGGCGGTCATGATCGTGCGATCCCGCGACCACGTGCTGCCCGACCCGAGAGACGTGGAGAGGCGGGCATGTTCTTCCAGAATGTCTTCATCCCCGAGGCCACTGTGATACGTGTCCATCCATGCGGCGATGTCGATGGCCGTGCCGCCGCTCGCGGCGACGCGCTGATCCTCACGCGCCTGAAGGGCCGCGATGCCACCGACACAGGTTTCGTCGGCCCCAAAGGAGGACCGGATCACCTGCCCGCGCATCTGGTCGGCGGTTTCGACGCTCACGGTTTCGATCCCGCCACGGACGGTGGCCACCACGCTCAGGCCGGTGCCGACGAGGGCAGCCGTCAGCACGACCCAGTCAAGCGTCACTGCGCCGGAGTCGTCCTTCAGAAAGTGGTCGAGCCGTTGCAGCATGATCGTCCTGTCCGTCGAGGTTGCCTCGTCAATTAACCTGTTCTCACCCAGAGACTCGACAATTGTGGGGCAGTAGGGCCGAAAAATTGTGGCGAATTCTGCCTTATTTCGAAAAGTTTTCGAACGATCCGGCAATAGTCCGCCGATTGTTGACTGCCGTCGGCAGCGGAACGCCGATCAGACGTCAGATATTGTCCGGATGCGGCATGCCCATGACATGGTAGCCGCCATCGACGTGAATCACCTCGCCCGTCGTGCATGCGCCGGCGTCAGAGCACAGATAAAGCGCTGTCCCGCCAATGGCTTCCAGTGTGGCATTGGCGCGAAGGGGGGCGTTCGCCTCGGCGTGACGGAAGGTCTTGCGGGCGCCCCCGATAGCTGCCCCTGCGAGGGTCTTCATCGGACCCGGAGAGATGGCGTTGACGCGGATTCCTTCCGGGCCGAGATCGGAGGCGAGATAGCGCACCGCGGCCTCCAGCGCGGCCTTAGCCACGCCCATGACGTTGTAGAATGGCATGACCCGCTGCGAGCCGTCGAACGTCAGCGTCAGGATCGTGCCACCGTCGGTCATCAGAGGTCGGGCCCGACGTGCGATCTCGATCAGGGAATAGCAAGATATATCAAGAGAATGCTTGAAGTTGGCACGGCTTGTATCGACGAATCTGCCGGTCAGTTCGGCCTTGTCGGAGAAGGCTATGGCATGGATGACGAAGTCCAGCTTGCCGCCGTTCTCCAACTCCGTAAACGCCGCATCCAGAGAGGCATCATCCGTCACATCCACGTCCAGAAGCGTGGTTGATCCCACCAGTTCCGCCAAGGGCGCGACGCGCTTGCCGAATGCCTCGCCCTGATAGGTAAACGCGAGGTCCGCGCCCGCGCCCGCCAGTGCCTTTGCGATGCCCCAAGCGATGGACCGCTCATTGGCAACGCCCATCACCAGCCCGCGTTTGCCTGTCATGTCCATCATCGCCTACCTCCGTTGGGTCGTCCGTGGGGCTTTGCCATGTCCGACCAGGGCTTGTCACCCAGATTGCCGCGCCGAGCGCGCCATCAGCGACTCGGTAGCGCGTCAGTGCAAGGCCGACGCTGGGAGGACGGGGCATTGGATAAACTCGATACGCTTCACTAGCTTCTCTGACCTTAGTGCGCGTACCAGCCGGTCCGAGAAGAAGACTTCCTGCTGCATCTGCGTGTCCATCCAGATGTCGGGACCATGAAGCGCCGAACTTGCGACCACGACTTGGTCGCCGTTTGCCAGTCCAGGCGAATAAAGAACTGCCTTGACGGACGGGCGGCGAATGTGTCCGGTCCGTTGAAGAGCCGCTCCAGACCGCTCCACATCCACAGCCGTCTTCATCTCGCAGACGTTGAGGAAATAGAACGGTCCGCCCGGCAGCGGCGTCTCGCCATCCTGATCGAGATACTCAAACGGGTAGAGTCCGTTCCTACCCATTTCTAGCCCGCGCAGGATCTCGGCGACCGGCTGGGTGCCTCCATAAAGACCACCCGCATTGAAGAT
>JBARXR010000175.1:0-20261 GCA_049647445.1 Jannaschia sp. | reverse complement strand
GGTCAGGCCCCGGCGCCCGAAGCGTCCCCCGCGGTTCCGGACGCCATTGCGCCGGACCGGTCACCCGAACCCTCGGACATGGCCGAACTGCCTCGCACTGCCTCGACGCTGCCGGACGATGCGGTCGCCGATGCGGTCACGGACGCGATCGCCGAAGTGTTGCGCGAAGCCGGATCAGGCAAGCTTGCGCCGGATGCCGGTGCGACCCGCGACGCACTTGACGACGACGGCAACGAAGACCTTGCCTCCATTGCCGACAACCGCCCGTCCCGGCGCGATCTCTTGCCGGATATCGAAGAGATCAACTCCTCGCTGCGACCCGATGAACGGGCGCTCGAAGCCGAGCAGGGGGCTGGCGCACCCGATAGCCACCAGATCGTCCCCGTCGACAAGACGGCGTTCCGCACCGGATTTCTGGCTGTCGTTCTCGTCTGTTTCGCTGCCGTGATGGCCTACGCCCTCGCGCCGCAGATCGCGGCGGCCGTTCCGGGCCTTGCCGAGGCGCTGGCGGGGTACGTCGCGTGGATCGACGCACAGAGAGCTGCCCTCGAAGTCGGCGCCGACGCGCTGACGACCCGCATTCTTCCCGTTGACTGAAACCGCCTCCTAAAAGCGTTCCAGCAGCCGTCGCAGATAATCGAGTTCAAGTTCCGGGCGGTCCCGCTCGCCCGACCGGCGCCGGATCTCATCCATCAGGTCGCGGGCACGCCGCGCCGCGTCCGCTCCGCCCAGCATGCTTTCATCGGTTCCCAATTGGCCGCCCTCGCCACTTTGGCGACCAAGGGGGTCACGCCGGAACCCGTCGCCTTCCCGCGTCGAAGCCTGACCCTGGTTCTGGCCCTCACCCTCCTGACGGTCCTGTGCAAGCGCCCGGCCGAGTTCCTGCATACCGTCGCGCAATGCGTCGATGGCCTGTGCCTGATCGTCGAGCGCTCCGCCGAGATTGCCATCTGCAAGGTCCCGCTCGGCCTCGCGCATGGCCCGTTCCGCACGCCCGAGCGCGTCGCGCGCCGCCTCGCCGGCCTCGGACCCCTCTCCCGGAAGGTTCCCGCGCAAGCGCTCGACCTGTTGGCGCAACGCCTGCTGTCGCTCCTGAAGGGCGCGCGGGTCCAGCGCATCTCCTTGTCCGTTCTGGTCACCGCCATCCGCGCGCGGGGTGCCGTCCTGACCCCGGCCTTGGCCCGGCGCCTCACTCTGCTGCTGCTCTCCGCCGCCCTGACCCGGCTGGCCGGGTTGACCCTCGCCGCCTTGCTGCTGACCCTGCTGTTGTCCCTGCTGTTGTCCCTGCTGTTGTCCCTGCTGCTGACCTTGCTGGCCGTTCGGGTCGAATTGTTCCTGCAGATCGCGGAACGCCTCATCACTCAGGTCCTGCTGTTCGCGCAACTGGTCGCGCAATTCTTCCATGGCCTGCTCGCCCGGCCCCGGTTGGCCCTGCCCCCCCTGTCCGGGTTGGCCTTGGGTCACTTGCATGTTCTCCATCATCTCCTGAAGCTGCTGGAGCAATTCCTGCGCCTCCGCGGTCCGGCCCTGACGCATCAATTCCTCGATACGCTCCATCATCTGGTCGAGCATGTCCGGCGTGATTTCCTGTGTCTCGCCCTGGGCCTGCTGCTGACCCTGCTGGCCTTGCTGCGGCTGCTGCTGTGCCAGTTGGCGCGTGTAGTCGTTCATCGCCTCGCGCATCTCCTCGGTCAGACGGGCGATTTCTTCGGGCGAAGCGCCCTGCCGGATCGCCTCCGAGAGCCTCTCCTGCGCCTGGCGCAGCCGCTCCAGTGCGGAGTCCAGCGAATTTTCCTCCAGCCGGATCGCGGCTTGCCACAGCATCTCGGCAATTTCGTCCCGCGTCTCGAGGCTCAACGGCCCGGCTTCCAGCCGCCGCAGCGCCATCCGCGTGATGAGATAGGCGGACGGATTGTCGAACAGGTCGTCCGCCTTCCAGGTCACCGCCCTGAGAATCTGCGTCACGCGTTGCTGGTTCGCCCGCGCCCAGAACAGATCGCGGCGCTGCTCTATCAAGGCGGCGGCGACCGTGTCGTAGAACGCGCGACCGGGCAGCACGAAGGTCTGCTGGTGCCGTCCGACCTGTTCAGCCGCGTCGAACGCCTCCAATGTGGCCGTCACCGGCATGCCAGCCAACGGATGTTTTACCAGATCGGCGCGAAAGGTTTCCACGACCTCCATGCGGTTGCCGGCAATCGGAAGCGACATGTCGAGCGTCAGGGCGTCGCGCGGCTCTGGCACAAGGGCCAGGCCATGGGCACGGTCACCGCTATCGGGGTCAAGCGCCAGCGTGATCTGTGCGCGCAGAACGCCGAAATCATCAGCCGCGCGCCACGGCAGAGTGACCTGATCCGGATGCTCGAATGCCGGTTCCCCGTCTGCCGCGATTTCTGGCGGCGCATCCGGTGTGGCGGTCAGCGTCCAGAGGGGAGCGTCGTCCGACCCGGATATCGCGACCGTGCCGCTCTGGGTGACGATGAAATCCTGTATCGGGGCGCTCGGGTCGGTGACGGTTCGGCCCGAAACGGTCTCGGACACCGCCAGGGCGCCCACCTCGCCATAAAGCCGCAGCGTGACGCGCGTGCCGATCGGAACCTCGACCTCCCCAGGCTCGATCTCCGACAGGGCAAGCGTCGGCAGGCCTGTGTATCGCGGGGGTTCCAGCCAGCCTTCCCACATCGGCCCGGTCGCCAATGCGGCGGACGAGCCGGTCAGTTCGGGCGCATCCGGTGCCCGCAGGGCGGTTCCGAACATCAATCCAAGCGCGGCCAGGAGCACCGCCAGATACCGCAGGGCATATGGATCGCGAGCCGATACGCGCAGGTCCGGTGCGACCGACTTCGCACCGGCCAGCCGCGCGGCCATGCGCCGCTTGTGGGCCTCCCAGACCGCCATGGAATCGGCGTCTCCGGACCCGATGGCCTGATCGTCGTCGAGCGTCGCCAAAGGACGGCCGGGCAACGTCGCGTCAAGGCGCGCCCGCGCATCGTCACCGGTCGGTCGCTGGAACGCCCGACCGCCGAAGACCAGCGTCCCGGCGAACAGAACGGCAAGGGCAAGCATGAGCGCGTCCGACCAAAGCGGCGGGATCATGTCCGCCGACCAGACCGCCACCGCCGCGAAGGCCACCGTCCAGGCCGGCCAGAACGCACGGGTGATGCGCTCGGCCCAGAGGCCCCCGAGTGTGAGGCGCAGCTGACGCCGCACCAATCCATCGCTTGGTCTGTTGTTTGCCTTGGCCACTCATCTCTCCCGGGTGTCGGGGGTCATCCCCGTCACCTTAGGGAGTCACCAGCCATCCGGGAATGGTATCGCGGGAAATCATCTCGTCAAAGGTCGGACGTGCTCGGATCACCGCGTAGTGATCGCCCTGCACGAGGACCTCGGGGATCAGGGGACGCGAATTGTATTCGCTGGCCATGACCGCACCGTAGGCCCCGGCGCTTCGGAACGCGATCAGATCGCCTTCTGCCAGCGGCACCATGTCGCGCCCCTTGGCAAAGGTGTCGCCGCTTTCGCAGACCGGCCCGACGATGTCGTAGGGTCGTTGTTCGGTGCCCGGAACAGGTTCGCGCACCGGCACGATGTCGTGGTGCGCCCCGTACATGGCGGGCCGGATCAGGTCGTTCATCGCCGCATCCACGATCAGGAAATCGCGGCCCTCGCCTTCCTTCACGAAGATCGTCTGGGTCATCAGGATCCCGGCGTTGCCCGCGATCAGGCGGCCGGGCTCGATCTCGATCTCGCAGTTGAGGTGGCCCACTTCCTCGCGGATCACCCGCCCGTAGTCATCGGGCACCGGCGGGGCGAGGTTCGAGCGGGTGTAGGGGATCCCGAGGCCGCCACCGAGGTCGAGACGCATGATCTCGTGCCCGTCGGCGCGCAGCTGTCCGGTCAGGTCTGCAACCTTGCGATAGGCTTGCCGGAACGGGTCGAGGTCCACCAGCTGGCTGCCGATGTGTACGTCGATCCCCACGACGCGCAGGCCGCGCAGAGCCGCGATTTCGGCATAGACGGCACGCGCCTTGGCGATCGGCACGCCAAACTTGTTCTCTGACTTCCCGGTCGCGATCTTTTCATGGGTTTTCGCATCCACGTCCGGGTTGACCCGTACGGTCACGGGAACGGTGAGGCCCATCTGGCTGGCGACGCGGGACAGGAGCCGCATCTCCGGTTCGCTTTCCAGATTGATCTGCCGCACGCCGCCCGCCAGCACGTGGCGCATTTCCGCTTCCGTCTTGCCGACGCCCGAGAACACGATCCGGTCGCCCGGAACGCCCGCCGCCCGCGCGCGCCGGTATTCGCCCTCCGACACCACGTCCATGCCCGCGCCCGCATCGCCCAGAAGCTTCAGGATCGCGACGTTGCTGGCCGCCTTCACGGCATAACAGACCAGATGTGGACCCCAGGCGAGCGCCTCATCGAACAGCCGGAAATGGCGCAGCAGAGTCGCCGCAGAATAGACGTAGACCGGCGTTCCCACGGCGCGCGCGATGTCGGGGAGCGGCACGTCCTCGGCATGCAGGATGCCGTCGCGATAGAGGAAATGGTCCATCAGCGGCTCCGCAGGAACAGGTAGAGCGGCAGGCCGAGCGAGACGCCGACAAAATACGTCGCCGGTATCGCGACGAGGCCCAGCCAGTCGCGTTTCTTCACGCACTCGGCCACGATCCAGACTGTCAGGGTGATGGCGGCGACGGTCAGGTCCCAGACCAGCCCACTGCTCGCGTCGTTGGCATGCCAGGCCTCTACCATCGCGCCAAGGCTCCAGTCGTTGGCCGACAGCCACGGCAGGAAATAGCGCATGGGCAGGACGACGCCCAGAACGCACAGGATCAGCAGCAGAATTCGAAACGGTGTCATCGCGGGCTCCGGTGGAGGATGTGTCCTGTTAGCGGAGGGCGCGGCGGGCGGAAAGGGAGGCGACCGAAAGACCGGACCATTTGGGGCAACAGGACGCATCGCCGACGCCGGCGGGGCCCTTGCCGATCGGCGTCTTGCGACCCCGAAATGCGTCGCATCGGCCGTCCGGCCGCGTCCGTTGCCGCCGATTTCGACCGCGACAATGCGCAGCGTCACGATTGACCCCTGCATGTGCCATCCCCATACCCGTTGAAACGCATACAAAAGAGGGTCGGCTCATGTCCGGGACCACGATACGTGAAAGCATGGAATACGACGTCGTCATCGTGGGCGCCGGACCCGCGGGCCTGTCGGCGGCGATTCGTCTCAAGCAGCTCGATCCCGACCGGTCCGTCGTCGTCCTCGAGAAGGGGTCCGAGGTCGGCGCCCACATCCTGTCCGGCGCCGTGCTCGACCCCGTGGGCCTGGATGCGCTGATGCCCGACTGGAAGGACCGCGGCGCCCCGTTGACCGTTCCGGTCACCTCCGACAGCTTTTTCGTGCTGGGCGAGGAGGGGAAAGTCCGGGTCCCGAATGTCGCCATGCCGCCGCTGATGAACAATCATGGCAATTATGTCGTGTCGATGGGCAACGTCTGCCGTTGGATGGCCGAACAGGCCGAGGCGCTGGGCGTCGAGATCTTCCCCGGCATGTCCTGCAGCGAACTGGTCTACGACTCGAAAGGCGCCGTGAAAGGCGTCGTCGCAGGAGAGTTCGGGCGCGAGTCCGATGGCAGCGAAGGCCCGTCCTATGAGCCGGGCATGGAGTTGCATGGCAAATACGTCATGCTCGGCGAAGGGGTGCGCGGAAGCCTGTCCAAGCAGGTGATCGCGAAATACGAGCTGGACGCCGGGTCCGAGCCGCAGAAATACGGCCTCGGCATGAAGGAAATCTGGGAAATCGACCCGGAAAAGCACCAGCCCGGCAAGGTCGTGCACACGATGGGTTGGCCTCTGGGCAAGAACGCGGGCGGCGGCAGCTTTATCTATCACCTTGACAACAATCAGGTATATGTCGGCTTCGTTGTCCACCTGAACTACAAGAATCCCTATGTTTTCCCGTATATGGAATTTCAGCGGTTCAAGCATCATCCGATGGTTGCCGAACTCCTCGAGGGTGGAAAGCGCGTCGCCTACGGCGCACGCGCCATCACCGAGGGCGGATGGCAGTCTCTGCCCAAGACCGCGTTTCCGGGTGGAATGCTGCTCGGGTGCGCCGCGGGGATGGTCAACGTGCCCCGCATCAAGGGCAACCACAACGCCATGCTGTCCGGCAAGGCTGCTGCCGAAGCCGCCCATGCCGCGATCGAGGCGGGTCAATCCTCCGACACGCTCGACGCTTATGACACCGAGGTGCGCACCGGGGCCATCGGTCGCGACTTGAAACGCGTGCGCAACGTCAAGCCGCTCTGGTCGAACTACGGCCTCACCGCGTCCCTCACGGTCGGTGGCGCGTCGATGTGGATGAACAACATCTTCGGATGGTCGCCGTTCACCGCGCACCATGGAAAGTCCGACGCGGAGGCGACCGAGCCCGCCAGGCTGCACAAGCCGATCGATTACCCCAAGCCGGACGGCAAGTTGTCGTTCGACCGTCTCACCAACGTGGCGTTCAGCTTCACCAACCACGAGGAAAGCCAGCCTGCGCATCTGACGCTGAAGGATCCTGCGATTCCCGTCACGGTGAACCTGCCGAAATACGCGGGGCCGTCCGCCCGCTATTGCCCGGCTGCGGTCTACGAATTCGTGGGCGAGGGCGAAAACGCGCGGTTCGTCATCAATTTCCAGAACTGCGTCCACTGCAAGACTTGCGACATCAAGGACCCGAGCCAGAACATCGTCTGGACGGTGCCTCAGGGCGGCGACGGACCGAACTATCCTAACATGTGACAGGGACCGCCTGTCCCATGCCGCAGATGTGATTGCATCCGTCCGCCGACGCGCAAGGTTGCGGGTGGCCTCCGGTTGCAAGCGGCCGCGCCGCCCCATAGCTTGTGCCGACATGTTCTGAGAGGACTGCAAATGACGCTCCGCTCCCTTCTGCTTGCCTCGGCCCTTTTGCTTGCCCCGCTGTCACCGCCGGCGCAGGCACAGGGCCTCTCCGGGCCCTATCTGGCGGCCCGGATCGCCGGCTACGCCAACGATTATTCGGCAGCGGCGACCTACTACGACACGCTTCTGGCACGGGGTGCGGATACGCTGCGGATCCTGGAGAACGCCGTCGTCATCTATGCAGCGACAGGCGACTTCGACCGGGCCACCCGCGCCGCCGACAGGATGCAGGAGCTTGGGCTGGCCAGCCAGTTCGCGGATGGTGCCCGTCTGGTGACGCTGCTGCGGGACGGGGCCTATGACGACGCGCTCGCCCTCATCGACGACGACGGCGTCGGGGGTGCCCTTCTCGACGGTCTGTTGCGAGGCTGGATCGCCATCGGCCAAGGTCAGGTCGCAGAGGGCCTGTCCCAGTTCGACACGCTGGCCGAAACCGACGGCTTCGCCCAGATCGCGTATCTTCACAGGGCCTATGCGCTGGCGATGTCCGGCGACTACGAAGGGGCGGACGAGATCCTGTCCGGCCGGGCCCATGGTGCGCTCGGGATGTCGACACGCGGCATCGAGGCGCAGGCGCAAGTCCTGATGCAACTCGACCGCCGTGACGACGCGCTCGACCTCCTCGGCCAGGCCAACGACGTGACCAACAGCCCCGTTCTCCAATCCCTGCAGCAGCGGATCGAAGCGGGTGAGACGATCCCCTATGATTTCATCACACAGGCGCCCGACGGCATCGCGGAGGCCTATTTCATGCTGGCCGCGATCTTTGCCGGCGACACGTCCTCGACGTTCACCCTTCTGGCGGCGCGCTCGGCGATCGAGTTGCGCCCCGGCCATATCGACGCGCTGGTCCTGACGGCGGAACTGCTGGACGAGCAGGGGCAATACGATCTCGCCAACGCCGTCCTGAACACGGTGCCACGCGATCACCCGTCTTTCTTCGGGGCAGAGATCACGCGCGCCAATGTCCTGTCGGCCTCCGGAAAGGACGACGCGGCGGTTGAGGTCCTGTCGGCCCTCACGAAAAGCCATGCCGACCAGCAAACCGTCTGGGCCGCCTATGGCGACACGCTGCGCCAACTCGACCGCTTTGCGGAAAGCGCGCAGGCCTATGACCGCGCGATCGAGATGATCGAAATCGAATCTCCGCGCGACTGGTATCTGCATTATGTGCGCGGCATCACCTTCGAACGGACGGAGCGCTGGGATCAGGCGGAGGCGGATTTCCGGCGCGCCTTGGAATTGAACCCCGATCAGCCCCAGGTTCTCAATTATCTCGGCTATGGCCTGGTGGAAAAGCGCGTCAAACTCGACGAGGCCCTCGGCATGATCGAGGAAGCCGTGGCCGCACGCCCGACCGATGGCTACATCACCGACAGCCTCGGCTGGGTCTATTACCGTCTGGGCCGATACGAGGAGGCCGTGGCCCCGATGGAGCGCGCTGCGGAACTGGAACCGCGGGACCCGATCATCAACGACCATCTGGGCGATGTCTTCTGGACAGTCGGGCGCAAGCGCGAAGCAGAATTTCAGTGGCGCCGCGCCTTGTCCCTCGACCCCGAAGAGGAAGACGCCGATCGCATCCGCCGCAAGATCGAGGTCGGCCTCGACACTGTCCTCGAGGAAGAGGGCGGCGCAGGTCCGCTCGAGGCCGCGAAGGACTGATGGCGTCACTCGGATCGGTTCGCATGAGCGGTTCCGGTCCCGGCGCGATCATTACCGGCGCCGGGATCGCACCCGCCAAGGTCAACCTGTCGCTACATGTGACCGGGCGACGGATGGATGGGTATCATCTTCTCGACAGCCTCGTGGCATTCGCGGACATCGGCGATCACCTGACGGTTACGCCGGGCGACGGGCTTACGGTCACCGGACCGTTCGCGGCCGGTGTCCCCACCGACGACACCAACCTGATCCGTCGCGCGCTCGCGCTGGCTGGCGTCCGGCGCGCCGTGACGCTCGACAAACGGTTGCCGCATCCGGCGGGTCTTGGCGGGGGATCGTCCGACGCCGCCGCGGTCCTGCGGCTCGTCGGGGCGAACCTCACCCTCGAAGAGGTCCTGAGCCTCGGGGCCGACGTGCCGGTCTGCCTGCTGGGCCGGGCCGCCCGGATGGAAGGGATCGGCGAGATCGTCGTACCGGTCGACCTGCCCCGCTTGTCGGCCGTTCTGGTCAATCCCGGCGTGCCTGCGCCGACGGCCGAGGTGTTTGCCCGTCTGGAAACGCGCGACAACCCTGCGATGTCCGCCGTGCCGAGGTTTCTGAAAAGGCTGGATCTGATCCGCTGGATCGGCCAACAGCGCAACGATCTGGAGGTGGCGGCCCGCAACGTTCAGCCGATCATTTCAGAGGTCTTGCAGGCCCTGCGTGCCAGCGGGGCGGGTCTCGCGCGGATGTCCGGCTCGGGCGCGACCTGCTTTGGCCTCTACGCGGACGATCGGGCCGCCCTGTCCGCGACATCCCGCCTGCGGCGCTCCGGATGGTGGGTCGCGGCCTGCACATTGACCTGATCCGTCCGTAAGTCTCCATCACGGACAAGCAACTCTGCACGCCTGCCGGGCCGTCAGTGCGCGCGCGCCACGACATAGTCCGCGAGATCGGCCAGCATGTCGCGCAGGTCGCTGTGCGGCAGCCGCTCCAGCGCCGCCTTCGCACGGTCGCGCCAGGCAAGCGCCTCCAAGCGGGTTTCCTCCAGCGTGCCGTATTTCGCCAGGATCGACCGCGCCCGCCCCAGGTCGTCGGCCTTGCCCTGCTCCAATGCCGCTTTCCAGAAACTCCGTTCCTCCGCATCGCCCTTCGCGAGGGCCCGGATCACCGGCAGGGTCAGCTTGCCTTCCCGGAAGTCGTCGCCGAGGTTCTTGCCGATGGCGTCCCCCGCGCCGCCATAGTCAAGCCAGTCGTCCACGATCTGGAAGCTGACGCCCAGGGCGTCGCCGAAGTCCGACAGGGCCGCGACCCGATCCTCGGGCGCGCCCGCAACCACACCGCCGACCTGTGCTGCCGCCGAGAACAGCGCGGCCGTCTTGCCGCGCACCACCTGCAGATAGGTGGCTTCCGTGGTTGCCAGATTGCGCGCGGCGGTCAGTTGCAGAACTTCGCCCTCCGCAATCGTCGCGGCAGCCCCGGCAAGGATGTCGAGCACACGCAACGATCCCGTCTCGACCATCAACTGAAAGCTGCGCGCGAACAGGTAGTCACCCACCAGGACACTCGACGAATTGTCCCACAGAAGGTTCGCTGTCGGCCGTCCCCGCCGCTGATCGCTCTCATCGACCACGTCATCATGCAGCAGCGTCGCGGTGTGGATGAACTCCACCGTGGCGGCCAGCTTGATGTGATCGTCCCCCGTGACGCCGCACATCTTCGCGCAGGCGACGGTCAGCAGCGGACGCACGCGCTTTCCGCCCGCCTCGACCAGATGAGCCGTCACTTCCGGGATGCGCGGCGCATGTTCGGAAGCCATCCGCGCGCGGATCAGGTCGTTGACCGCCTCCATCTCCGGCGCACAGGCGGCGGCGAGACGTTCATGGGGCTTGATGGGTTTGGCCTCGGTCATTCGGTCCCCGTCTCGACAAGGGCTGCGCGGCCCCGTAGCAGTTTGATCCATGAGGGAACTTCTGCGCACCAACGACCCGACGGTCATCGCTTTCGCCTCCGCTCTCCTCGACGGCGAGGGTATAGACTGCTTCGTTCTGGACGCCAACACGTCCATCCTCGAAGGGTCCATCGGCGTCTTGCCCCGCCGGGTGATGGTGGCGGACCGCGATCTGTTTCTTGCGCGCGCCGCGATGCGCGACAACGGTGTGCACATCTCGGAATGACACTGACGCGGGACGCCTTTCTGGGCGGTCGCCTGCTGCTTTGGCAACCGGCAGGCGGGTTCCGGTCCGGGTCCGACGCGGTGCTGCTTGCGGCTGCGGTCCCGGCGGTCGAAGGGCAGTCGGTACTCGACCTCGGGTGCGGCATCGGCGCAGCGATGTATTGCCTTGCTGCGCGCGTCCCGGGCCTGTCGCTGACCGGTGTGGAAATCGACGGCGCTGCAGCCGTACTCGCGCGGCGGAACGGTTCGGCCGAGGTGGTCGAGGCCGATGTTCTCTCGTTGCCGCCCGAGCTGCGCAACCGGCAATGGGATCATGTCTTGGCCAATCCGCCCTACTTCGAGGCGGATGCCGGAACGCCCGCGCAGGATACCAAACGGGAGGCCGGCCTTCGCGAAGGCGCGGCGGGCGACCTGTTCCGCTGGGTCGAAGTCGCGTGTCGCAGGGTCGCGGCACGGGGAACCGTGACCCTTGTCGCCCGGACCGATCGCCTCGCCGATCTTCTGGCCCCGATGATTGCGGCCCTTGGTGCTGTGACCATTCTGCCGGTTGCGGCAAGGCCCCTTGCACCCGCGAAACGGGTCATCGTGCAGGGCACCAAGGGCGCGCGCGCACCGCTGCGCCTGATGCCGCCGCTGGTCCTGCACGAAGACGGTGAGACAGGCGCGTATCGTGCGCAGGCCGATGCAATTCTGCGCGACATGGCGCCGATCGCATTAAGATAGTTCAAACCCTCTGCAACATTCTGCGCTGCAGCTTTGAATTTTGATGACAGAACCGTGACGGTCGTGCTGCACTGACGGGGCACAACGAAACAGGAGATCGCCATGTCGCTTACCTCGCACCTTTCGGAATTGCGCAAAAAGCACGAGACTCTCTCTCGACAGGTTGAAACCGAACAACGCAATCCAGCGACCGACAGCATCGCGCTGAGCGAGATGAAAAAGCGAAAACTTGCCATCAAGCAGCAGATCGAACGTCTCAGCGGCGCTACGTCGCATTAAACGGTCCTGATCGCTCGTCTTTCAAGGCCCGCAACGTGCGGGCCTTTTCCATGAACTACGCCTTGAGCGATCCGGCATCCAGAAGGCGCCGCCCCCCGGTATGGTCATCCATCCGCACAACCTCCGCCGCAAGCCAATCGAGGAATGCGCGGGTGTTGGGTCGGTTCTCGGCCCCTTTGAGCGTGAGGACGCGAAATACCGCACGGGGCACAAGCGCCACTTCGAACGGGGCGACAAGACTGCCCTGTTGCAACGACCTTTCCGCCAGGGAGACGCGACCCAAAACGACCCCCGCACCGGATTGCGCCGCATCGAGGGCGTGGTCCGCCTGGCTGAAGCGCGGGCCATGCAGATTTTCCGCCATGATGCCCTGCGCGGCGAACCAATCGGTCCAGCTGACGGAATTTGCTAGAAACGCGATCGAATCGTCGAAGATGATCGGCGCTGTCAGCAGGCTTTCCGGCGTCGTATATTTCGCCGCAAGATCTGGATGCATCATCGGCGTCATCCATTCGTCGATCCGCATGGCCTCGTGCAGGCTGTCGTGGGCGGACGTCCCGGTCGGACCGAACCGGATGGCGATGTCGATATCGTCTGTCGCGAAATCCAGCATCCGCAGGGTGGCGGCAAAGCGCAGTTCGATTTCCGGATGCTTCTGGGCAAAGTCGAAAAGACGGGGAGCCAGCCATTTCGACGTGAACGCCGGTCCTGCCGTGATCGTCAACAGGCCGCTGTCGAGGGTTCGCTTGGCCGCCCGCCATCCTGACAGAAGCGACTGAAACCCCTCGGTGGCCGGTGCCTTCAGGGCAAGACCGGCTTCGGTCAGGTCGACACGACGATTGTGACGACGAAACAGAGCGGTCCCCAGATGGTCCTCGAGAGACTTGATCTGAAAGCTGAGGGCGGCGGGCGTTACCGAAAGTTCGGCGGCCGCATCCTGGAACGACAGGTGTCGCGCAGCGGCCTCGAAGGCACGCAGGGCGGTCAGAGGGGGGAGTCGATCCGTCATATCACTTAAGTATATCTTATGCGAATGGCTGAAAAGTCTCGTTTGTCAGTTTTATTCCAACATGCGAAATCAGTATCAATGCAATGGAATTGATCTGAAGGAATACCCGACATGCTTGAAGCGCATACCACCCGAACCTACGAAGAAGCCTTCGCGCGTGCCCGTCGTGAGCGTGCCTTGGCGTTCCGTGCCCTGTTCACATTCACCTTTCGTGTCCCGCGCCTCCGGGTCGGGCGAGCGGCCCGGCACGCCTGACAAGAAAGCCCGGCCCGTTTCGAAACAACGGGCCGGGCCTTCGTTTTCCGGGTCCCGCACCCCGTCCTGCGTCGTGTCGTCAGCTCAGGTACTGGCCGCCATTCGCGGATATCGTCGATCCTGTGATAAACGCCGCATCGTCCGACGTCAGGAACGCGACGCAGCGCGCGATCTCGTCCGCTTCGCCCAAGCGGCCGATGGGAATCGCGCCGACGATCACGTCCATGACCTTTTCGGGAATCGTGCTCATCATGTCGGTGTTGATGTAACCGGGCGCCACCACGTTGACGGTGATCCCGGCCCGCGCGCCCTCCTGCGCCAGCGACTTCGTGAAGCCGATGTCGGCGGCCTTGGACGCGGCATAGTTGGCCTGCGCGAACTGCCCTTTCTGGCCGTTGATCGAACTGATCGTCACGATCCGCCCGAACTTGCGGTCACGCATGCCTCCCCAGACGTTGTGCGTCATGTTGAACACGCCGTTCAGGTTGGTGCCGATGACGTCGTGCCACTGCTGCGGGGTCATCTTGTGGAACGGCGCGTCGCGCGTGATGCCCGCATTGTTCACGAGAATGTCGACCGGTCCGACGTCGGCTTCGACCTGCGCGATACCGGCCTTGCAGGCATCATAGTCGGCGACGTCCCATTTGTAGGTCTTGATGCCGGTCTCGGCGGTGAAGGCGGCCGCCTTCTCGTCGTTGCCGGCGTAAGTCGCGGCGACGCTGCAGCCCTGCGCTTTCAGGGCCTTTGAAATGGCTGCGCCTATGCCACGGCTTCCGCCGGTGACGAGTGCTATGCGAGACATGATATTTCCTCCTCAGTTTAGTCTAGGTAATCTTGTTTCGTTGGCGACGTCCATCCTCGTCGCCGATATTCCGCGTCGGTCTGTCGGTCGGGGCCGATCACGGTGGGCATCGACCCGGGACGTCATCGCACCGCCCGGTCCGAAGGGCGAATGTCCCGGCTTTGCCCGGGCCGGGCAGAGCCCTGTTCGTGACCATTGCGCCATCCTTGGGTGCCGCGTGAGACCTGCCGTTCCGGCGCGCCAGGTGTGGCCCTCCCGGTGTGACGAAGACCGTGACGCAACCCTGCCGCAGGACCGGGCCGCCACCCGGCACCACCCCGAACCGGCGATGCCGGATGACGGCAAACCTTGGACAAGACGGCGTGCCATGAGTGCAGGGACGCCGACGCGGTAAATTGAGAGGAATGGACCCAAGGGCCCGTTCATCCCGTCGCTCAGGGGCGCTCGACGCAGAGGGCGACGCCCATGCCGCCGCCGATGCACAGCGTCGCGAGGCCGCGCTTGGCGTCCCGGCGCTTCATCTCGAACAGCAGCGTATTGAGGACGCGACAGCCCGAGGCGCCGATCGGGTGACCGATTGCGATCGCTCCGCCGTTGACGTTCACGATGGCCGGATCCCAACCCATGTCCTTGTTGACGGCGCAGGCCTGCGCGGCGAACGCCTCGTTCGCTTCGACGAGGTCGAGATCGCCCACGGACCATCCGGCCTTTTCCAGCGCCTTGCGCGAGGCATAGATCGGGCCGACGCCCATGATCGAGGGGTCCAGACCGGCCGTTGCATAGCTGACGATCCGGGCCAAAGGCTCGATCCCGCGCTTTTCCGCCTCGTCCGCGGACATCAGGAGGGTCGCTGCCGCGCCATCGTTGAGGCCCGAGGCATTGGCGGCGGTAACGGTGCCATCCTTCGTGAAGGCCGGGCGCAACTTGGACATGGCGTCCATCGTCGCGCCATGGCGGATGTATTCGTCCTGATCGACGACGGTATCGCCCTTGCGGCCGGGCACCGTGAAGGCGACGATCTCGTCCTTGAAGCGCCCGTCCTTCTGGGCGGCCTCGGCCTTGTTCTGGGATGCGACCGCGAATTCATCCTGCTGTTGGCGGCTGATCTGCCACTTCTCGGCGACGTTCTCGGCGGTCTGGCCCATGTGGTAATTGTTGAACGCGTCCCAGAGACCGTCCTTGATCATCGTATCGACAAGCTTCATGTCGCCCATCTTCTGGCCTGCGCGCATGGCCTGCGCGTGCATCGAGATGGACATGGACTCCTGACCGCCCGCGACAACGATCGCGGAATCGCCCAGCATGATGTGCTGCGCCCCGAGGGCAACTGCACGCAGGCCCGACCCGCAGACCTGGTTGATGCCCCATGCGGCGGCTTCCTGCGGCAGGCCCGCGTTGATGTGCGCCTGGCGGGCCGGGTTCTGACCCTGCCCGGCGGTCAGGACCTGTCCCAGGATCGTCTCGGAGACTTCGGACGCGTCCACGCCTGCGCGCGCCACGACTTCGCGAATGACCGCCGCGCCAAGGTCATGGGCGGGGGTGTTGGCAAAGGATCCCAGAAAACTGCCCACCGGGGTGCGGGCGGCGGAGGCGATCACGACGTTGGTCATAGGCTGTCCTTTCCAGATGCCGCGGGATCGGGGCGATGGCCCCGGCTTTGGCTTGCCCCCGCAGCTTGCGAATACCGGCTTTCCTTACCGCCAGCGGCGCGCGGGCGCAAACGGAAGCAGGGGTTGCACGTGCGATCCAGGTCGGTTCGACCGCTTGTCCAGCATCAGCCGCCGCCACGCGCCTGGGACGCGATCGCACCACGCCCGGGCGGAGCCAGCCATGCGGGTTTCACTTCCGGAGCGCCGTAGTAATAGCCTTGCAGGCAATCGACACCCGACCGCACCAGAAACTCCGCCTCGGACCGGGATTCGACGCCTTCCGCGACGGTGAACATGTCGAATTGCTGACCGATGGTCACGAGGGCCTGAAGAATGCACTGGTTGTCCGGATCGGTGTCGCAGCCGGCCACGAAGCTGCCGTCGATCTTGAGGATATCGAAATAAAATTCCTTGAGATAGCGGAACGATGTCTGGCCCGCACCGAAATCGTCGAGGGCGAACGTGATCCCCTTGTCCTGCATTTCCGTCATGAAGGTCTTGACGAGTTCCGGCACCATCATCGCGGACGACTCGGTAATTTCTAGGATCAGGCGCTCGCCCAGCGTCTGGTCGCGTCCAAGCCAGCGTCGCAACACTTGGGTCCACCGGGAATATCCGATGGACCGTGCGGACATGTTGATCGACAGGCGCAGGTCCGCGTGCCGGGAGAGCGCCCCCAAACCGCAGCGCAGGGCAGCCACGTCGATTTCGCGCCCGATCTCAAGCGTTTCGACGACGCCCATGAACTGCTTGGCCGGAATGATACGGCCGGTTTCGTCCAGAATGCGGATCAGGCCTTCGTAGAATGCGGGCTTGCCGGTCACGGCGCCCACAACAGGCTGGAAGGCAAGCATCACGTTGCCGACGCGCAGGGCATCGGCAACCATATCGAGTATCCCGCTGTCCCGCTCGGAGATGGCATAGCTGAGCGGGTCTTCGTTTCCCGGTTCAAGAAAGGATCGGCGCGGCATGGCATCCCCGGATAAGCTCGGGGACCTTGGTGCCACGCCGACCCTGAACGGGACGTTAAGCCGCCGTGCGCTGGTGGCGGCCTTCCTGCACTTCTTCGACGATCTTGGCCACAAAATCATTCAAGTCGTCCGGGTTGCGGCTGGTGATGATGCCGTTGGAAATCGCCACAGGCTTGTCCACGACATGCGCCCCGGCGTTTCTCAGGTCCGTACGGATCGACGGATAGGCCGTCATTTCCCGGCCCTCGACGACGCCCGCTTCGATCAAAAGCCATGGCGCGTGACAGATCGCCGCGACGATCTTGCCCGCCGCCACGAAGTCGCGGATCAGCGCAATCGCCTCGTCGTTGACGCGCAGCAGGTCGGGGTTGATCTGCCCGCCGGGCAGAACCAACGCATCATAATCGTGCAGCTTCACGTCCGACAGCCTCAGATCGGCTTCGGCCGTATCGCCCCAATCGTCGCCGTCCCAGCCCTTGATCGCCTTGCCGTCGGGCGTCGCGACATGCACGGTCGCGCCGTGCTTGCGCAGATCGTCGCGCGGAACTTCCAGTTCTGACTGCTCGAACCCGTTGGTGGCGAGGATCAGGATCTTTGCTGATGTGATATCGGTCATTTGCATCTCCTGTGGATTGCGGTGTCGGTATTACAACGGCCAGGGTCGGGCAGGAGTTCCGGGGGGTGACGCTATGGAAAGATGCGCTTGGGTCGGGTCCGATCCGATCTACGAAGCCTACCACGACGAGGAATGGGGCGTGCCCGAACGCGACAGCCGTGCGTTGTGGGAAAAGCTGGTCCTCGACGGCTTCCAGGCGGGGTTGTCGTGGATCACGATCTTGAAGAAACGGGAGGCGTTCCGCGCCGCGTTCGAAGGGTTCGATCCGACCGTGATCGCGCGCTGGGACGAGGCGGACGTCGCGCGCCTGCTGGCCGATGCCGGTATCGTGCGCCATCGCGGCAAGATCGAAGCCACGATCGGCAATGCCCGCGCCTATCTGCGGATCGAGGAACGCGTCGGTTTCGACCGCTATCTGTGGGACTATGTCGACGGACGTCCGCTCCAGAACCGCTTCGCCTCGATGGCCGACGTTCCGACCGAGACGGCGCTGTCGAGACGGCTGTCGAATGACCTCAAGGCAGAAGGGTTCAGGTTTTGCGGCCCGACGATCGTCTATGCGTTCATGGAGGCCGTCGGAATGGTCAACGATCACCTGACGGGCTGTCACCGCCATGACTGCGTCGCGCTGATGGCCGCCAATCCCTGATCGCAAATCCGAATCGAGCCACGCACCCGGACGTCTTGCAGGCTGTGCCGAACGCTTACGCTAGGTCAATTTTCAGGCAACCTGCGACCATCTGCCGGATTTCTGGGCGAATAATGCTGCACAAGCACAATTCCGTGTCGCCTGCTTTGGCATTCGTCCTGCGGGAAAAGCAGTGTGCGTTTCGTGGAAAACACGGGGGACCCCATGAAAATCAAAAGTCAAATTGTCTGCGCGGCACTGTCGCTGGCCGCGGCACCCGCCTTCGCGCAGGACTGTCCGATCAAGGTCGGCGTGCTGCACTCGCTGTCGGGAACGATGGCGATTTCCGAGACGACGCTGAAAGATACCGTCGAGATGCTGGTCGACCAGCAGAACGAGAAGGGCGGTCTGCTCGGCTGTCAGCTCGAGGCGGTCGTCGTCGATCCGGCCTCCGACTGGCCCCTGTTCGCCGAGAAGGCGCGCGAATTGCTGACCGTCGAGGAGGTCGATGTGATCTTCGGCTCCTGGACGTCGGTGAGCCGCAAATCCGCGTTGCCTGTCCTGGAAGAGCTCAACGGCCTGATGTTCTACCCCGTGCAGTACGAGGGCGAGGAAAGCTCCAAGAACGTCTTCTACACCGGTGCCGCCCCGAACCAGCAGGCGATTCCTGCGGTCGACTACTTCCTCGATGAGTTGGGGGTGGAGCGGTTCGCCCTGCTCGGAACCGACTACGTCTATCCGCGCACGACCAACAACATCCTCGAGGCCTATCTCAAGTCGAAAGGCATCGCGGAGGAGGACATCTTCGTCAACTACACCCCCTTTGGCCATTCCGACTGGGCGACGATCGTCGGCGACGTGGTGGAACTGTCCGAAGATGGCCGTCAGGTCGGCGTGATCTCGACCATCAACGGCGACGCCAACATCGGCTTCTACAAGGAACTCGCGGCCGCCAACATCTCGGCCGACGACATTCCCGTCGTCGCCTTCTCGGTCGGCGAGGAAGAGCTTTCGGGCCTCGATACCTCGAACCTCGTGGGGCACCTTGCCGCCTGGAACTACTTCCAGTCCGCCGACACGCCCGCAAACGCGGAATTCATCGAGACCTGGAAGGCCCGGATGGGCGAGGATCGGGTGACCAACGACCCGATGGAGGCCCATTACCTCGGCCTTAACATGTGGGGGAACGCGGTCACCGAAGCCGCCACCACCGACGTCGATGCCGTGCGCGAGGCGATGTACGGGCAGGAATTCCCGAACCTCACCGGGGGCACGGCGGTCATGTTGCCGAACCACCACCTGTCGAAGCCGGTCCTGATCGGTGAGATCACGGCGGACGGTCAATTCGACATCATCTCGCAGACGTCCGAAGTCGAAGGCGATGCCTGGACCGACTTTCTGCCGGAATCGGCGGTTCTGACATCCGACTGGCCGGGCCTCGGCTGCGGGATGTACAACACCGAGACGTCGACCTGCGTGCAGATCCAGTCGAACTACTGAAACGTCGAGGGTCGGTCCTGACGGGGCCGACCCTTTCCCTGTCTTCGGTAGGGCGGGTTTTCCGCCGTCGTCCATCCCGGACTGCGCGGGACCTTCGCCCTACGACATAGTCGGACGTCCCATGCGCCTTTTGCTCGCCCTCGCCCTGTCGTTGTTCACCTTGCCCGCGCTGGCGCAGACCGGGCCAGTGCAGACCGGGTCGGTGCAGGCCCTGCTTCAGATCCATGCCGACGATATCGCCAGCCCGTCGCGCCAGACGATCCAGCCGGTGCTGGACGATCTTGCCGGGTCGGGCCTGCCCGCGATGCCGGATTTCCTGGAAGGTTGGGCCGCGCGATCGGTTGTGCAGCGAAACGGGGACGGCCTGTTCTTCTTCGGGCAGCGGCAGGGGGATGACTATGCCCTGCGCTCGGTCGAAGATGGAACCGACGCCGGGACCGTGCCTCGGAGTGAGGCGTCGGAGGTCCGCCCCAATGCCGGCGTGCAGCGCCTCATCGCGACGGCCTTGGTGCAATTCCAGTTGAACGATCCGGATCCGGATCGCCGCCGCGCGGCGCTCGACGCCCTGTCCCGCAATCCCACGCCCGAGTTGCTGGAGCCCTTGCGCGCCTCGATCGAGGGCGAGGAGAACCGGGGCATCCGCGCCCGCAAGGAAGCCCTCGAACGTCTGATCGCGATCCGCTTCGGCACCAACCCCGCGGTTCGCGTCGCCGCGATCGAATGGATGTCGGACCAGATTTCGCTGGAGGCGCGGGCCGCGCTGAATTCGGTTCTGACGACGCGGACCGTCGTCGGCCAGGTGCCGGAGGGCGCGAACGTGGCGCGGGTGATGGAATTGGGCCGCGACCTCACGACCGAGCAGGCGCTTGCGCTGCTGGCCGACGAGGGGCTGGTCCCGGAGGAGGTGAGCCGCGCAGACCGGGACGCCGCGCTGGTGGCCGCCATCACCGGGGATACCGTCGGCGGCACCCCCGTCGCCGCACTCGATACCGAAGAGGCCCGCTGGGCGGCGTACGAGGCGCTTGCCGCGTCCGGTGCGGCACCGCCCCGTCCGCC
>JBARXR010000174.1:0-43239 GCA_049647445.1 Jannaschia sp. | reverse complement strand
GGCCTGCTCCATCCGTTCCGCCTGGCTCAGGGATGCGTAATCGATCTCGGGCATCTCGAATCCGGCCGTCGCGGCATGGGCAAAGTTGAACGCCGGCGATTGGCCGCCTTTCAGCACCTGATCGACGATCACCTCGCGGTTTATCATGTAGCTGAGCGCCTTACGCACCTTCACGTCCTGCAAGGCGGGGTTGCCCGTATCGGTGAAGTTGATCGTGTACTAGTAAGAGCAAAGGCGAGGGTTCGAGAACGTTTCGTCCGGGTACTTGGCCAACAGGTCGGGGTAGGTGCCTGCCGGCAGGTCGTCCATCATGGTGAACTCTCCCGCTTCCCAGCGGCTCAGGGACTGGTTGCGGTCGTTGATGATATAGCCGGTGATTTCGGTGATGATCACATCTTCCGCCCCCCAGTATTCAGGGTTCTTGACCAACTTGAAGTATTCGTTGACCGCAATTTCCGCGAGCGTATAGGCGCCGTTCGACACCATGTTTTCCGGCCTGGTCCAGTCCGTACCGAACGCGTCGATGGTGGCCTGATGCGTCGGCATAAACGTTGCATAGGTCACGACTGCCGGAAAGAACGGCAAGGGCTGGGTCAGCGTTACCTTGAGGGTGTAGTCGTCGACCGCCTCGACACCCAGTGTGTCGGGTGTCGCGGTGCCTGCGATTATGTCCGCCGCGCCGCTGATCGAGGAAAGTTCGACATACCATGAATAGGGCGACGCGGTGGCTGGATCAGCCGCGCGCCGCCAGGCATAAACCTAATCCCGCGCCGTGACCGGGTCTCCGCTCGACCACTTGGCGCCCTCGCGCAGCGTGAAGGTCCAGACGGTGTTGTCCTCGCTTGTCCAGGATGCGGCCCCGGCGGGGATAACGTTTCCATCGGCGTCCTGACGCGTCAGTCCTTCGAAGAGCTGGCTGATCACATGGCTGCCGGCCGTTTCTTCGTTGAGTTGCGGATCGAGGGTCGGAAATTGGTCGAGGAGCGAGTACGAAAAGGTCTGATCCGGAGCCAGCGTGTCACCCGGGGCAACCTCGGCGGCGATGACGGTGCTGGCTGCGATGCAGGCGGCGAAGGCGAGACAGGTGAGGCGTGAAATCGTCGTCATATGGCAATCTCCCTGATGGCTTTCAGGTACGTCTTCGCGTGCGATGCGCGATGGTCCGCCGCCTTGGAACAGATGACAAGTCCATTGCGGACAGACGCAGGGTCCTTTCGGCGAGATGCCGCGCGAATGACCGGCGAGCCTGCAGGGCTCGCATGTTTCGACCAGAAGTCGCCGTCGCCACAGCATCGCGGGGCGCTAGGCGGAGATCGCGTGTTTCAGGTTCGTTGCGCCGCCGATCACCTGCACCGCCGCTGCGCCGCAGGCATTGCCTTTCGCGAGGCACCGCTCAAGGGGCGCGCGATCCAGCCAGCAAGACAAGAAGCCTGCGTTGAAGGCATCCCCCGCGCCGGTTGCATCCAGAACCTTCGTCGGGACACCGGCATGTCGCGTCCATGTCGGGTCGTTGCGCCCCCGCGCCCGTGCGCCGTTCCGGCCGCATTTCACGACTGTCAGCCGGGCGCAGGTTTCCGCGATCCCCGATGCGGCAAGTGCTGCGGCTTCGCGTTCATTCGGCAAGAAGACGTCGATATCCGCAATCAGCGCGGCGGCATCCTTGTCGTAGCTATCCTGCCAGCTGCAATCGAGCGACACCGTAAGCCCGGCTGAACGGGCATTCGCCAACAGCGCGGGTGTTTCCTGAAGAGTCCTGAGTTCGCCGACATGCAAATGGGAAAAGTCAGAGAACTGGAGATTTGCAAGATCCGGCACTGCCGCATCGACCATGCGCGTCAGAAATGCCCTGTCGTCCTGAGTGCCGATGGCCACCGTGATTTGCGGATCGGCTCCGACCGCGGACGGTTTGCAGGCGGACGCCACAATGCCATGACCGGTCATTTCGGCTTGCACGATCGCGTCGAACGGCGGAGCGGGCAGCACCGAAAATTGCCAGACGTCGTGTCCCATGGCCGCCAAGGTCGCCCCGGTGATGAACGCTCCACCCCCCGCATGAAGCGACAGCCCCGGAGCAAAGACCTCGGTTCCGAGCGTCGGCATGCGCGGCGCATCCGCAAAGATCAGGTCACAGTAGAGGCGGCCGGCACATAGGATCGGCTTCCTCACGGCAACGACTTTCCAGTGGCGGCGTCGAAGACATGGAGGGTTTCGGGGGCGGCCCCGAGTACGACGGTCTCCCCGACTTTCGGGGGTGTCCGTCCGTCGGCCTTTGCGGTGATTTCGCCCCGCGCGGTTTCGACGTAGATCAGTGTTTCGGACCCCAACGGTTCGCGCAACGTGACTGCGCCGGTCACAATCGAGTTTCCGCTGTCAAGACGTAGGTCATCGGGCCTTACGCCCAACAGGACGGCCGCGCCACCTGATGATGCCCGCGCAGAAACCCTCACCTTCTGGCCTGTGTCGAGTGTAACCAAGGATCCGTCGATCCGGCCCGCCAGCAGGTTCATCGACGGGGCACCGATGAACCGGGCGACGAACGTGTTCGCAGGTTTGTGAAAGACCTCGGCCGGAGTGCCGATCTGCTGGATATGACCATCTTTCATAATGACGATCCGGTCCGCCATCGTCATCGCCTCCACCTGATCGTGGGTCACGAAGATGATCGTGTTGCCTACCCGCTGATGCAGCTTCTTGATCTCCAGCCGCATCTGCGTCCGCAGTTGGGCGTCCAGGTTCGACAGCGGTTCATCAAACAGGAACACATCGGGATCGCGCACCATCGCGCGCCCGATGGCGACCCGTTGACGCTGGCCGCCCGACAATTGATCCGGCTTGCGGTCCAGCAGGTCCGTCATGTCGAGAATGCCAGCAACCTCCTGTATACGTTTTTCCTTTTCGGCCTTCGCGGCCTTGGAAGATCGCAGGCCGAAGGCGATATTCTTCCTCACCGACATGTGCGGGTAGATGGCGTAGTTCTGGAACACCATCGCGATGTTGCGCTCCTTGGGTTCAAGGTTGTTCACCTCGCGCCCGCCGATTTCGATGATGCCACTGCTGGTTTCCTCCAGCCCGGCGATCATCCTCAGCGTCGTTGATTTGCCGCAACCTGATGGGCCGACAAACACGACGAATTCACCATCCGCGACGTCCAGCGAAATCCCGTGAAGCACCTCGGTCTTGCCGTAAGACTTGGTGAGATTGCGCAGGGCGAGATTGGCCAAGGTCAGGTCTCCATCAGACGGGCGAATGCTGCGCTGCGCGCCGTGTCGGCATTGGCGATGCGGGTCTTGCGTCTGCTCGCCTGCGCGAGCAGCCCATCAAGCTCTGCCCCGTAACCGACCAACGCTGCCTCGAGTGCCGCCGGAGCCGGACCGCCGATGCGGTCGCGGCGACCGACAAATGTTTCCGCGCTGGTTGCGATCTGGAACGCAGCCTTGTCCAGCTTCGAAGGGCGGCCCGTGGCGTTTTCGAACGCCGCAACGAATGCCGCGTAGCCGTCGGACAGCGGGGTGCCGTTCAGGCCACGCGCCACATGGGCCGTAATTTCATGTGCCTGCCGAAACGACAGCCTTTCATCCCGCACGAGCGTATCGGCAAGCTCCGTTATGGTGATGCTGGCCGCGTCCGTATTCCGGCGCACGCCCGCGGCATTGATCGAACAGGCCGGCAAGACTGCGCGCAGAAGGTCCAGCACGCGCCCACCGCTGTCAAAGGCGGCATAGCCTGCCTGCTGAACTTCACCCTCGCTGTCGTTCATGTCCGTGAATGGCGTATTGTGCATCGTGTTGACGACCATGTCGCACCGTCCGCAGGTGACAGAGGCCAGATGGCGCAGGTGTTCGATCGGCACCGGATTGCGCTTTTGCGGCATGATCGAACTGATCTGGACAAGGGCGTTGGGGACATAGAGCTGCGCCACCTCGAAACTGGACCAGAATGCCAGATCTTGAACGACGCGGCCCAGATGCAGGAACACCAGTTTTACCGCGGAATAGAGACCGGTGACATAGTCGACCGACGCGATGCAGCCATAGGAATTCACCTGCGGACCGTCAAAGCCGAGAAGGTCAGCCATCCGGATACGGTCGATCGGAAACCCCGACGTCGTAATGGCGGCGGCCCCCATCGGACAATGGCCAAGGTTGTCGATGGCATGTGACAGGCGCTGCGCGTCACGGATCAGAACCTCGATCATCGCAGCCAGATAGTGGCCGAATGTGGTGGGTTGCGCCGGTTGGCCGTGGGTATAGGCCACGATCAACGTGGCGGCTTCTGCCCGCGCCTTGGTCACAAGGGCCTCGATCAAAGCGGTGATTTGCGCCAGCATCGTTTCGGAACGTGTGCGCAGGGCCATCTTGAATTGCGTGTGATCCATGTCGTTGCGCGAGCGGGCGGTGTGCAGCGCTCCGCCAAGATCGCCCAGACGGCGGCGCAGGTCTGCCTCGACAAAAAAGAAATAGTCTTCAAATTCGCCGGTATAGGTCAGTGCCGCCAAATCGGTGTCCCTGTCGATGGCATCCAGCGCCTGCGCGATCTGCCGCCCGTCCGCGCCCGACAGGATGCCGGTCTCGACCAGCATCACGAGGTGGGCCCGATTGATCGCCGCCATGTGTCCGGCATAGTGGGTTTTCACACCTTCAAAGAGGGGGGCGAGCACCGTCTCCTTGTAGGTCGGATCGGGAAAAACGCTTTGATCCGTCATCCCTTCAACCCCGCCATCACGACGCCGCGAATGATGAACCGCTGAAAGATCAGGAACACCACCAGCGTTGGAAGGGTCGAGATCGCGGCCCCCGTCATGATCAATTCCCACGCCACATCGGCCTCGTCCCCGAAGCTCGATAGACCCACGGGGATCGTGTACATGTCCACCGAATTCGGGACGATCAGGGGCCAGAGAAACGCCGTCCAGTTGCCGAGGAACACGAAGATCGCGAGCGCGGCAAGGGCAGGCTTCACCAGGGGCATGGCGATGGTCCACCAGATCTGCAGCTCGTTCAGGCCGTCTATGCGAGCGGCCTCTATGAAGTCGTCGGGAACGCTCTCGAAGAACTGCTTCATCAGGAACGTGCCGAACGCCGTCATAAGGCCCGGGAACATGATCCCCCAGTAGCTGTCGAGCCAGCCAAAGGACTGCGACATGAGATACCACGGGATCACGAGCATTTCGGTCGGGATCATGAGGGTGGACAGGATCGCGATGAACACGATCTGACGGCCCGGAAACCGGAATTTGCAGAGCGTGTAGCCGACGAGGCTGTCAAACAGAAGGTTGCAGGCGGTTGTGACCGTCGCGATGATCAATGAGTTGAGGAACCATCCGTAGAACCGTCCATCTTCCAGGACATATCGATAGTTGTCGAGGGTCGGTTCGTCGGGAATGAGGTTGACGTCATAAACCTCGTGCGGCCACTTCAGGGACGTCGAAAGCATATAGACAATCGGCATCACCATCAGCAGGCCACCGCCGAACAACACCAGCCAGCGGATGATCTGGCCCATGTTGCGCGGGCGACGCAGGGCTTGGTCCTTCGGCAACATTGCGGCGCTGGGGGCGATGTCGGCCATCTAGGTGCTCCGCAGCAGGCGCAGCTGGATCAACGAAACGATCAGAAGTATCGTGAACAGCACCACGGTTTGGGCCGCGGCATAGCCCATGTCGAACCCGTTGAACGCGGTGTCATAGATCATCAGCACGAGCGGTTTTGTCGCGTTCAGCGGGCCTCCCGGGTTGTTGGTGGTCATGTTGAAGACGTGATCAAAGATCCGCAGGAACCCAATCGACGAGAATACGACGATAAACACGATCGTGGGGCGCAGCAGCGGCAACGTAATCTGGGTCAGCACGGTGAACCATCCAACTCCATCTATCTTGGCCGCTTCGTAGTAGCTGGTCGGGATCGCCCGGAGCCCGGCCATGAAGATGATCACCTGAAAGCCCAGCCCCGCCCAGACCGCGGGGGCGAGCACCGCAGGCAGTGCGTTGGTCGTGGATTGCAGGAACCTGATCTGCGGAATGCCAAACCCTGCCAGCAGGTTGTTGAACAGTCCGATGGGGACGTCCTGATAGAACCAGCGCCAGACCCAGGCCATCGCGACGGCGGAGGTCATGAACGGCAGAAAATAAAGCATCCGGAGAAAGCCGTGCATGAAGCGAAGCTGGTCGAGGTGGTAGGCGATGATGAACGACAGCAGAAGACTGATCGGTGTCCCCAGCAACAGATAGACAAACGTGTTCTTGAAGACTTTCCAGAATACGGGATCGTTCCAGAGCGTCTCGTAATTCTCAAGACCGGCCCATGTCCGGCTGCCCAGAAGGTTCCAGTTCTGGAACGAAATCAGGATCGCGTTGCCTGTCGGATAGAACCGGATCACCACATAGAACAGCACCGGAAGCGCCAGAAAGGCCCAGGCCCAGACGATCTGTTTCTGGCGAATGGTCAGCTTGCGGTACATGGACCTTCTTTCGAGCCGGCGCCGCCCCGGCTGCAACGCCGGGGCGGTGGACGAAACCTTATTTGGCGTAATACTCGTCAAGCAGCTTCTGCTCGGCCTCGGCGGCGATGGCGAGGCTCTCGGCCGTATCCATCCCTTCTAACTGGACCCGTTCGACCATTTCGACCATCAACTGTCTCTGGGCGGATTCATTGGCGAACTTGGTCGTGTGGGCATAGGCGAGGCCCCGAATGAATGGACCGAAGATCGGGTCGTTGGCGTTGGCATCCGTCATTCCAACGGATGGCTTTGCGGGCAATTCGCCGACGACATCCAGCCAGATCTGCATCGCCTCGTCCGAGGTTATGTACTCCATGAACTTGACCGCGGCGTCATATCTGTCGCCCTCGGCCTTGGTGGTGATGGCATTCACCCAATAGGACGCATAGTTCGATTGTGTCCCGTCGGGCCCGGCGGGAAGCTCGGTCACGCCCCATTCCAGACCGCGTTGATCGGCAAGCGATCCGATGCGGAACGATCCGTCGATGTGCATGCCCGCGCGACCGGCCTTGAACGCGGCCTGGGGTTCATCCATGAACCCGATGGCCGTGACCGGGGTCTCGCCCATGAACATGTTGCTGTAGAATTCGAGGGCTGCAAGACCGGCAGTATCGTTGTAGTTCACTGTCTTGTAGTCATCGACATAGGGCTCTCCGCCGAATTGCCGGACGAGACCTTCGCGCCACCATTGATGATCCTGCGCCGTCATGCCCGCCGTGATGCCGACCTGCGTCAGGTTCCCCGCCGCATCGGTTTTCGTCATCGCGACAGCCGCGGCCATCATCTCGTCCAGGGTTGTCGGCGGAGATGTTATCCCGGCCTCTTCCATCAGGCGTTCGTTATAGAACAGCGCCAGGCTTCGGACGGCGGTCGGAAGCGCCCAATAGGCATCCCCCTCCTTCATCGCCTGAACCATTGGAAAATAGTCCGCATCGATTTGGGCGGCGGAAAACGTGTCGCTGGGCAGCGGTTGGATCAAGTCCGCCTCGATATAGTCGGTAAGCCAGCCGTAGAACAGCTGCACGACATCGGGGCCTTCGCCGGCAGGGATCGCGGCGGCAACCTTGGTGCGGTAATTATCGTAGGGGAAGTGAGTCATCTTAACGGTGATGTCCGGATTGGCCGCCTCGAAATTGGCGATCAGCGTGTCCATGGCCTCGACCCGGGCATCGAAAAAATATTGCCAGTATTCGATTTCGACCGCGTTGGCGGCATTGGCGAAAAATGCCGCCGAGGCCGTGAGCCCGGCGAGGACCAGGCCTTTGAACTCTCTTTTCATATTCTATCTCCCCTGAAGGCAGTGATGGTCCGTCATTGACCCTGACTCGGAAGGTTAACTCAATTGGATTGATAATTCAAACAGATTGAGTTAATGCTCCGGTATGATGGTCGTACCTCTCCAGAAGGGCAGCAACGCAGAGCGGTCCAGGCATCGCAACAGGCGGGCGGTACTCGGGCATGTGCGGATGTCGGGCGCGGTCGGCAGGGCCGAAATCGCGCGCGCCCTGTCGTTGACCACGCAAACCGTCAGCAACATAATCGCGGACTTGTCGGACGACGGGATGCTTCTTGAAATGGGTCGGCTCAGCGCGGGGCGGGGTCTGCCCGCGATTCAGTACGCTCTGAATCCCGAAGGTGGCTACGCTCTGGGGATAGAGGTCAGACCGGATGCGATCTTCGCGGCGCTTCTGGATATGCTCGGGCAACCCGTCAGCACCGAACGCGCCGTCCTCGGCGACACCCGACCGGACACGGTGATCGCGGAGGCCAAGGCTCTCTACGAACGCGCGCAGGCAAAGGTTCCCGGGGCGCGGGCTCGAATGCTGGGGGCCGGTGTCGTCATGCCGGGGCCTTTCGGTCCAACGGGTATCGCCGGAATGGGGTCCGATCTGACCGGCTGGCAGGACGTGGAGGCAAATCACCTGTTTGCGGAGGCACTCGGATTGCCCGTCGTGCTGAGCAACGATGCCAACGCAGCCGCGATGGCCGAGCGGATCAATGGCGTTGCGCGCGACATCACCTCGTTTGCCTATCTCTACTTTGGCGCCGGATTGGGTCTTGGCCTGATCCACGCCGGGCAACTGGTGCAGGGCGCCTATGGCAACGCCGGAGAGATCGGGCACATCCCGATGTCGCACGACGGGGGCAAGCTCGAAGATTTCCTCAGCCGCCTTTCGGTCCAGCGCCATCTGCAGAACGTGGGCAAGGACGCCCGGGACATCGATATGCTGACCCGGCTGTTCCAGCAGTCTGACGACGACCTGATGGCCTGGCTCGCGACTGCCAGCACGTATCTCGGGCGCGCCCTCGCGATTATCGAAAACCTGTTTGATCCGCAGACGGTCGTGCTGGGCGGAGCGATGCCGGACGTGATCCTCGACCATCTCGTTGAGCGTGCACCGCTTCCGGAGCTTTCGGTCGCGAACCGGCCGGACGCGCTCTATCCCCGGCTCCTGCGCGGGGCATCGGGCAGGATGACGGCAACGCAGGGTGCGGCTGCCCTGATCCTCAATCAGGCCCTGACACCTCCGATTTCCCAGGCACAGTAAGAGGACAGGGACGATGCGCCTTTCTGATCAGGCCCGGATTGCCGCGTCGCGTGACAGCCCGCGCATCCTGCGCCTCTGGCAGGCGTTGACCGCCCTGAAAAGCACGGTTTCTTTCATGAATACCGGCGCGCACCCCGACGACGAAACCTCCGCGATGCTGGCGGCGCTGCGGTTTCGCGACGGCATTGATGTTTCCTACGCCTGCGCCACGCGGGGAGAGGGCGGACAGAACGACATCGGCACCGAAACCGCAGCAGCGCTCGGCACGCTGCGGACAGCCGAAATGGAAGCCGCCTGCGACCGGCTGGACCTGCGGATGTACTGGCTGTCAGTGGCGCCCGACGACACGATCTACGACTTCGGCTTTTCCAAGTCAGGCACGGAGACGTTGGCCGCCTGGGGTCGCGACCGCACGTTGGCCCGTTTTGTACATATCATCCGGACCGAGCGTCCCGACATCATCTGTCCGACGTTCCTTGATGTACCGGGCCAGCATGGTCACCACCGGGCGATGACCCAAGCCGCCCACGAAGTGATGGCTCTGGCCGCCGATCCCGGTTTTGCGGCCAGTGTCCTGCCGCCGTGGCAGGTGGGAAAGATGTATCTTCCCGCATGGTCGGGTGCCGGTCAGGCCTATGACGACGATCAGCCGCCGCCGCCCGCGACCCTGACGATCAAGGGCAAGGGCATCGATCCGGTCACCGGATGGAGTTTCGCCCAAATCGGCCAGCAAAGCCGGGCCATGCATGCCACCCAAGCCATGGGCCGATGGGTGACTGCGGGCGCCGAGACTGATTTCGCCCTGCATCTTGCGCATACGCACGTCGAGGGACCGGACGATGCGCTTGGGGCCGGCCTTGGGCAGACGCTTCGGGATTTCGGCTACGGGAGCGCGCAGGAGGCGTGTGACGCGGCGGTCGCCGCCTTTCCGGATGGGCCGCGCGTGTTGCGGAATGCCTGTGCCGCGGCAAAGGCGATCGCGGAGGCGCTTCGGGCTCCACCACCCGAAGTCGCGCATAAACTCCTGCGCAAGCAACAGCAGGTCGCGCGGGTCATGATGCTCGCCGCAGGTGTCGATGCCCGTGCATGGGTGACAGCGGACATCTTGCGCCCCGGCTCCGGAACGTCGTGGGAACAAGACGTGCGGTGCGAAACGGGGACGCTGCGACTGACACCGCGACTGCCCGAAGGTTGGACAGAAACGGCAGGCAAGATTACCTTGAGCGAAGCGGTCGCGACCAGCGATCCCTACCCCGATACCTATTTGCCGGGGCTTCCGACGGCACCCTGTCTGGATGTCGTCCTGACCGTCGACGGTGTCACCGCCAAGACCGCGGTGCCGTTCGAGGTGACGCCGATTGTCGTGCCTGCCCATTCGGCCCGAATGGCACCGCGGACGGATGTCATCACACCGGCTCGCGGCAATGACAGCATCCGGATCACGCTGGGCGACGTGACCCCTGACAATGCAAGCCCAGGACTGCGGGTGCCGTCGGGATGGACGGTCGATCGCCGCGCGGATGCGCTGTACGTGACCCCGCCGGACACCGTCGCGGCAGGCCTCTACGAAATCGCCCTCACCCTCGACGGAGAGGACGCACGGAGCCTGACCGATATCCACCATGCCCCCCATACGGTCCGCGTGTTGGAGAGCGCCGCAACGACGCTTGTGCGCGTCGTCGATGTCGTGCTGCCTGACGTGGCGGTCGGCTATATCGGCGGCGGACACGACCGGGTGGGCCACTGGTTGCGCCGCATGGGACTGCGGACGACGGATCTGTCCGAAGCCGACCTGACCGAAGCGGCACTGGCCGACTGCGATACGATCGTCGTCGGAATATTCGCCATGAAGTTTCGTCCCGGTCTGGCGGATGCGATGCCCCGGATCCACGATTGGATCCGAAAGGGCGGCACGCTCGTGACGCTTTATCACCGCCCCTGGGACAATTGGGACAGCGAGACCACGGCGCCCTACAGGCTCGAGATCGGGCAGCCGTCACTGCGCTGGCGGGTAACGGATGCCGCAGCGCCCGTGACAATGCTCGTCCCGGATCATCCGCTGTTGCACCATCCCAACAGGATCAGCCCGGCAGACTGGGCGGAGTGGGACAAGGAGCGCGGGCTATACTTCGCCAGGGATTGGGATCCGTCCTACACTGCCCTGATCGCCATGAACGATGCTGGCGAGGCTCCCTTGCACGGTGCCTTGCTGGCGGCGGACGTAGGGCAGGGGCGTCACGTCCATACCTCCCTGATCCTGCATCACCAGTTGGAGAAACTGACCCCAGGCGCATTTCGATTGATGGCCAATCTTCTTGCCAAACGACAATGACCCGTCCCGAAACGGGCGTGCGGCCGGGTGGCTTCTGGCGGACATGGCTCTCAACATCTGGGCGCTGGCCATCGTCAAGGCTTTGGGTTTGGGAGTTCCGGCGTTCCAGCTCGTATTCCTGCGCGCAAGCGTCGGGCTGGTGATCATGGCACCATGGATCTGGCGGTATCGCAGATCGTTCATCGACCTGCCGGACCTGCGGCTTCACGCCGTGCGTGTCATGCTGTCGGCCGTTGCCCTGACCGCGAGCTTCTACGCGATTTCGCGCGTACCGCTCGCGTTGTTCACGGCCATCGGATTTACCCGACCGATCCTGACAATGATCGCTGCCGCCTGGTTGTTGCGGGAGGTCATCACGCGCGACCGCTGGATCGCCGCCTCTGTGGGTCTGGCGGGGGTCATCATCGCCGTCGATCCGTCGGTCGTGTCAGCGGGATGGGGACTTGCGGCGCAAATGGTCGTTGTCGTCGCCGCCACCGGAGTTGTCATCACGACCCGGCGGCTGGTCGCGGCGCCGACCGTCGTGATGATGACATTCTACACGGCAGGTCTGACACTGATCTCGGCCCCCTTCGCGCTGATGACGTGGGTACCGGTACCGGACGAAAATTGGCCGACGCTGTTGGCCATCGGCATATTCGCCCAATCCGCCCAATTCTGTTTCCTCCACGCACATCGAAACGGAGAGGCCGGGTTCCTGGCGGTCCTGTCCTATGCCAGCTTGGTCTTCTCGACGACGGTCGGGTATTTCGTCTTTGCGGAACAGCCACAGCCAAGCTTCTGGCTCGGGGCGGCGCTGATCATCTCATCGACGCTCTGGATCACGTTCAGGCGCAATCCGGTATCGTATTGAAACGGGAAAGGGTCGTATGATGCAGGCAGAGTTTTCGCAAATGCGCCGCGAGATCATCGAAATCCCGAATGCCGTCGACCGGCTGTTGCGGCTGGGCGCCGCCGACATACGCACTGCGGCGGATGCTCTGCGCGCCCGTCCGCCGGTCTTCATGACCACCGTTGCCCGGGGATCGTCCGATCACGTCACGACCTACCTCAAATATTGCTGCGAAATGCTTCTCGGAGTGCCAGTCGTGTCGGTCGGCCCGTCGATTGCCTCGATATACAAACGTCCGTTGCACCTTCGGCAAAGCGCCATCCTCGCGGTGTCGCAATCCGGCATGAGCCCTGACATCGTCGAGACTGCGCGGATGGCACGAGCTGGCGGAGCACTGACGATCGCGATCACAAATCACATCGACAGCCCCTTGGCACAGGGCGCATGCCATACGGTCAACCTGCACGCTGGGCAGGAGCAGAGCGTGGCTGCGACGAAGACTTTCGTCAATTCTGCCGTGGCGGGTCTATGGTTGCTGGCTGAATTCGCCGAGAATGACGCCCTCGTTGCGGCAATCGGCGACCTGCCGGACGCATTGGAAAAGGCCGTCGGATTTGACTGGCCGGACCTGCGCGAGGGCCTGAACGGTCGGAATTCGATCTTCTGCCTGGGGCGCGGACCGGCCCTTGGGATCGCCAACGAAGCCGCCCTTAAATTCAAGGAGGTCTGTCGGATACACGCGGAAGCCTTTTCGTCGGCCGAGGTTCTGCATGGTCCGGTCTCGATTATGGAAACCGGATTTCCCGTGCTCGCGTTTGCCGCCGGTGATGACGCGGAAGACGCGCTCGGGCAAGTTGCTGACGACCTGGTCGGCATGGGCGGGGCGGTCTTTGCCACGACGTCAAAGGTCAGTCGGGCGCGGCAGCTCGATGTCGTCCGGACGGGCCACGCCCTGACCGACCCGCTTGCCTTGATCGCCACGGTCTATGCTATGGTCGAACGGACGGCAGTCGGGCGCGGGATCGATCCGGATACGCCTCGACATCTCAAGAAGGTCACGCGGACACGGTAGAGCCTGCCCCGGTCGTCGACCTATTCCCTCAGATCGTCCATCGACGGTTCAGTACCCCCGACGCGCAACGGATCCTCGCTTTTGGCCATCCCGCCAGAAATCGCGACGGTCGACGTGTTCGGGAGCATGCGGCACGGTCGCGGTCGTTATCGAGCGGCTGGCAAAACCGAGGCCCTCTGCTCGCCCAGGCCCGCGATACCCAGCGTGATCACCTCGCCCCCTTTCAGATAGCGCTGCGGCTTTTGTCCCATGCCCACTCCGGGAGGCGTTCCGGTGGAAATCACGTCTCCGGACTGAAGGCTCATGAACCGGCTGCAATAGGCGACGAGATGCGGCACTCTGAAAATCATCGTGGACGTCGAGCCCGATTGCTGGCGTTCGCCGTCAACATCGAGCCACATATCGAGATCGTCGAAATCGGGCACCTCGTCCGGCGTGACAAGCCACGGTCCTGTCGGCCCGAACGTGTCGCACCCTTTGCCCTTGTCCCAGGTTCCGGCGCGCTCGATCTGGAATTCGCGCTCTGATACGTCGTTTATCACGCAGAAACCCGCGACATGGTCCATCGCGTCCGCTTCGTCGATATAGGCTCCCGGTTCTCCGATCACGACGCCAAGTTCGACTTCCCAGTCCGTCTTGACCGAGGCACGCGGGATCTGGATCGGATCGTTCGGCCCGACGACGGCGGATGTCCATTTGTTGAAGATCACCGGTTCTGGCGGGATCGGCATGCCGGCTTCTTCGGCGTGATCCGCAAAATTGAGGCCGATGCAGATGAACTTTCCGATGCCCCCGACACAGGCACCGATCCTCAGATCCTTTTGTGGGATGCCTTCGATGACCGGCAGGGTCTCCACATCGAGGTCTCGGAGCGCGCTCAAACCCGAAGGCCGGAGCGTCTCCCCGGCGATGTCCCGGACGACGTGCGACAGATCGCGCACCCGACCGGATCTATCGAGAAGACCCGGCTTTTCGGATCCGGGGGCGCCGTAGCGAAGCAGTTTCATGAGGGCCTCATCCTAACGGTGACTGTCTGGTTGCGTTCGAACGCCCTGTGCGGCGCCAAAAACACGCGACCGCTATCCGAGGCCGCGCGGGTCTTGATCCGGGCCCGGCAAAGCCGACGGCCATCAGGCTGCCTGTCCGGCTCTGATCCCGGAAATCGCCTGGATCAGGTTGTCCTCGGTCACTTCGTCGGACGTGAAGGTGCGGATGACCTGACCGGAATACATCGCGACGATCCGGTCGGACACGTGCAGGACCTCGGGCATTTCCGAACTGATGACCATCACGGCATAGCCTTGCGCCGCAAGTTCCCGCAGCAGCTTGTGGATTTCCGACTTGCTGCCCACGTCGATGCCGCGCGTCGGCTCGTCCACGATCAGGACCTTGGGGTGCATCGACAACCATTTGCCGATGACGATCTTCTGCTGGTTTCCACCGGACAGATTGCCGACCTGCTGCTTCCAGCCGGGCGTGCGGATATCGAGTTGCTTGTGATACTTGTCAAAGATGGCGGCTTCGGCGGCCCGGGCCACGAAGGGCCCCGCCTTGAGATCATCGATCTGGGGCAATGTCATGTTGTCCCGGCAGTTCATGCCCAGAACCAGGCCTTGTCCCTTGCGGTCCTCTGGTACCAAGGAGATGCCGCGGGCGATGGCATCGGCGGGCGAGTGAATGCGGACGACCTTCCCATCCAGCAGGATCTGTCCGGCCGAAGGCTCTCGCAGACCGAACAGCGTCTCCGCGATCTCGGTCCGGCCCGCGCCGACCAGTCCGTAAAATCCGACGACTTCGCCTCTGCGGACCTCGAAACTCACGTCCTGATAGAGCTTGCCGCAGGTCAGGCCCTGCACTTCGAGCGCAACTTCGCCCAGATCATGGGTCGCGACATTCCGGCTGAGATCGAGGGTTCGACCGATCATCATCTGGGTGACGGAATCTTCGGTGCTGGCGGCCGTCTCGACAGTGCCCTGATACTGACCGTCGCGCAGCACGGTGATGCGATCGGTGATCTTGAAAATCTCCTCCATCCTGTGGGAGATATAAATGATCCCGACGCCGTCGCCCTTCAGGTCCGCGATGACGTCGAACAGAACCACCTTTTCCGCATCGGTCAGCGAAGCCGTGGGCTCGTCGAAGATCACCGCTTTCGCATCGACGGTAAGGGCGCGGGCGATCTCGACCATCTGCTGATTGGCTATGGAGAGATCCCCGACCAATGTGCCGGCGTCGAACCCGACGTTCAGTTTCTTGAGGATCGCGTTGGTTCGCGCCGTCAAGGTCGCCCAGTCCACCCGTCCGAAGCTTTTGCGCGGCAATTCCCCGAGATAGATGTTTTCGGCCACGCTCAACTCTTCGGCAAGGCTCAGTTCCTGGTGGATGAATACGATGCCCTTGGCCTTGGCCTCCAGCGGGCCTGACATCACGACCTGGGTATCGCCCATGTAGATTGCGCCTTCGTCAGGCTGGTGGATGCCGCCCAGCACCTTCATGAGGGTGGATTTGCCCGCCCCGTTTTCCCCCATGAGCGCATGGACCTCGCCCGGCATGACGGCAAATGAGACGTCGTCCAATGCCCGCACGCCCGGAAACGTCTTGACGATGTGTTCAAGGCGCAGGACTGGTTTTGCGTCGGTCATACCTTCAACTCCTCTTTGCCCCTGACGTTCAACTGCCGGTCAAGGATCAGGACGGCGATCAGGATGAGGCCGATGACGAGGTTGACCGTCGAGGTGTCCGCCCCGATATGGCCGAGGCCCTTGCGCAAAAGCTGGATGGCGATGACGCCGCCGAAAGTTCCGATCGCGCTGCCGGCGCCGCCGGTGATCTTGGTTCCACCAAGAACCACGGCTGTGATCACCCACAACTCGTAGAGCTGGCCGTCATTGGGGTTCACGGAGCCCGACTCGGAATAGAACACCACGGCCGACAAAGCGGCGAGAAAGCCGATGATGGCGAAGTTGATCATCATGTGCGGCCCGACGCGGACGCCCGCATTCACCGCGGCCTCGCGATTGTCGCCGATCGCATAGGCGTTCCGGCCGTGCACCGTCTTCGTCATCAGGAACCAGACCGCGAACGTCACCCCGAGCAGGAACCATGACGCCGTCGCCAGCCCCAGAAATTCGGCCTCGGCAAGATCGACCAGCGTCCAGTTCAAATGGCTGGTGGGCTGTTCGCCATTGAACATGAACACGAAGCCGCGATAGCCCAGCATGGCCCCCAGCGTGACGATGAATGCGTCAACGCCGGTCTTCCACACGATGAAGCCGTTCAGTGCGCCCAGACATGTGCCCACCGCCAGCGCCAGAAGCCAGGCCACCGGGATCACCCCGTCGCCCAGACCCGCGAAGATCGGCCACGTCATGCTGTCCAGCAGCACGATGGCGGCAATGGCAAAGGTGGCGCCCACGCTGAGGTCGATGTTGCCGTTGACCATCACGAGGGTCATGCCCATTGCGATGATGCCGATCGGCGCCGACTGCTTGAGCAGAAGCAGCATGTTCTCAAAGTCCATGAACGCCTTGTCCGACAGCGACAGGAACTCACCCGCAATGCTGAAAAACACCAGCTCGAGCACGATGAAGCCCCAGATCGCGCCGTTCTTGAGCGCTTTTGACAAAGTTCCCGGTTGCATGGCGTTTCCTCTCACGCGATCGGCGACAAGAGCCTGCTGCGCTTGGCCGCGATATCGAGCCAGACAGCAAGGATGATGATGACCCAGGTCACAACGAACTGGACGTAGAATTGCAGGCCGATCAGAAGCAATCCGTTCTGTATGAAGCCGAGGATCAGAACGCCGATGACCGTCTTGAAGATCGTGCCTGAACCGCCGAGCAGCGATGCTCCGCCAAGGATGACGGCAGCCAGCACCTCAAGCTCCAGCCCCTGTCCCACGGTGTTCTGCGAGCCGAGTGATCGACTGGCCTGGATAAGCCCGGCCGTGGCCACGCAGGCCGACGACAGGAGGTAGCAGAAGAAAACGGTGCGCGCCCGCCGGATCCCCGAAAAGGTCGCCGCCGTGCCATTGCCCCCCACGGCATAGACCTTCCGACCAAAACTGGTTCTCGACAGGACAAGCCCCAGAAGGCCCGCCAGCAAGGCAAATATCAGGATGGGCACCGGGATACCCAGTGCCGTTCCCTGACCGATCACGCTGAACCACGTGCCTTCCTTGTCGGCGATATCCATGTTCTGGCCGCCGGAATAGGTAAGCGTCAGCCCATGGATCGCCGACAGCATACCCAGCGTCACGATCAACGAATTGAGTTTGAGATATCCCACAAGAAGGCCGATCAGCGCCCCAAGCGCCAATGTCATCGCAAACATCGACGGGATCGCCAGCGCGGGGCCGATCGTGTCGTGCAGGTCGAGCACGACGATGGTCGAAAAGGACATCATCGAGCCGACGGACAGATCGAGATTGCCGCTGATCACCACGAAGGTGACGCCAAGCGCCATGACGCCAAGAATGGCCGAGGACCGGACCACGCTGAGAATGTTGTCGGGTGTCAGGAACTTGGGGTTGGCGATGGTGAAGCCGACCATGAACACCAAGAAGGCAATGAGGATGCCTTGTTTCGCCAGGATGCTCGCGATCTCTTGTCTGTTTAGTTTGGCCATGATCCCCTCCCTAAGGTCGCTGGCATTTTGTGGCGAACCCGACCTGAAACCGGCCGGAAGGTCTGATCAAACCAACGTCATGCCTCCATCGATCATGACGATCTGCCCTGTCATGTAGTCGCTGTCTTTCGAGGCGAGGAACGTGGTCGTCCCCGTGATGTCATCGGGCCTTGCGACCCGCCCCCTGAGAATTTCGGCCGAGAATTGCTCCATGGCCTGACCGGGACGTTCGGCGGCACCGATCTCCATCAGGTCCTTGTCGACCTGCTCCCACATTTCCGTGGCCACCACGCCCGGCGCGAAACCGGTCACCGTGATATCGTGCTTTGCCAGATCGCGCGCGCCGGATTGCGTCAGCGAAACAACCGCAAACTTCGACGCACAGTATGGTGCGACGTTGTCGAATCCCTGACGGCTCGCCACAGATGCAGTGTTGATGATCTTGCCACCGTGCCCTTGGGCGATCATCTGGCGGGCTGCTTCCTGCATCCCGATCATACAACCGAGGCCATTAACGCCCATTATGAAATTCCAGTTGTCTTCGGTCACGTCCATGAAGTTCATCGGCTTGTTCACGCCCGCATTGTTGAATTTCACATCCAGTCTGCCGAAGGTTTCGACCGTGTGCGCAATCATTGCGCGCACCTGTCCGCGGTCGGTGACATTCACCTGAACGGAGGTGACGGCCCCACCCTGTCCGTTGAGACGGCTGCGGTTGGCCTCTGCCACCTCGGCGACCTTGTCACCGTTGAGATCGGCAAGGCAGACCTTCGCCCCTTCATCCAGCAAGGCCTCTGCGATGGCACGACCGATTCCTTGCGCCGCGCCGGTGACGATGCAGACACGATCATTGACACGGCCCATTGCGCGTCTCCCCGACGTTGAATTCAAAACAGAAAAGACGGGGCGCAGACAGCCTGCGCCCCGTGGGCGGGAACCGCCTCAGAACACCGGCTTGGTGTAGTCACCCATGTTGTCCTGAGTGATCTTCGGCGTGTCGAAATAGTTCAGGAACGGAACCTCGGTCCCGTTCAGAACATCGATCGCAGTTTGCAGCGCAGCTTCCGCGTCATCCACCGGGGACTGATAGATCGAACCCCAGTATTCGCCTGCGGACATCGCCTCGTAGCCGACGGCAAAGTTGGTGGCACCGACAAAGATGATGCCGTCGCGTCCTGCTGCCTTTGCCGCGTTCAACGCGCCGACACCCATGTTGTCGTCACCGGCGTAGACGCCGTCGATGTCGTCGTACTTGACGAGGAACGCCTCCATCACCTGCTGTGACTTCTCGCGATTCCAATCACCAGGCTGTGTTTCGAGCACGGTCACGTTCGGGCAGACCTCCGGAAGGCGATCCTCGAAGCCCTGGGCGCGTTCGATAGCCGTCGTATAGCCAGGCTGGCCCGTGATGTGCACCACCTGCGCCTCGTCCTGAATGCCCATCTCGGTGAACTTGTCGCACATGATTTCGGCCGACCGCGCGCCTTGCGTGACATTGTCCGGGCCCGAGAACGATTTGACGAAGTCGAACCCGGCCTCTGCGATGTTCGAATTGGTTACGATGACCGGGATGTCGGCCTGGAAGGCCTTTCGCACGGCAGGGATCACGGCCTCGCCATTGGTCGGCCAGATGATGATGGCATCGACTTCCTGCTGGATCAGATCCTCGATCTGGGCGATCTGACGGGCGACGTCGCCACCCGCGTCAAGGACGACGGCATCGACATCGGCGTTGGCCTCAGCGGCCGCGATGAATGCATTCTCATAGGTCGTCTGATAGCTGTCGACGCCCACGTTATTCTGAGTGATGCCGATTTTCATGGTTTGCGCGCTCGCTGCGCCGGCCAGAACGATGGCGGTTGAAGCGACAAGTGTCGTACGAAGTATCATCCGGGTTTCCTCCCAATGTGACTGTAAATCTCCCGGCCCCCTCCCGGGCACCGCTGAACCGCTCGTCGTGACCGGCGGCCTGCTTCATTCTGTCAATTCTGACGGTCTCCTGACCCAGCTAAAAAATCCAATCTGGACTGAATATTGTTCAAAGTGGATTTTTTGGACATACATTTGCGCAGTCAAAATGGACAGTCTTGGAGGACAGTCAGTGCTGAACATCGAATTATCCACTGTCGACAGAAAATCGAGGTGGCCTGCGTATCAGCAGGTCGGAGGGGCTCGAACGTGCGATGAATGCCATGCGGGGACATAACGAAGGTCGGCAGGCCGTACCGCAAGCACGGACCGAGGCGCTGGAAGTCTTGTCGTTCGTCGAGGATTTCAGTGATGAGCTGGAGTCCACCATGGACATCATCGCACCGAATCCGCACCTGCGAATGGCCCTGCATCTGTTGCGCTCCCACTTCGAGGGCAGGGTTATCACGCCGACGTCCCTGATCGGTTCAAGCCATGCGCCCTACGCAACCGGCAACCGTCGCCTGAAAGAAATGCTGAAAGCCGGGCTGATAGATCAGCGATCACGGACGACGACTGGAAAGAGCTTTTCCCTGCATCCCAGTGAAAAGCTCCTGGAGCAATGGATGCAACTGTCCGGCAGGGTCCGCCGCCTTGCGGAACGCAGGCTCGACGGTCGCACCGACGCGGACGACACACGGGATTATTATTATGGCGGCAGCTATCAGGCGGCCCAATCCATTCCTCCTCTGAACGTGCGCACTGAACCTCTGAAGGCCCCGGGGGGTATCCGGATGCTGGTGCATGGAGATCCAACCTTCATGGTTATGGACAATCTCAAGCGTCAGTTCGAACAGGTGATCGGCACCAAGATCACGCAGCGGGCCTTTTCCATCGATCGCCTGCGTGAGGAAGGGCTGCGCAACGCAGAGCGCGATGCCAGCCGGTACGACATCATTGCGGTCGATCTGCCCTGGATCGGCGAATTTGCCGAGAAAGGCGTGTTGATGCCGCTTGACGCGGTGATGGATCTGGCGCGGCTGGATCCGGCAGATTTCCATACCGCCGGCTGGAAGGCCGCACATTGGGGTGGCCGGGCTTTCGGTGTCCCGTCCCAGACCACGCCCGAATTGCTGTTTTACCGCCGCGATCTGTTTGCCGAAGCCGGCCTGGAAGCACCAGGGACGACCGCTTCGCTGCTGGAGGCCGCTCGAACGCTTCATAATCCCGCAAGGGGCCGTTATGGCATCGCCTGGAACGCGGCGCGTGGGACAGCGCTGGGCCATACGGTGCTGATGACCATGGCGGATTTCGGTCAGCCCGTACTGGACCTGCCCGCGAACGCAGGCGGCTTCGATACGGACCGCTTGGCAGAAGGCGGTTATCGACCCACGATCGATACCGAGGCCGGCTTGCGCGCAGCGGAGTTCCTGCTGGAACTGCTTCAGTATTCTCCTCCGGATATCCTCTCGATGTCCTGGTACGAGCGGATCAGGCCCTACGCCGCAGGCACGATCGCCATGGCGTACGGATACACCCTTCTTGCCCCGTATTTCGAACAGGACGAGACATCGCCGGCCTACGGACAGACCGGCTACCTGCCGCATCCCGCCGGACCCGGCGCGCGTCAGATCGCCCCGGTCGGCGGTTATGTCATGGGTATCCCGGCAAATCTCGCCGCAGACCGGGTCTCTGCAGCCGTTGAGGCGCTCAGCATCTTCACGTCGCCCGAGGCACAGAAACTCTATGTGCAGAACGGCAGCAGGACGAACGCACGCTACTCTGTCGGCGCGGACCCGGACGTCCGGAGCGTCTCGTCGATTTTCGAGGCCGTGGATGCGATGTCCTGGCGCGACGAATTGCAGTTCTGGCCCCGCCCTCCCGTTCCGGAGATCGGCGGCATCATCCAGGTCTGCGGCGAAGAATTCCACGACATGCTGCGCGGCGTCACGTCGCCGCGCGAAGCGCTTCGCACGGCCCAGGCCAGGGCCGACGCGCTGATACCATCACATCGGACATCATAATTTGAGGAGGAGAGATCATGGACCCCAATCGCTTGAAAGGTAAAAACATTCTGATTACAGGCGCCGCCCGTGGAATGGGTGCCGAAAATGCCGAGGCATTCGCGGCGCAGGGCGCAAATGTATGCCTCGGAGATCTTGATCAGGAGGCTGCGCAAACGCTGGCGGACAAGATCAACGCCGCTGGAAACGGCAAGGCTGTGGCTGTCAGGATGGATGTCACCAAGCGCGCCGACAACGTTGCCGCCGTCGCCGCAACGGTCGACGCGTTCGGCTCGATCAATGTCGGCGTCTTCAACGCCGGACTGAACAAGCCCCGGTTCTTCATGGATATCGATGAAGACAACTGGGACATGATCATGAACGTCAACACCAAGGCGATGTGGCTGGGGATGCAGGAGACCGCGCGCCAGATGATCAAGCAGGGACCGATGGAAGATCATCCCTACAAGCTGATCAACGTAGGCTCCATCGCCTCGCGCAAGCCCCTCGTCGACGTGACTGTCTATTGCACGTCCAAATACGGCTGCCTTGCGCTGACGCACTGCGGCGCGATCGGGCTCTCCGAGCACGGCATCACGGTGAACGGCTATGCGCCGGGCGTGGTCGTCACACCCCTGTGGGAACAGCTCGACAAGGACCTCGTCGATATCGGCTTCAAGGACCGGGAGGGGCAGGCCTATGACGATATCGTCCGCGATGCCCTGCAGATCAAACGCGTGTCCTATCCAAGGGATATCGTCGGCACCGCGTCGTTCCTGGCCTCGGATGACAGCGACTACATGACCGGCCAGATGATCCACATCGATGGCGGCTGGTGCATCCAGTAACGCCCGGCCTCTTGTTTTCAACACAATGAACGGGTGCGGTCGAATGCATCCGGAAGGAAAGTCCCATGTCTCGCGCGCTCATGCCCAACCTGCTCACCCCCAAGGATCTCGAACCCAACTGGGAATGGCGTGAACGCCTGCCCGCGTGGGGGCACACCTCGGTCGATTTCGAACGCCGGATCGACCACGATCGCCTGCGCCGCTACCGCCTGGCACGCACCCGCCAGTCGTTGCAGGCCTCGCAGGCGGGCTCGCTGCTGTTGTTCGACGTGAACAATATCCGCTATGTCACCGCGACCAAGATCGGCGAATGGGAACGGGACAAGATGTGCCGCTTCTGCCTGCTGACCGGTGACGACAGCCCCTATGTCTGGGACTTTGGATCCGCTGCGGTGCACCACAAGCGCCATTCAGACTGGCTTGAACCCGATCACTGTCTGGCCGGGGTCGTCGGTATGCGGGGCACGATTCCACCCGATTTCGGTCTGATGCAGAAATACGCAAAGATGATCGCCCAGCTCATCAAGGATGCGGGCATGGCGGACATGCCGGTCGGCGTGGACTATGCCGAAACCGCCATGTTTCACGCGCTGGTCGCCGAAGGCATCAACGTGGTGGACGGCCAGCAGATCATGCTGGCGGCGCGCGAGATCAAGAACTGGGATGAAATCCAGCTTTTGACCCAGGCCGCCGCCATGGTCGATGGCGTCTACCACATGATCTACGAGGAGCTAAAACCGGGTGTTCGCGAGAACGACATCGTAGCCCTGTCCAACAAGATGCTCTACGAAATGGGCTCGGATGACGTCGAGGCGATCAACGCGATCTCTGGCGAACGCTGCAACCCACATCCGCACAATTTCACCGACCGGCTGATCCGCCCGGGCGATCAGGCATTCTTTGATATTCTGCAAAGTTATCAGGGTTATCGCACCTGTTACTACCGCACCTTCAACGTGGGCCGCGCGACGCCATCGCAGAACGACGCCTACGTGAAGGCCCGCGAATGGATCGACGCGTCCATCGCGATGATCAAGCCCGGCGTCTCCACCGACAAGGTTGCGGAGGTCTGGCCCACTGCCGAATCCCTTGGGTTCCCGAACGAAGATGCCGCCTTCGGCCTGCAATTCGGCCATGGTCTGGGTCTCGCGCTGCACGAGCGGCCGATCATCAGCCGGGCCATCAGTCTGGACCATCCGATGGAAATCAAGACAGGGATGGTCTTTGCGCTGGAAACCTATTGCCCGGCAACGGACGGTTATTCCGCTGCGCGGATCGAGGAAGAGGTGGTCGTCACCGAAACCGGCTGCGAAGTGATCTCGCTTTTCCCGGCCGAGGACCTGCCGATTGCGAACAGGTACTGACGATGTCGAACTTGTTTGACCTCACGGGTCGAAAGGCACTGGTCACCGGTGGTGCGACGGGCATCGGCAAGGGTATCGCCCTTGGCCTTGCCGCCGCCGGGGCGGATGTCGCGCTGACCTGCCGCAGCCATGCGCCCGACGATGTGATCGCGCAGATCGAAGGCATGGGTCGCAAGGCGGGAGCCGTTCGCGCGGATTTCGCCGACATGGATCAGGCGGCGGCATCTGACGTGATCGCGTTTGCGACAGACGCCCTGGGCGGTCTCGATATTCTCGTGAACAACGCGGGCATCATTCACCGCGCACCCTCGGTTGACATGCCGCTGGCAGACTGGCGGCGTATCCTGTCGGTCAATCTGGAGTCCGTCTGGCTGCTGAGCCAGGCGGCAGGCAAGCACATGGTGGCGCGAGGATCGGGCAAGATCGTGATCGTGGCGTCGGTTCTCAGTTCGCAAGGCGGTTTGATGGTGCCCGCTTATACGGCCAGCAAACACGCCGTCATCGGCCTGACCCGGGCCTTGTGCAACGAATGGGCTGCGAAGGGCGTGAACGTGAACGCCATCGCCCCGGGCTATACCGCCACCGACAACACGCAGGCGCTGCGCGACGATCCGGAGCGGTCACGCGCGCTTCTCGAACGCATCCCCGCCGGTCGCTTCGCCGATCCTTCCGAAATCGCCGGGGCCGCCGTTTTCCTGGCGTCCGACGCCGCGGCTTACTGTCATGGCAGCGTCGTCACCGTCGATGGCGGATGGCTCGCACGCTGAGAGAGGATACATGAAACAATCACTTGAAGGCAAAACCGCCCTCGTCACCGCAGCCGCAAACGGTATTGGTCGCGCCAGTGCAGAGGCGCTCGCGCGGCTCGGGGCGACCGTCATCGCCACGGATATCGACGCCGCGGCTGTCGCGGAAGTCGGCGCAGGCACCGACAATATCACCGGCGAGGGTCTCGACGTGCTTGATGCCGACGCCGTCAGGACCCTCGTCGGGTCGCTGCCGGCCGTGCAGATTCTCGTGAACTGCGCAGGCTGGGTGCATGACGGCACGATCCTCGATTGCGACGACACGGCCTGGGACCGGGCGTTCGACCTGAATGCCAAGGCGATGTTTCAGATCACCAAGGCCGTGCTGCCCGGGATGCTGGACAGCGGGTCGGGATCGGTCGTCAATATCGCCTCTATCGTCTCCAGCGAAAAGGGTGCACCGCGCCGCTTTGCCTATGGCGCGTCCAAGGCCGCGATCATCGGCATGACGAAATCCATCGCCGCCGACTTCGTCAAACAGGGCGTCCGCTGTAACGCCATCTGCCCCGGTACCGTGCAGAGCCCGTCGCTGAACGACCGGTTGGCTGCCACCGGCGACTTCGACAAGGCGCTGGCCGCTTTCAAGGACCGCCAGCCCATGGGACGGCTGGGCAGGCCTGAAGAGATCGCCGAGATGGTCTGCTATCTTGCCAGCGATCTGTCCGCCTTCACCACCGGGCAGGCCTTCGCCGTGGATGGCGGGTGGTCGATCTGATGGGGCTGGACCGCGCCGCCTCGATCGACGACCTGCGCATCCGCGCCAAGCGTCGGATTCCGCGGTTTGCCTTCGACCTCGTCGATGGCGGTGCAGAGTCCGAACGTAATCTGCGCCGCAACAGCGCGGCGTTCGAAGAGGTGGAGTTGACACCGCGCTACATGGTCGATGTGTCGGATATCGATACGCGCGTCGCGCTGTTCGGAAAGACCTACGACTTGCCGTTCGGCATGGCCCCCATCGGAATGCTGAACGCCTTCTGGCCCGATGCCGATCTGATCCTTGCGCGCCTTTGCGCCCGGAGCAACTTCCCCTACGTCGCCAGTTCCGCCGCCTCCACGACGCTTGAGCGTCTGGCCGAGGCTGCCGCCGGGAACGGATGGTTCCAGCTGTATGTCTCCAGCGACATCTCCGTTACAGAGGGGCTCGTCGCCCGCGCCGAAGCCGCAGATTACACCGTGATGATGGTGACCGCCGATGTTCCGGCGGCCGGGAAACGCGACCGCGACATCCGCAATCAGCTAGCGGTTCCATTCAAGATAACGCCCGAAGTCATCGCGGGCCTGATCGCCAATCCGTTCTGGTCTTTGGCCACGCTTCGCCATGGCAAGCCAAATATCGCCAATTATGCCGACCTCCTTCAAAGCGCCACGTCCTATGCAGACGTGCAAAAAACCCTGATCACGCCCGGGTTCACGTGGGACGACCTCAAACGCCTGCGGGACCGTTGGAAAGGGACCCTGCTGGTCAAGGGCGTCCTGCACCCGTCGGACGCGGTCAAGGCTGCGGACCTCGGCTGTAACGGCATCGTCGTGTCGAACCATGGGGGGCGACAGGTCGCGTTCGGTCCGCCGACGATCGAAGCCTTGCCAGCGATCGCAGATGCGATCGGCGGGCGGATCAAGATCATTCTCGACAGCGGGATCCGACGCGGCGCGGATATCCTCCGCGCGAAAGCGCTTGGCGCGGATTTTACCCTGTCCGGTCGGGCCTTGGCCTACGGCGTCGGCGCTGGTGGATCGGATGGCGCTCAGCGGGCCAGCGACATCCTTCACCTGGAACTTGTCCGCGCGCTCGGTCAACTTGGAACGGCCTCGTTCGACGCCGTCGGTCGATCCGCGCTTACCGCCGCCCGATAGGTCGAAAGGCGCGCAGCAGCGGAATGTTCGCACGGCACGCGTCTTGCGGGCGATCCGGTACTGAGGGCGTTTCAAGGCTTGGAATGCTCGTGCTACGGGGACCTGTGTCAGAGTTCCGCCAGAAGCGGGCTGTCCTAATCGGCAAAGGAACAGCCCGCCGCATACGTCACGACGTCAGAGCGGGCTCGACATGATATAGGCCAGTAGTCCCAAGGCATCATGCAATTGCCGCCGGTCGATCTGACCGCCGAGGCAAACGCGAATTGACTCGGTCGGCTCTCCAAGAACGGTGAACGCGTCCGACGGCATGATCCCGACCCCCGTGCCGGCCATCCGTCCGATAATCTCGGCCCGCGTCAGGCCATCGGGCAAATCCAGCCACACGTTGAACGCATGTGGCGCGGACTCGTACCGGAACGGTGCGAGGGCCTGCGCCGCAATCGTCTGCCGGGCTTGCGTTTCCTCACGAATGAACCGGCGGATGCCGTCTGCGGTGCCGTCCGTGATCCAGCGCGTCGCCAACGCCATCATGAGCGGCGATGGCATCACCGAAATCAGCTTGAGTTGATGTGCCAGATCGCGCGCGGCGTGACTGTTCGGGGCGACAGTATAGGCCAGCCGCAGCCCTGCGCCGATGCACTTGGCCAGTCCACCGATGTGCCAGACGAGATCGGGCGCGAAACTGGCCAATGGTGCGGGTGGGTGTGGCGGAATGAAGCCATAGGCGTCGTCTTCGATCAGCGGCAGCCTGTGCGCCGAGATCACATCCGCGATCGCCTGCCGTCGCGCCAGAGACACCGTGCGCGTGGTTGGATTGTTCAGCGTGGGATTGAGGTATAGCGCTTTGGGACCGTGCGCGCGGATGGCCGCATCAAGCGCATCGGTGTCGATCCCGTCGCTGTCGCCGGGCAGTCCGACCAGCCGCAGCCCAAGGCGCGCGCAGATGCCGCGAACCCCGGCATAGGTCACCTCCTCGCACAAGACGACGTCGCCCGGTTTGGCGAGCCCGAAGAGAATGGCCAGAATGGTGGGATGTGCACCGGGCGTGACGGCAACCCGGTCGAGTGCAGGCACGAGCCCCCGCAAAGAAAGCCAAGTCGAGGCCGCTTCCTTGTCCAACTGGCCACCGGTCGAGGACTGATAGCGCAGCAAGTCGATCAGGTTGGCCGAAACGGTTTGAAGTCCCGACTGCATTCGGGCCAGCAAGTCGGGGTCGTTCGGCTCCGGAGGCAGGTTCATGGTAAGGTCGGTGTCGACTTTTCTGCGCAACTCGCGTTGTGGATCGACGGGTTTCCTGCCGATCACAAACGTGCCGCGCCCGACGTGGCTGTTGACGAGGCCCCGCGTGCGCGCCTCGGTGTATCCACGCGAAACGGTCGTGAAATCGATGCCCAGCCTGTCCGCCAGCCGACGCTGCGGCGGCAGGCGCACGCCATCGGTCAAGGTGCCGTTTGCGATACCGTCGGCAATCGCATCGGCCAGTTGCACATAGCGAGCCGCACCATCGTCGCGCAGAATCGGTGTCCAGTCCATCATGCCGTCGCCCTAGCGCGGCGGCAGTTCGAATTGAAGCTCTTTGTATGGATTTCCCCCGCTATTGTGCCAGAGGCTTTTACGCAGCGCCCAACGAATATCCTCTCGCGCCAAATTATCAGCAGCTCTCAAGTATGCCGTCAATTTATTGTATGTAATATTGATTGCCATATTGATTGCATCCAAGCCTGTCTCGCACCGTCGCTCTGCACCGTTCGGCCGCGACAGGCCAGTCAGTCAAGGGGATACACAGATGCCAGCAGTCACGCAGGAAATGCACAAGGACGGCGATTTCTTCGTCGATTACGAAGACAAGGTTTTCGAGGATGTAAAGGCCGAACCGGGCCAGAAAGCGCTGGTCACGTTTCACACCGTCGCGTTCGAAGGCTCCATCGGCCTCGTGAACATGCTCAACGCGATCCGTCTGGCGCGAAAGGGGTTCGAAACCTCCATCCTGCTCTACGGTCCCGGTGTCACGCTGGGCATTCAGCGCGGCTTTCCGACGTTGGGCGATGCGGCCTTCCCGGGGCACCAGAACTTTGCGGACAATCTCAAGAAGTTCATGGCCGAGGGCAGCAAGGTCTATGCCTGCCGCTTTGCCCTTCAGGCGCTCTATGGGCACGGAGAACCGTCCCTGCTGCCCGGGATCATTCCGATCGCGCCGCAGGATGTGCTGGACCTGAAATTGCTCCACGTCCGCGACAACGCCGTGATCGTCGATACCTGGACGGTCTGAGCGTCCCTTGCCGGGGTCTTGGCGGCCCCGGCATCCCTGTCGGAGAGATCGCATGTCGCGCATCGTCAAGGCCGCAGCCGTCCAGATTGCCCCGGACTTGACCAGTCGGGACAAGACGATGGCGCGCGTTCTCGATGCCATCGACGAGGCCGCGGGCAATGGTGCCGACCTGATCGTCTTTCCCGAAACCTTCGTGCCGTTCTATCCGTATTTCTCGTTCGTCCTGCCGCCCATGCAGCAGGGCAAGGCGCACCTGCATCTCTATGAGCAGGCCGTGACCGTTCCCTCCGACGATACGCGCAGGGTCGCGGAACGCTGTGCACATCATGGCGTTGTGGTCGTCCTCGGCGTCAACGAGCGCGATCACGGGTCGCTCTACAACGCCCAGCTGATCTTTGACGGAGACGGCACATTGCTTCTCAAGCGTCGCAAGATCACGCCAACCTATCATGAGCGGATGGTGTGGGGTCAGGGCGACGGGGCGGGCCTTCAGGTCGTCGATACCCGCGTCGGCCGCGTCGGCGCGCTGGCCTGCTGGGAACATTACAATCCCCTTGCCCGATATGCGTTGATGACACAGCACGAGGAGATCCACGTCGCCCAGTTTCCCGGAAGCCTCGTCGGACCGATCTTCGGCGAACAGATCGAAGTCACAATGCGCCATCACGCCCTTGAATCCGGCTGCTTTGTCGTGAATGCGACAGGCTGGTTGACCGACGCGCAGATCGAAAGCGTCACGCCGGATCCGGCTCTGCAAAAGGGGCTGCGCGACGGCTGCATGACCTGCATCGTCACGCCGGAAGGCAGGCATGTGGTGCCGCCGCTGACCAGCGGCGAGGGTATCCTGTACGGTGACCTCGACATGGCGCTGATCACCAAGCGCAAGCGCATGATGGATTCGGTCGGCCACTACGCGCGCCCCGAACTGCTGTCGCTGCATCACAACACCGATCCGGCGCCGACGCGGCATGCCACGACGTCCGGCCCGCAATTCCAGCCGATACCTCTGGAGGACTGACATGAACACCGTGCCCGCAACGACCGGCGATCTGATCAATGACTTGCAAACCCGCGGTATGCGGCTGGTGGACCCCCGCGCAGGGTCCGACAGCCGCCGCGGTGGTGCAGGGCCGACGGATCACAAGGCGATCACCATAGGTGGCATGACCGTCATGGTGCCGGTCCATACCGCGACCGCGTTCGAGTCGCCCTACATGGTCGAGGCCCCGGACAGCGCAGGCAACGCCCGTGTCCTGAAGGACGGCGTGTTTTTCGCGGATATTCAGTTTCCAAGCCGAGCCAAGTTCCTGGACCTTTCGACTGCCGATGGCATCCCCTATGGCCACATCGCCCAACTGCATGCCAAGGACGTGCTGGCCACCACGGTGCTGCAAACCTGCATCCGTTACGAAAGCCGCAAGAAGACGTGCAAATTCTGTGCCATCGGCCAAAGCCTGGCCGCCGGGCGGACCATTGCGCACAAGACACCGGCGCAACTGGCCGAAGTGGCCCGTGCCGCCGTGTTGCTCGACGGGGTCAAGCATATGGTGATGACGACCGGGACGCCTGCGGGCAAGGATCGCGGGGCAAAGGTTCTTGCCGACAGCGCCGAGGCGATCCGCGCCGCCGTCGACCTGCCGCTTCAGGCGCAGTGTGAGCCGCCCGAAGATGACGCGTGGCACCGCCGCATGAAGGACGCGGGCATCGACAGCCTCGGAATGCATCTGGAAGTCGTCACACCCGAATTGCGCCAGCGGATCATGCCGGGCAAGGCGCAGGTGTCGCTCGAAAAATACTTCGACAGTTTCGCGGCTGCCGTCGACATGTTCGGCTGGGGGCAGGTCTCGACCTATATCCTGGCGGGACTGGGCGATACCGAAGAGGCGATCCTCGAGATGTGCGCGCGACTGACTGCGATCGGCGTCTATCCCTTCGTGGTCCCGTTCGTGCCCGTCACCGGAACGCCGCTGGAAAGTCACCCCGCCCCGACTTCGGCCTTCATGCATGCTGTTCTGGGTCCACTGTCGCAGATGATCGTCGATCGCCGCATGCGGGCCGAGGATATCAAGGCCGGTTGCGGTCGCTGCGGCGCGTGTTCGGCGCTTTCCGCATTCGAGAAGTTCAAGCGCCCGGCATTGGAGACGGTGTCATGATCATAGAACGTCCCGCAGCCTTCGTGACCCCTGAATTCCTGATCCGTCTGGCGACGCAAGCTTGGGAAATCGGCGCGGCGGCCTCCCTGCGCCACCGGACGTTCGTGACCGAACAGGGCATCTTCGCGACCGATGACAGGGATCATATCGACCGCAAGGCCTTGCCGCTTGTCGCGGTCTCCACCATGGCGTCCGAGGCCGACGAAGTCGTCGGCACGGTGCGCATTCACGAGGAGGCGCCCGGTATCTGGTGGGGATCGCGACTTGCCGTCGTGCCGGAATACCGACGCGTCGGCCGATTGGGCGCGGAACTGATACGCCTTGCCGTCGGCACCGCACATGCGCGCGGGTGCACCACGTTTCTTGCCCATGTGCAGATGCAGAACGTCGCCCTCTTCCAGAAGCTGCACTGGACGGCGTTGGGGGAAAAAGACCTGCACGGCCATGCCCACATGAAGATGCAGGCCGATCTTGCAGCCTATCCGCCGATCGCGGATCCTGCCCGGGGCTGGATGGCACTGACCCGGCGTGCCGCATGATCGACGTCGCCGCCCTTGCAGCGACACTTGCCGCGCACCCGCATGTGACGGGCAAGCGGGACATAGATGTGGCCTGCGCTGCACTTGGTCTGACGCAGGACAGCCCCGGTCGTCCGGGTGACGATGCCGCTGCCCTGCGCGACGGGGACGGCTGGACCCTGATGGCGACCGAAGGTTTCATGAACGATTTCGTGGCCGCAGCCCCGTGGTTCGCCGGGTGGTGTGCAGTCATGGTGAACATGTCCGACATCCTTGCCATGGGGGGGCGCCCCTCGGCGGTCACCAATGCTCTCTGGGCGCCAGATGTGGACACCGCGACCGAGATCCTGCGCGGTCTCAAAGACGCTTCCAAAGCCTACGGCATCCCCATCGTCGGCGGGCACACCAACCTGCGCACGGCGCAGCCCCAACTTGCCGCTTCGATCCATGGCCGGGCAAACGCCCTGATCACCAGCTTCGATGCGCGTCCCGGCGATGTCCTGATCGCCGCCATCGACGGGCGGGGGGCCTATGCCGGTGATACATCCAATTTTCCGGCCTTCCTGAACGCGCCGCACGACCGTCTGCGCGGCGATATGGAGATTTTGCCGCTGCTCGCCGAAGACGGCCTCGTGACCGCCGGCAAGGACATCAGCCAGGGCGGCCTCGCGGGCACCGCCCTGATGCTGGCCGAATGTTCCGGCGTCGCCGTCATGATCGATCCCGCCCGCATCACCGCGCCGGATGGCGATCTGACCCGCTGGATGACCGCCTTTCCCAGCTTTGGCTTTCTGCTGAGTGTCGGCCCGGACAAGGCTGACGCCGTGATGGCCCGGTTTCATGCCCGCGACATCGGGGCAGAGGTCGTCGGCCATGTCAGGCCGGGCAGCACCCTCGCTCTGACGGACGGCGCCACAGCCCACACGGTCTGGGATCATGCCGCCGCCCGCTATCTCGGCCTCGCCCCGATCAGGGAGACCGCGGATGCCTGAAACCACCTTCCGCGTGCGCTGGCCCGACGGGCAGGAGGAGGACTGCTATTCTCCCTCGACGGTCGTTTTCGATCACCTCAGCGCGGGCCGGTCCTATCGCGTGGACGAATTTCACGACATCAGTCGGACCGCTCTCGATCTTGCCGCCAGGCGGGTCGAGGCCAAGTTCGGGTTCCGATGCACGTCGGCCGATGCACAGGCCGCTCGCATTGCCAAGACCGTCGCCCGCTACCAACCGGAGGAAACCGTGACATGCCTCTCCATCCGCTGAAGCCGCAGTCGCGTCAGCACGTGAGCGTCCTGATCGTTGGAGCCGGTCAGGCAGGCATGTCGGCATCCTATTACCTGTGTCAGGCCGGAATCGACCACGCGGTGCTGGAACGATACGAACGGTTTCATGCCTGGAAGGAGGACCGCTGGGACAGTTTCTGTCTCGTGACGCCGAACTGGCAATGCAAGTTGCCAGACTTTCCGTACCGTGGCGAGGATCCGACCGGCTTCATGCTCAAGGACCAGATCATCGACTACGTCGAGGGCTTCGCGGACAGCTTCGACGCGCCCCTGCACGAAGGCGTGACCGTGACCCGGGTGGAAAAACTCGGCGCGACATTCGAGGTCGATACGGATCAGGGGCTGTGGTCCGCCGACCACGTGATCGTCGCCTCGGGCGGCTATGACAGCCCCGTCACGCCGCCGTTTGCCGATAGGCTGGACCCGTCGATCGCACAGATACATTCCAAATCCTATCGCCGTCCGTCCGACATGCCGGACGGTGCCTGCCTCGTGGTCGGCACCGGCCAGTCGGGCGTGCAGATGATGGAAGATCTGAGGATCGCGGGTCGGGATGTGCGGCTGGCGGTCGGGTCCGCCCCGCGCAGCCCGCGCGCGTATCGCGGCAAGGACGCGACCGACTGGCTGCACGAGCTTGGCTATTACAAGGTCAGCATCGACCAGCAGCCCGATCCGAAATCGACCGAAGCCAAGACAAACCACTACATGTCAGGTCGCGATGGCGGGCATGAGATCGACCTGCGCCGGTTCGCGCTGGATGGCGTGCAGCTCTATGGTTCTGTTGCCGACATGGACGGCACAACGATCCGGTTTCGTCCGGATCTTGAACAGAATCTGGACAGTGCCGACAAAAGCTATGTCGGCATCCGCAAGATGATCGACGACTACATCGCACGAGAAGGCATCGACGCCCCAGAAGCCCAACCGTTTGAAAAGGTCTGGCGGCCCGAGACGGAGATTACCGAGATCGATGCCGCCGCCGAAGGCATCACCTCGATCCTTTGGTGCGTCGGCTTCAGACCCGATTACAGCTGGTTGCATGTTGACTGTCTCGATGCGCGCGGGCGCCCCGTTCACACGCGCGGCGTCTGCGCCGGATCCGGCATCTACTTTCTCGGGCTTGGTTGGCTGCATACTTGGGGATCGGGCCGTTTTCTGGGTGTCGGCGAAGATGCGGCACATGTCGTTGCGACCATCGGCGCGCGTCTGGGAAAAAACGAGCTCCGGAAAGGCCTCGGATAAGAACGGCCCGATTTACGGCGTCCCCGTGCCAGGCCCGCCCGGCGGTATCCGGGCGGATTGAGGGTACCGTGGTGGAAAGGATCTTCGGCATGGATTTATCGTGCGGGGTAGGGCCTCCTCAGCAGGTTGAACGGGGCCCGCATCGGATCAATCAGGACCGGCTTGACCGAAACACCGATCCAATGCCGTTCGAAACGGCAAAGCTGGCCGCTGCGATGCAGACGATTGTCGGTCCGGTCGGCGTGTCGAGACTGAAAGACAATCCCATGCCGGCAAGTGCAGCGACCGCGCCGAGTGCCGCCGCATAAAAAGCCATGCCTTCCGGTGTCCGCGACACGGGACGTGCCGCTGCGGCCGGGATGATCAGAAGCGCGGATATGAGCAGGGCTCCGACAACCTTGATCGCGACCGCCACCACCACGGCCAGCCCCAGGGTCAGGAACATCTGTTCCGTTTTCGGGTCGATGCCGCTGGCCTGTGCCAGATCGGGGTTCAGCGTAGACGTAAGCAGTCGGTCCCACCTCCAGGCAAGAAGCCCGAGCACAAGGGCCGCGCCGGACCAGATCACCAGAAGATCGGCCCGGCCCACGGCAAGTATGTCACCGAAGAGATACGCCATCAGGTCGATACGAACGCCCGGAAGGAACGACACCGCAACCAGGCCGCAGCCAAGCGCCGAGTGCGCCAGAACCCCGAGCAGCGTATCCGTGGCATAGCCGCGCCCGCTCAGGAATGTGATCGTGAGTGCCATTCCGAGGGCCACGACCAGAGCTCCGGCAAAGACCGAGGTCGAGAAAGCGAGGGCGAGCGCCACGCCAAGGATCGTCGCATGGGCGGTCGCATCCCCGAAATAGGCCATGCGCCGCCAGACGACGAAACATCCCAACGGGCCCGCCGCCAGTGCCACGCCCAGGCCCGCAAGCGTGGCGCGCGCAAGGAAGCTATCGAGCAGGTTCATTCCGCCGTCTCATGTTCGTGCCGATGGCCATCGGGGTGGCCATGATCATGCGAATGGCCGTGTTCATGGCGGTAGAGAGCCAGTGCACCTTGTGTCCCGGTGCCGAACAGGGCGCGATATTCCGGCGCCGAGGCGACCTGTTCCGGGTGTCCCTCGCAACAAACGTGGCCGTTGAGGCAAATCACACGATCCGATGCGGCCATCACCACGTGCAACTCGTGGCTGACCATCAGGACGGCACAGCCCAACTCCTGCCGGATCGCCTCGATTTGCCGGTAGAAGGCCGCAGATCCGGGTTGGTCCAGCCCCTGCGTCGGCTCATCGAGGACCAGAAGCTGCGGTTCGGACAAAAGACCGCGGGCCAGCAGGACGCGCTGGAACTGACCGCCCGACAGGTCGGCCATCTGCTTGTCGGCGAGGGAACCGACACCGGCCCGGAGAAGCGCCGCCTCGGCAATCGGTGCGGGAATGCTGCGTGGCAGGCACAGGAAACGCCTTACGGTCAGGGGCATGGACCGATCGATGACAAGTTTCTGGGGCACATAGCCGATACGCAGGTTGGCGCGCCGCGTAACCCGACCGCTTGCGGGTCGGATCGCCCCGATCAGCGCGCGCAACAGGGTGGATTTGCCAGACCCGTTCGGACCCACGATCGTGACGATTTCCCCGGGCATCAGCGTCAGGGAGACGTCGTGAAGGATCGTCTGCCCCCCCTGCCGGATAGTCAGGGCCTGCATCTCGACCAAGGGTGCGGTCATTGCGTGTCGTCCTGGCAATTGGGGCAGAGACCCTGCATTTCGATCACCGCTTCCTCGACTTGAAACCCCGTTTTCGAGGCGGCGGACCCGATGCGGGCATCCGCTTCGGTCTCGGCCACGGCATCGCATTTGCGGCAGATCAGAAACGCAGGATCGTGCGCGCCATCGGGATGCGTGCAGGCGACGAAAGCGTTCAACCGCTCGATGCGATGGGCAAAGCCGTTGCGCGTCAGGAACTCCAGTGCGCGGTAAGCGACGGGGGGTTGTGAGCCGAGGCCCTCGGTCCGCAAGATGTCGAGGATATCATAGGCTCCCATCGCCTGATGGCGTGCCAGCAGAACTTCCAGCACCCGGCGGCGCACGGGGGTCAGGTGCAGGCCCTTGGCGGCGCATTGTGAATCGGCGGCGGCAACCGCATCGCGGATGCAATGGGAGTGGTCGTGGGGGTCGAAGCCTAGTGTCATGGTGGGTTGATATGTTATAATATCACATCTATCAAGTCCCGCATGTTGACTCGCATCTTTCTTCTTTCGGCCATTCTCGCCGGGCCTGCCGTGGCGGACGTGCCTCGCGTCGCCACCGATATTCTTCCGGTTCACGGCCTCGTATCCCGTGTCATGGCTGGCATCGGGGAGCCCGTGCTCGTTGTGCCGCCGAATGCCTCACCGCATGGCTATGCGATGCGCCCGTCCGAAGCCCGTGCCCTGGAACAGGCGGATCTGATCGTCTGGGTCGGACCGGACCTGACGCCGTGGCTGGAAGACGCGGTTGCTACCCTTGCCGCTGACGCCAAATCGCTGCGGCTCCTTGCCGTGGCGGGAACGCACCTGTTGTCGTTCGGCGGCGACCACGCGGACGCGCATGGCGACGGTCATACCGTGGAGGAAGATCACGCGGAGTACGCGGGTCACGATCACGATGGGGAGGCCCACGCGGATCAGATTCACTCTGGCGGGGACGAGGATCATGCGGATGAACATGACCACGCAGGCGGCACCGATCCGCATGCCTGGCTCGACCCCGACAACGGTGCACTCTGGCTTGGGGCGCTGGCCGAGGCGCTGGCCGAACTCGATCCGGAGAACGCCGGCACCTACCGTGCGAACGCCGCTGCCGGACAAGCGGAAATCGCCGTCGCGACGACCGAGGCCGAGAGCCTGATCGCCCCCGCGAAGGACCGCGCGTTCCTGACATTCCACGACGCCTACGGATATTTCGAGGAACGGTTCGACGTTCCCTCCTCCGGGTCCGTGCGCCTGGGCGACGCCACCTCCCCCGGTGCCGCGAGTCTGGCCGCGTTGCGGGACCGTGTCGTCACGGACGGCATCGTCTGTCTGTTCTCCGAGCCGCAGTTCGATCCCGGCCTGGCCGGAGCGGTGATCGAGGACAGTGACGCGGAAATTTCCGTCCTGGATCCGATTGGTCTGTCGGTGGCTCCCGGACCGGACTTTTACCCGAACTTCATCAAGGGCTTGGCCGTCGACATGACAGGTTGCCTGACCCGCTGATCCGGTTTCCGCTTGTCGAGCCCCTCAGAAGGGGACTCGACAAGCATCGAAAATTTGAGAACATTACATGAACATTTGAATCGATTCCCGGACTGTCCTGCCGTGCTGCCCAAACCGGATACGCCCCGTCCCGAGGTGACCGAGACCTTCTCGACGTCGCGGGACGGGGCGGCGACGGGCATGGTTCTGGCCCAGCTCGACGCCTTGGGGCGGCAGGGCGGACCGATCCTGTGGGTGCAGGACCGGCGTGCCGCACAGGAAGGCGGGCTGCCCTATGCGCGGGGCATCGCAGGGGTCACGGGGCTGGACATGCCCATCCTGAGGGTCGCGGCGCGCACTGCTGCCGAGGCTCTCTGGGCGATGGAGGAGGGATTGGAATGCGCCGCACTATCCGCCGTCATCGGAGAGATCTGGGGCTCGCCCAAGGTGCTCGACTTTACCGCGACCAAACGTCTGGCGCTGCGGTCGGGGCGCTCCGGCGTTCCGCTCTGGCTGCTTCGTCCGGATTCAGAGCCCGCTCTCTCGGTCGCGCCCGACCGCTGGCGCGTGGAGTCCGCACCGTCCTCCACCAACACGCTCGACCCACGTGCACCGGGGGCCGCGCAATGGATGGCGGAGCTGTTCCGGTCGCGCCGCACCCGACCCGGCACATGGGTGGCCGAGCATGACCGGGCGGCGCATCGCTTGTATCTGGTTGCCCCGCTTCGCGATGGCGCGGTGGGAGAGGGCGCAGGCGAACAGGCCCCGCCCGACACCCGCGCCGTGGGATGATCCCACGCCCGACCACGCGCCCGACACGCCCCTTGCCCTTACCGCTGAAGGACAGCATGGCCCCGTGATCCATGCCGCCAATGACGCCGCCACCGCAATGGGTGCGGCGCGTGGGGCGCGTGTCGTCGATATCCGCAGCTTGTGTCCCGAACTCGTGGCCCTGCCCGCCGATCTGGCTGGGGATGCGGCGGCGCTCGGGCGATTGACGCTCTGGTCCCGGCGCTGGTGTCCATGGTCGGCGACCGATGGGGCCGAGGGGCTTGTGCTCGACATCACCGGTTCCGCCCATCTCTGGGGGGGCGAAGTGGCCCTGCTGGCGGACATGGAGTCGCGCCTCGGTGACCTGGGGCAGGCGGTGCGCCTGGCCATCGCCCCGACCCATGGGGCCGCCTGGGCGCTCTCCCGCCATGGAGCAGGGTCCGAGGTCTGTACCGCCGATGCCCTGCGTGCCCGTCTCGCGATGCTGCCGGTGGCCGCGCTGCGGCTTGACGGGGTGACCCTGCTGACGCTGCGCCGCCTTGGCCTCAAGCGTATCGGCGACCTCATGCTGATCCCGCGCGCCACGCTGGAGCGCCGCTTCGGGCGGGACGGCCGTGCGCTGATGACCCCGCTGCGACGTCTCGACCAGGCCCTTGGTCATCTCCCCGAACCCGTGGTCAGCCCGCCGCCGCCCCAGCGATTTCGCGCGCTGCAACGCCTGCCCGAACCGGTGATGGATCCGCAGCCCTGGTTGCCCGGCTTGTTGCAGACCCTGTGCAACGACCTTGCCCGCGCGGGGCACGGCGCACGTGCGATCCGTCTCGATCTCTACCGGGTGGACGGCGACGTGACCCGGTTCGAGGCGCTGACCGCCCGTGCCACCCGCGATCCCGCGCATCTGCGCCGCCTGCTGGAAAAGCGCTTCGACTGCCTGGACGCAGGCTTCGGCTTCGACACGCTCGCGGTAGAGGCTACGCGCATCGAACCCCAGACCGAGGCGCAGGCCCGCCTCGACGGGGGCGACGATGCCGATCTGGCCATCTCTACCCTGATCGATCGTCTCTCGGCCCGCGTCGGTCCGCAGGCCGTGCAGCGATCCGAGCCGCGCGAAAGTCATCTCCCCGAGCGCGCGGAGATCTGGATGCCCGCCCTGGCGCGTGGCAAGCGCGCCGACCTCTTGGCCCCCGGTGGCCTTGGCGGCGGCGGAATGACGGCCCCGCCCCGCGACCGCCCCCTGCGCATGTTGCAGACGCCGGAGCGGATCGAGGTCCTCTACGCCGTTCCCGAAGGCCCGCCGGTTCGCTTCAAGTGGCGGCGCAGACCTTACCTGATCCGCCGTCACCAGGGTCCAGAGCGCATCGCTCCCGAATGGTGGCATGCGCCCGCCCATGCCCGCCTGCGCGACTACTACAAGGTGGAGGTCTCGGACGGGGCCCGCTACTGGCTGTTCCGCGAAGGCATCGCCGGCGACGGTCGCGGCGGCGATCCTGACTGGTTCCTGCACGGGCTGTTCGGATGAGGGTGCACCCAAGTCACCGACCGTGGTCCTGGCTTTCGTCGGAGCCTCCGGCAGAGGTATTTCAGGTCAGAGGAAGACCAATGGTTCGGACGCCCCGCACCCGGCATCAGCTTGGCGGCACGGGCAACGGGGCGCCTTCCCCTGACACGGTCATCGGCTCCTCAGCCTGTTCCGCGTCGCCAGCATGGCGCGTTGACCTTAATGGACGGTTACCCCGTTCGGCCTCGTCTTCCTCTGACCGGAAATACCTTGGGGGTCCGGGGGCCAGCCCCCGGCGCGCGGTCACATGCCCGACGCGCCGCTGACCCCGGACAAACGCACGCTGGATCCCAAGCAGGTGTTCACGCGCAATCCGCCCGCGCCTTTCGTGGAGCTGGGTGTGACGTCATGTTTTTCTTTCCTCCACGGGGCCTCGGATGCCGTTGATCTGGTCACGACCGCACAAGCCATGGGTTACGACCGCATCGGGATCGCCGACCGCAATTCAATGGCCGGGGTCGTGCGCGTGCATGTCGAGGCAAGAACCGCCCGCATGACGCCCCTGATCGGCACCCGCCTGATCCTTGCCTGCGGGGCCGAATTCCTTGCCTATCCGACCAACCGCATCGCCTACGGGCGGCTGTGTGATCTGATCTCCAAGGGGCGGATGCACGGGCTGGACGGAGAATGGCAGGCGAAGGGCCGTTGCGATATTTCCCTCGCGGATCTGGCCGCCCGGCAGGAGGGCACCGTCCTGATCGCCGTGCCTCCCGAGAATATCGCCGTTTTCGAGGCCGACTTGCCACGCCTGACCGCACGCCTGCCAAACCTCGGCCATATCGCCGCCGCCCATCATTTCCGCGGCGATGACCATGCACGGATCGCACGGCTCGACCGGCTGGCGCGCGCCCATGGCCTGCGTCTCGTCGCGACCAACGACGTGCATTATCACGCACCCGACCGTCGTCCGTTGCAGGACGTGATGACCTGCATCCGCGAAAAGGTGAAACTCGCGGACGCAGGTTTCCTTTTGCACGCCAACGCCGAGCGGCACCTCAAATCACCCTCCGAGATGATCCGTCTGTTCGACCGCTGGCCCCATGCAATCCGCGAAAGCGTAGCCATCGCGGATCGATTGAATTTCACCCTCGATGAGTTGAAATACGAATACCCCGAGGATGACGTCCCCGCCGGGCGCACCGCCGATGAACACCTGCGCATCCTGACCGAGGAAGGGGCCGCGCGGCGCTATCCGGACGGCGTACCCGGCCACGTACGTGCCACCATAGAAAAGGAGTTGGCCTTCATAGCGTGGAAGGAACTGCCCCGGTATTTCATCACCATCCACGAGATCGTCACCTTCGCGCGGTCGCAGGGAATCCTGTGTCAGGGGCGTGGGTCGGCGGCGAATTCGGCGGTCTGCTTCGTCCTCGGAATCACCTCCGTCGACCCTGACAAGCACGATGTCCTGTTCGATCGCTTCCTGTCCGAGGCGCGGGACGAGCCGCCCGACATCGACGTCGATTTCGAACACGAGCGACGCGAGGAAGTCATCCAGAACATCTATAACCGCTATGGTCGCGCCCACGCGGGTCTTTGCGCCACCGTCATCCATTATCGCCCGCGCATGGCCGTGCGCGAGGTGGGCAAGGTCATGGGCCTGTCCGAAGACATCACGACGGCGATGGCAAAGACCGTCTGGGGCTCCTGGGGCGGGTCGGTCGACGACATGCACCTGGGCGAGAGCGGGGTGAACATGGCCGATCCGCACATCCGCCGCGTGATAGCCCTGACCGACCAGCTGATCGGGATGCCCCGTCATCTGGGGCAGCATGTCGGCGGTTTCATCCTGACCGAACATCCGCTGACCTCGACCGTGCCCATCGGCAACGGCGCCATGCCTGATCGCAGTTTCATCGAATGGGACAAGGATGACATCGATGCGCTCGGGATCTTCAAGATCGACGTTCTGGCCCTCGGGATGCTGACCTGCATTCGCAAGGGGTTCGACCTGATGCGGGCGCACTATGGGCAGGACCTTGATCTGGCGACGGTGCCAAAGGAGGACGCGGCGACGTACGAAATGCTCCAGAAGGGCGACAGCCTCGGGGTGTTTCAGGTGGAAAGCCGGGCGCAGATGGCGATGCTGCCCAAGCTCAAGCCGCGCGAGTTCTACGACCTGGTCATTCAGGTCGCCATCGTCCGTCCCGGTCCCATCCAGGGCGACATGGTGCATCCCTATCTCAAGCGCCGCCGCTCCGGCGAAGCCATCGAATACCCCAAGCCGGGACCGGAGTTCGGTCCGCCGGATGAGCTCAGGAATATCCTTGGCCGCACCCTCGGCGTGCCGATCTTTCAGGAACAGGCGATGAAGATCGCCATCGTCGCGGCCGAGTTTTCGGGCGGCGAGGCGAACCAGTTGCGCAAGGCCATGGCAACCTTCCGCGCCAAGGGACAGGTCAGCGACCACAAGGCCCGGATGGTTGGGCGCATGGTGCAGCGCGGCTATGATCCCGACTTTGCCGCGCGGTGCTTCAGCCAGATCGAAGGCTTCGGCGAATACGGCTTCCCGGAGAGCCACGCCGCCAGCTTTGCCCACCTCGTCTATGTCTCCAGCTGGATGAAATGCCACCGTCCGGACGTCTTCGCCTGTGCCCTCCTCAACTCCCAGCCCATGGGCTTCTATGCCCCCGCACAGATCGTGGACATGGCGCGACGGTCGGGCGTCACGGTGCTGCCGGTGGACGTGAATTATTCCGACTGGGACAACACGCTGGAACCGGACGGCACCGGCCACGCCTTGCGTCTTGGCTTCCGGCAAGTCTCGGGCTTCAAGGAAGAGGAAGCGCAGCGCCTGATGACGGCCCGCGACATGCCGTTCGAGGGAGTCGAGGAGCTGCGCCGCCGCACCCGCATTTCCAAGCGCGGATGTGAGCAACTGGCCTCTGCCGATGCCTTCCGGTCCTGCGGGATGGACCGCAGGCAAGCGCTCTGGGATGCCAAGGCGATCCGGTCGGGGCCGGACCTGCCGCTGTTCACGCACGGTGCGGCCCCCGACGTGGGAGAAGATCCGGTGCATATCCTGCCCGCCATGCCGCTGCGCGAACAGGTGGTGGCCGACTACCAGACCGCGCGCCTGTCCCTGAAGGCGCATCCCGTCGCCTTCATGCGGCGCGCGATGGCGCGGGGCGGCTATACACGGTCCGACCGGTTGCGTAGCCTGTCCTTCAACCAGAAGGTCTCCGTCGCGGGGCTTGTCCTGATCCGGCAGCGGCCCGGCAGCGCCAAGGGCGTCTGCTTCGTCACGCTGGAGGATGAGGCGGGCGTCGTGAACGTGGTGATCTGGCCTGATATGTTCAAACGGCACCGCAAGGCGATCATGGGCGCGCGCCTGATGGCGATCCATGGCTACGTGCAGTTTGACGAGGCCGTCATCCACGTGGTCGCGCAGGACATCGTGGACCGCAACGATGCCCTGATGCGCTTGTCGGAGGATGAGCTTGCCCCGGCCCTGGCCCGCGCCGACGAAGTGGTCCGTCCGGTCCCCGAACACACCTCCCGTCATCCCCGGAACGTTCAAATCATTCCAAAATCAAGGGATTTCCATTGAAAG
>JBARXR010000173.1:0-12090 GCA_049647445.1 Jannaschia sp. | reverse complement strand
GGCGGCAGGTTGGCGCGATCGGCCCGGCGCAGGGTATCTTGCACGAGCTTGGGCAAGTGCGGCCCGAACCGCGACAGGACCTGCACCGTCTTCCAGAGATCCCCCGCGAAGGCCACCGGACCGAGGTTCTTCGAGATGTAGCTTTCGACCTCGGGCCGCGCCGCCTGCCAGATATTCATGTGCGGGTTCAGCGTCCGCGCCACCCCTTCGACGACGACCATGGTGCGTTGCAGCAGGATCAGCTCGGTCCGGGTTTCCATCCCGAACCGCTCCGTCACCTCGAAGAGATACGCCAGAAGCCGCCCCATCGAGATCCGCGAGGCATCCATGCCGAAGATCGGTTCTCCCACCGCGCGCAGCGCCTGCGCGAACTGGTCGATATCGCGGTCGGCGGGCACGTATCCCGCCTCGAAATGCACCTCCGCCACGCGACGGTAATCCTTGCGGATGAACCCCATCAGGATCTCGGCATAGACCCGGCGGGTGTATTCGTCGAGGCGCCCCATGATGCCGAAATCGAGCGCGATGATATCGCCGTTCGGCGCCACCTTGAGGTTTCCCTGGTGCATGTCGGCATGGAAATACCCGTCGCGCAGGGCGTGGCGCAGGAACATCTGCAACACCCGGTCCGCCAGCTTGACGCGGTCGTGGCCGGCCGCGTCGATCCCGTCGAGATCGGCCATCTGCACGCCCTCGGCCCAGTCGAGCGTCATCGCCGTCCGCCCCGACAGACCCCATTCGACCCCCGGCACCGTGAACCCTGCGTCCCGCGCGGTATTCGCCTTGAACTCGCCCGCCGCGGCGGCCTCCGTGCGCAGGTCAAGCTCCTGCTGCACGGTCTCGTCGAAATGGGCGATCACATCCATGGGGCGCAGTCGGCGCACCTGCGGCGACAGCTCTATGATGCGGGCCGCGAGATAGAAGGCATCGATGTCCTTGCGGAACGCCCGCGCGATCCCCGGCCGCAGCACCTTGACCGCGACCTTGCGGTTGTCGCCCGCCAGCCGCGCCATGTGCACCTGCGCGATGGAGGCGGCGGCGACCGGCTCGGAGAACTCGGAAAACAGCACATCGACCGGCACGTCCAGATCCCGCTCGATCATCTTGCGTGCCACGTCGGTGGAAAACGGCGGCAGCTTGTCCTGCAGCACCCGCAGTTGGAGCGCCAGGTCCCCGCCCACGAAATCTGGCCGCGTCGACAGGATCTGCCCCAGCTTGATGTAACTCGGCCCCAGCGCCGTGATCGCCCGCGTCACCGGCGGCAACGCCGGATCGCCATCATAGCCCAGCCATTTGAACGGCCAGCCTAGCACCCGCGCCGCGATCCGGATTTCGCGCGGCGCATCCAGTTGATCGAGCACGACATCCATCGCCCCCGTCCGCTCGAACGTGCCCGCCGTGCGGATCAGACGCCAGATGTTGTGCGGGCCTCTCACAATTTCCAGCCGGAGTGGAGGGCCGCGATGCCGAAAGACAGGTTGCGGTATTTGACGTTGCCGAAGCCCGCATCGACGATCATTCCGGCGAACCGGTCCTGATCGGGGAATTTGCGGATCGACTCGACCAGATATTGATAGGAATCGCGATCCCCCGCGATGGCCTGCCCCAGACGGGGGATCACGTTGAAGGAATAGAGGTCATAGGCCTTCTGCATCAGCGGATTGGGAAGCTGCGAAAATTCCAGCACCATCAACCGCCCGCCCGGGCGCAGCACGCGATAGGCCTCGGACAGGGCCTCGTGGATGCGGGTCACGTTCCGGATGCCGAAGGAAATCGTGTAGACGTCGAATGTTCCGCTCTCGAAAGGCAGCTTCATCGCATCGCCCGCCACCCAGTCGAGGCGGTCCGCCATGTTCGCCGCCTCGGCCCGCTGTCGACCGGCGACCAGCATGTCTTCGGTCATGTCGAACACGGTGGCATGGGCGTCCGGCGCGCGCTCCAGATAGCGGAACGCGATATCGCCGGTCCCGCCCGCCACGTCCAGCAACCGCTGACCGGGGCGCGGGGCCAGCCAATCCATCATCGCATCCTTCCAGACGCGGTGGATCCCCATCGACATGGCATCGTTCATCACGTCGTATTTCGACGCCACGGATGAGAACACACCGTGCACCATCGCGGCCTTCTGGTCCTCGGGCACATCCTGAAAGCCGAAATGCGTGGTCCGGCCGCCGGTCGGCCCGCTGCGGGAATCGTCGTCTTGCGTCATGGTGCGCGCATCCTCATGTGTCGGGATGACTTATAGGGCGCATCCGCCCGCCTGCAACGCGAGGTCCCATGCCGGAACTGCCAGAAGTAGAGACCGTTCGTCGCGGCCTGACCCAGGCGCTCGAAGGCGCGCGGCTGGTCCGGGTCGATGTGAACCGCCCCGACCTGCGCTGGCCCTTTCCGGACCGGATGGCGGAACGGCTGGCCGGAGCGACGGTCACCGCGCTTGGACGCCGGTCGAAATACCTGCTGCTGCATCTCGATACCGCCGAGACATTGATCGTGCATCTGGGCATGTCGGGCCGCATGGTCGTCGACGACACCCGGCTGGGCCAGTTCCACCGCGACCCGGCCTGGCTGCCCCGGCACGACCATGTCGTGTTCCACACCGCGGCCCACCGCATCACCTTCAACGATGCCCGCCGCTTCGGCGCGATGGACCTTGCCCCGACCGCCGACCTGGAACGCCACTGGCTGATCGAAAGGCTGGGGCCGGAGCCCTTGGGAAACGAATTCCATGAGGCCTATCTCGTCCGAGCCTTCGCGGGGCGCAACACGCCGGTGAAATCCGCGCTTCTGGATCAGCGTGTCGTGGCGGGTCTGGGCAATATCTATGTCTGCGAGGCGCTGCACCGCGCGGGGATCTCGCCGCTGCGCAAGGCCGGCCGGATCGCGGCGCCCCGGGTCCGCAGCCTTGTGCCGATCATCCGCGATGTGCTGGTCGAAGCGATCGAGGCGGGCGGCAGTTCGCTGCGCGATCACCGGCAGGCGGATGGGGCATTGGGATATTTCCAGCACCGCTTCCGCGTCTATGACCGCGAGGCCGCGCCCTGCCCGACCGAGACCTGCGGCGGGATCGTCAGACGCACCGTGCAGTCGGGGCGATCAAGCTTCCACTGCGTCACCTGCCAGAGATGACTTGAACCGTCCCGGTTTTGCGGGCAGGCAAGATGGTCTGACCAAACCCCACGGAGCGTGTCATGGGCTATGAGACTCTGAACGTCGAGGTGAGCAATCACGTCGCAGTCATCAGGATGGACCGCCCGGAGGCGCTCAATGCCCTGAATTCCATGTTGCTGGGCGAATTGGCCAAGGCACTTGCGGCGGCGCAGGACAACGACAAGGTCCGCTGCATCGTGCTGACCGGCTCCGAGAAGGCCTTCGCCGCCGGTGCCGACATCCGCGAGATGAGCGAGAAGTCTTTCGTCGATGTCTTCATGGGCGATCTGTTCGGCGCCGAGGTCGATGCCATCCTGCGGGTCCGCAAACCGATCATCGCCGCCGTGTCGGGCTATGCGCTCGGCGGGGGATGCGAGCTTGCGATGATGTGCGATTTCATCATTGCCGCCGATACCGCCAAGTTCGGCCAGCCCGAGATCAACCTCGGGATCGTCGCGGGCATCGGCGGCACCCAGCGCCTGACGCGGGCAGTGGGCAAGGCGAAATCCATGGACATGCACCTGACGGGCCGATTCATGGACGCCGAGGAGGCCGAGCGGTCCGGCCTCGTCAGCCGTGTCGTTCCCGCCAAGAAGCTGATGGACGAGGCGCTGTCGGCCGCCGGCAAGATCGCCGAAAAGTCGATGGTCACCGCCACGGCCGTCAAGGAAGCCGTCAACCAGAGCCAGGAGGTCGGCCTGCGCGACGGCCTGCTGTTCGAAAAGCGGCTGTTCCATGCCCTCTTCGCCACCGAGGATCGGAAGGAAGGCATGGATGCCTTCGTCGAAAAGCGCGAGGCGCAGTTTCGCGACAAATAGCATTTCCGCACCGTTTCCGGCGAACCAGGCCGAATGGTGCGATCCGATACGGGTGACGCAGATCACCCGTGGATCACCCGTGGATCACCCATGCTCTTCCCTTCGTCGTGCGGATGGTCTATCGGCAGCCCATCATGCGTGTGAGGCCCGCTCTGGCCGGATTGGATCCGCGACGTTTTCATGTCGCACAGGATCGGTGTCTTGTGCGCAAGCTATTGAAAAACCGATCCAAGAGGACCCGATCACATGGCAAATTCGCCCCAGTCCAAAAAACGCGCCCGCCAGAACGAGCGTCGATTCGCCGTCAACAAGGCCCGTCGCTCGCGCATCCGCACCTACCTGCGCAAAGTCGAGGAGGCGATCGCCTCCGGCGACCAGACTGCCGCTACGGAAGCGCTGAAATCCGCCCAGCCGGAACTGATGCGCGGCGTCACCAAGGGCGTGTTTCACAAGAACACCGCAGCGCGCAAAATGTCCCGTCTTTCCAGTCGTGTGAAGGCGCTGACGGCCTGATTCTCGGCGGCCTTTTCAGGCACCGAAAACACAGTCAAGCAATTTGAAAGCCCGCCGCTGGCGGGCTTTTTTTATGTCTTTTTACAAATGCTTGCGGCGAGTGTGACAGATTCTTTTCAACGCCCGCCCGAGTCAACAACGATTAGTCGTTGAAGCTTTGGCGCCGCAAAAGCTACACCCTTTTCAGCGAGTCAGATCGCTTCTACTGGGGATATCGATGAGCGCGGAAACCAGACCGCATGTGTCCGAGGTAAATCCTCGGGACGCGTGGAATTTGTTGTCGAAAGACACTGGCTCGGTGCTCGTTGACGTCCGGACCCGCCCCGAATGGGACTTCGTCGGCGGACCGGACTTGTCGGAACTCGGAAAGGACACCATTCGCGTCGAATGGAAATCCTGGCCCGACATGTCCCCCAATCCGGCTTTTGCCGAAGCCCTTTTGAACGAGGTGGGGACGCTGCCGTCCGCATTCCTGTTCATCTGTCGCTCCGGCGCACGGTCGATGCAGGCGGCGCAAGCCGTGGCCGAAGTCCTTGTGTCCAAGGGCGAGGCCGGATCCTGCATCAACGTGGCCGAAGGGTTCGAGGGGGATCTGGCAGCTGACGGAAGACGGGGGGGCCTGAACGGTTGGAAGGCCCGGGGGCTGGCATGGCGCCAGTCGTGAGCATTTATTAATAAACGGGTAGGGCTGGAACAAAATGACCGAGGACACGTGGGCTGCCGCCAAGGGCGAGATCAGCAAGGATATCGGCGCGCACAACTTCAAGGCGTGGGTCGAACCTCTGACCTTCCAGTCACATGATGCAAATACGCTGCACCTCGGATCGCCGACGGACTTCATCGGCAAATGGGTCGTCCAGAATTTTTCCGAAGTCATCCTGCGCCATGTCACGGCGGCCGGGGGATCCGCGAATCGGCTCATCTGCTCCGCCATCCCCGCATCCCCGATCCCGGCATCGCCAGCCGTCCGCGCGCAGGTCCGCAGCGAAAACCCGCTTGACCGGCGCTTCACGTTCGACAGTTTCGTGGTCGGAAAATCCAACGAGCTGGCCCATGCGGCGGCGCGGCGCGTCGCCTCCGGGGACAGCGTCAGTTTCAATCCGCTTTTCCTTCATGGCGGCGTCGGCCTCGGCAAGACCCACTTGATGCAGGCGATCGCCTGGGAGCTGGCCGACAGCCGCCCCGAGATACGGGTCATGTTCCTGTCGGCCGAGCAGTTCATGTACCGTTTCGTGCAGGCGCTTCGCGAAAAGAACACGATGGATTTCAAGCACCTGTTCCGGACGGTCGATGTTCTGCTGGTCGACGACGTCCAGTTCATCGCGGGCAAGGAAAGCACGCAGGAGGAATTCTTCCACACGTTCAACGCGCTGGTCGATCAGGGCAAACAGGTCGTGATTTCCGCCGACCGGTCACCGGCGCAGATCTCCGATCTCGAGGAACGGATCACGTCGCGCCTGCAATCGGGCCTCGTCGTCGACCTGCACGCGGCGGACTACGAGCTTCGGCTGGGTGTCCTGCAGCACCGGGTCGAGATGTTCATGGAGCGTCATGCCGACTTCCGGATCGCGGACGGCGTGCTCGAATTTCTCGCGGGCCGGATCAGCACATCCATCCGCGTTCTGGAAGGGGCCGTGACGCGCCTCTTCGCCTATGCCGACCTCGTCAAGCAGGAGGTCACGCTGGAGCAGGCACAGGACGTGCTCGCCGATCTGCTGCGCGCGTCCGAGCGAAAGCTGACCATCGACGAAATCATGAAAAAGACCTGCGAGCACTATAACCTGCGCATGTCCGACATGACCTCGTCCCGGCGTTCGCGGAGCGTGGCGCGACCGCGCCAGATGGCCATGTACCTGTCGAAAAAGCTGACCCCGCGCAGCTATCCGGAGATCGGTCGCAAGTTTGGCGGAAAGGACCACACGACGGTCCTTTATGCCGTGCGCAAGATCGAGGAACTGATCGCGGCGGAACCGCAGATCGCCGAGGACGCGGAGCTGTTGCAGCGCAAGCTCGAGAGCTGAGACCCCGGCCCTTTGCCCAACCCCATTGCACTGTCACGGTTGCGCGGTATTGTGCGCCTCCGGACAGGCGAGGAAGACCCATGAAATTCTCCATCGAGCGGGCCGCACTTCTCAAGGCGGTCAGTCAGGCACAATCGGTCGTCGAGCGGCGGAATACGATTCCGATCCTGGCGAACGTGCTGATGATCGCCGAAGGCTCGGACGTTTCGTTCAAGGCCACCGACCTCGACATCGAAGTGATCGACAAGACCGTGGCCCAGGTGGAACGCGCAGGGGGGACGACCGTGAACGCCGTCCTGTTCCATGAGATCGTGCGCAAGCTGCCCGACGGGGCGCTGGTGCAGATTTCGGAGGATCAGGCGGCGGGTCGTCTGGCCGTGACGGCGGGCCGGTCGCATTTCCAGCTGGCGACGCTCGCGCGCGAAGACTTTCCCGTCATGGCGACGTCGGATTACGATGCGAACTTCTCCTGCCCTGCACCGGTGTTGCGCCGCCTCTTCGACAAGACGCGCTTTGCGATCTCGACCGAAGAGACACGGTATTACCTCAACGGCGTCTACATGCACGTGGCCGAGGGCGAAGACGGCCGCGTCCTGCGTTGCGTCGCCACCGACGGGCACCGCCTGGCCCGCGTCGATGCGCCGCTGCCCGACGGGCTGGAGGACATGCCGGGTGTTATCGTCCCGCGCAAGACGGTCGGAGAATTGCGCAAGCTTCTGGAAGACGACGACATGTCGATCGCCGTTTCGGTGTCCGAGACCAAGATCCGTTTCGCCACGCCCGAGATCACGCTGACATCGAAGGTCATCGACGGCACGTTCCCCGACTATGCCCGCGTCATCCCGCTTGGAAACACGCGCAAACTGGTGGTGGATGCGGCAGAATTCGCGAAAGCCGTCGATCGCGTCGCCACGGTGTCTTCGGAGCGGTCGCGTGCCGTCAAGCTCAGCCTCGATGAGGACCGGCTGACGCTGTCGGTCAATGCGCCGGATTCCGGGAATGCCGAGGAGGAGCTGGCCGTGGCCTATGGCGACGAAAAGCTCGAAATCGGGTTCAACGCCAAATACCTGCAGGAGATCGCGGGTCAGGTGGACCGTGAAAACGCAGTCTTCCTGTTCAACAATGCCGGCGACCCGACACTGATGCGCGAGGGCGACGACACAAGCGCCATCTACGTCGTCATGCCGATGCGTGTCTGAACAACCGCACGTCACCACCCTTTCCCTGTCACACTTCCGGTCGCACCGACGCACCCGGCTGACATTCGACGGACGCCCGGTGGCGATCCACGGGGCGAATGGCGCCGGCAAGACCAACCTTCTGGAAGCGGTTTCCCTGCTCTCGCCCGGACGCGGGATGCGGCGGGCGGCAGCGGATGAGATCATCCGCAGGCCCGAGGCGATCGGCTGGCGCATCTCCGCCTCCCTCGTGCCCCATCATGACATCGAACTGCGCGCCGAACCGGGCAGCCCGCGCACCACGACGATCGATGACAAGCTGGCCCCGCAAATCGCCCTGGCGCGGCTGTTGCGCGTGCTGTGGCTTGTCCCGTCGATGGACCGGCTGTGGCTGGAGGGCGCGGAGGGTCGGCGGCGGTTCCTGGACCGCATGACACTGAGTTTCCTGCCGGACCACGCAGAAGGCGTGCTGCGGTACGAAAAGGCGATGCGGGACCGCAATCGTCTGCTCAAGGACGGGGTCCGGGACGCCCGCTGGTTCGACGCGCTGGAAGCGCAGATGTCCGAGCATGGCGCGGGCATTCACGCCCGCCGCATCGACGCTCTGTCCCGCCTTGCGGCCGCGCAACGCGTCGATGGCCCGTTCCCCGCCGCCGATCTGATGCTGTCGGATGCGGACGCCCCCACGGACGCCCGCGCACTGCGCGCTGCCTTTGCCGCCTCCCGTCCGCGTGACATGCTGGCGGGGCGCACGCTTGTCGGACCGCACAGAACGGACCTCGAAGGGATCTACGCCGCCAAGAACATGGAGGCGCGGCTGTGTTCGACAGGCGAGCAGAAGGCGCTGCTCATCTCGCTGATCCTCGCGAATGCCCGAGCCCTCAAGGCAGAGACGGGCGCGGCGCCGATCCTGCTTCTGGATGAGGTGGCGGCCCACCTGGACGCGGACAGGCGCGCGGCCCTCTATGCCGAATTGCTGACGCTCGGGGGGCAGGTGTTCCTGACCGGAACGGGACCGGAGCTTTTTGCGGACCTCGGGGAGTCGGCCCACCGCCTGCAGGTGCAGGAGACGGATGGGCAAAGCATCGTCCGGGACGTCGGGTGACGCGCGGGTCGGGATGCTTGCGGGAATCCTGTCATAACCCACAAAATATGGTGTCATTCCCGTGACAATGCCCGCCCCGATGGATATATCTTGGGCAACGAAAAGGGAAAAACACGAATGTCCGAGCAAGCCCCGAAGGTCGAAGAATACGGCGCCGATTCCATCAAGGTTCTCAAGGGCCTGGAGGCGGTGCGCAAGCGGCCCGGCATGTACATCGGCGACACCGACGACGGCTCGGGTCTGCATCACATGGTCTACGAGGTCGTGGACAACGGCATCGACGAGGCGCTGGCCGGTCATGCCACCGAAGTCAGCGTGAAAATCCATGCGGATTCGTCGGTTTCCGTGCGCGACAACGGGCGCGGCATTCCGGTCGGCATTCACGAGGGCGAAGGCGTGTCGGCGGCGGAAGTCATCATGACCCAGCTGCACGCGGGCGGGAAATTCGACCAGAATTCCTACAAGGTGTCCGGTGGTCTGCACGGCGTGGGCGTCTCGGTCGTCAACGCCCTGTCGGACTGGCTCGAGTTGCGCATCTGGCGCGATGGCAAGGAGCACGTGGCACGCTTCGAGGGCGGCTTCACCAAGGAGCATCTGTCGGTCGTCGGCCCGTCGACCGAGTCGGGGACCGAAGTGCGGTTCATGGCCTCGACATCGACGTTCTCGAACCTGGACTACGTCTTCAAGACGCTGGAAAACCGCCTGCGGGAACTGGCATTCCTGAACTCCGGCGTGAAGATCGTGCTGGAGGACGAGCGCCCGGCAGAGGCCCTGCGGACGGAATTGTTCTATGAGGGCGGCGTGCGGGAATTCGTGAAATACCTCGACCGCTCCAAGGCGGCGGTCATGCCCGAACCCATCTACATGGAGGGTGAGCGGGACGGCATCGGCGTGGAAGTCGCGATGTGGTGGAACGACAGCTACAACGAGATGGTCCTGCCGTTCACCAACAACATCCCGCAACGCGACGGCGGCACGCATATGGCGGGCCTGCGCGGGGCATTGACGCGGACCATCAACCTTTACGCGCAGGCCAGTGGCATCGCGAAGAAGGAAAAGATCAGCTTCACCGGCGACGACGCGCGCGAGGGGCTGACATGTGTCTTGTCCGTCAAGGTGCCCGATCCGAAATTCTCCAGTCAGACCAAGGACAAACTCGTCTCCTCCGAGGTGCGGCCGGCGGTTGAGAACCTTGTGAACGAAAAGCTGGCCGAATGGTTCGAGGAGAACCCCCAGATCGCCAAGCAGGTCGTCGGCAAGATCGTGGAGGCAGCGCTGGCCCGCGAGGCGGCCCGCAAGGCCCGGGAGATGACGCGCCGCAAGAACCCGATGGACATGAATTTCCTGTCCTCCAAACTCAAGGATTGCTCCAACAAGGATCCGTCCAAGACCGAGATCTTCCTTGTCGAGGGCGACTCCGCCGGCGGGTCGGCGCAGACCGGGCGCGACCGCCAGACGCAGGCGATCCTGCCGCTGAAGGGCAAGATCCTGAACGTGGAGCGGGCACGGTTCGACCGGATGCTGGGAAGCCAGGAAATCGGCAACATGGTCATGGCGCTCGGCACCGGAATCGGGCGGGACGAGTTCAACCTCGACAAACTGCGCTACCACAAGATCGTCATCATGACGGATGCGGATGTCGACGGCTCGCACATCCGGACGCTGCTTTTGACGTTCTTCTATCGCCATATGCCGCAACTGATTGAATATGGTCACCTTTATATTGCCCAACCACCGCTCTACAAGGTCGCGCGGGGCCGGTCGGAGGTCTACATCAAGGATCAGGAGGGGATGGAAGATTACCTCGTCGCGCAAGGCGTGGACGGGGCCGTGCTGCGTCTGCCGTCGGGCGAGGAAATCGCGGGCATGGATCTCGACCGCGTGGTGCAGGCGGCACGGCAATTCCGCCGCATCCTCGATGCCTTTCCGACCCATTATCCGCGCCATATTCTCGAACAGGCCGCGCTCGCGGGTGCATTCGAGGCGGGTCAGGCAGATTCGGATCTGCAGGGCGTGGCCGATGCCGTCGCCAAGCGCCTCGATCAGGTGGCCGCCGAATACGAGCGCGGCTGGCAGGGTCGGATCACGCAGGACCACGGAATTCGACTGGCGCGCGTCCTGCGCGGCGTCGAGGAGGTCCGGACGCTGGACGGGGCCGTCCTTCGGTCAGGCGAGGCGCGCAAGCTGGCACAGGTGTCAGCCCAGACGAACAGCGTCTACCGCGATCCCGCCCGCCTGATGCGCAAGGACCGGGAGAACCTGGTGCACGGCCCGATCGACCTGCTGGAAGCGGTGTTGGCGGAGGGCGAGAAGGGCCTGACCCTGCAAAGGTACAAGGGCCTCGGAGAGATGAACCCGGAGCAATTGTGGGAAACGACCCTCGATCCCGAGGCACGCACCTTGTTGCAGGTGAAGGTCGAGGATGTGGCCGAGGCCGACGACGTATTCACCAAGCTGATGGGCGACGTGGTGGAACCCCGGCGGGAGTTCATTCAGGAGAATGCGCTGTCCGTCGAGAACCTGGATTTCTGAGCATGAGCGTTTTTGACGAAGATCTGTTTCTCAAGGGCCTGGAACAGCGGCGCGCGACTCTGGGTGCTGCTTACGTCGATGCCAACATGGCGGCGGCGGACGAATTCAGCCGACCGTTTCAGGAGGCGATGACGGCGTGGTGCTGGGGCTTCGGCTGGGGCGACGATGTGATCGACGTCAAGACGCGGTCGATGATGAACCTGTCGATGATCGGCGCGCTGGGCAAGATGACCGAATGGGAATTGCATTGCCGTGGTGCATTGCGCAACGGGGTCACGCCGGAAGAGCTCCGGGCGATCATCCACGTCATCGCGATCTATTGCGGCGTGCCGCAAGCGCTCGAGTGTTTCAGGGCCGCGCGAAAGGTGCTGGCCGAGAAGCCGACGGAAGACTGAATTCAGGCGCGCTTGCCGTTTTCGTCCTCGACGCATCCGTCGATGAACTGGTCGAGATAGGCATCATTTGCACCGAGCCAGCCGGCCAGAGCACTGTCTGGCCGAAAGCGGAACACCAGTTGCCGCAGGGCGATCAGGCTGAAGGTCAGGGCGATCAGCATGAGGGCGAGATAAGCAAAGATCATTTTCGAACTCCTGATTGGTTGGGCTGTGATAAGGACCAAATCAGGCGTCCAGATGGCGGGATTGTTTCTCTTTCAATGGAAATCCCTTGATTTTGGAATGATTTGAACGTTCCGGGGATGACGGGAGGTGTGTTCGGGGACCGGACGGACCACTTCGTCGGCGCGGGCCAGGGCCGGGGCAAGCTCATCCTCCGAC
>JBARXR010000172.1:0-1627 GCA_049647445.1 Jannaschia sp. | reverse complement strand
GCACGACACCGGGCGGCAGTTCGGTCGGAATCACGCCCGCGACAACCGACTGAACGTCGGCAAATCCGAGGAAGAACTGCATCGCTAGCGGGACGACGACGTAATGGGCAAAGGCCGCCCCGATGGTGAAAAGCACCGGCGAGGCGATCAGGAACGGCAGAAACGCGCTTTTCTCGTTCTTGTAGAGACCGGGTGCCACGAACCGCCAGAGCTGGTGCGCGATGACCGGAAACGAGATGATGAGGCCCGCGACGACGGACACCCGTATCTGCGTGAAGAAATACTCCTGCGGGGCGGTGTACTGCATCCGGGGGTTCGGATCGCCCAGCGCCCGCATCGTGTCTTCGATCGGGCCGAGCAGAAACGCGAGGATCTCCTGCGCGAAGGCAAAACAGACGATCATCCCCAGAAGGAACGCGAGGACGGAGCGGATCAGCCGGGTCCGCAATTCCGCCAGATGTTCGATCAGCGGGGCGGAACTGTCCTCGATGTCATCACGGACGCTCATGCCTTCTTCACCTCAGGGGTCGGTGCCGCAGGGTCGGGCACAAGCTCCGGCTCATCCGAGACTTCGGCCGCGTCGGCGGCTTCCCGCGCTTTGCGCTCTTCGGCCATCTTTGCGGCGTTCGCCGCGATCTTTTCCTTCGCGAGCGCGCGCTTTTCGGCCAGATCGCGGGTCGCGGGCCCGGTGGCCTCGTCGGGCGTCCAGGCCTTGAACTCGTCGGTCGCTTCCTTGATCTTGTCGATCCCGTACTTCTTGGGGTTGGTGACCTTCCGCAGGTCGCCCGCGATGTCGCCCACGCCGCTGTCATCGGCGGCCTTGTTCATGGCGGTCTGGAATTCCCGCGCCATGCGGCGGGCCTTGCCCGTGAACTCACCCAATGTACGGAACATGCGCGGCAGGTCCTTGGGACCCACAACGATGAGGGCGACCACGCCCACGACGAGCATTTCGCTCCAGCCGATGTCAAACATGTCGCGGTCCCCCGAAGGCGATCAGACCTTGTCTTTTTCCGGCGTCTCGGGGGACACGTCGCGGGCGGTCGTGCCATCGGCGAGCGCCTCGTCGTCGTCCTTGGAGCCGTCGCTTACGCCCTTCTTGAAGGCGGTGATCCCCTTGCCGACTTCGCCCATCAGAGAGCTTATCTTGCCGCGTCCGAACAAGACCAGCACGACGACGGCGATTAGCAGAAGGCCCGGAAGGCCAATGTTGTTGAGCATCTGTCACATCTCCCAAGTGGGCCGCATCGGACCCGATCCTCGTTTCCCCATCCTACTTACGCATTGCGGAGGCGATGTGAAAGCGCCCGCACAAAGATTTGCGCGCAAGATTTTTCGCGGTCCCGCCGTCAGCGCAGCAGGGGTTCGGGGTCGACCGCGTCAAACCCGCGCCGCACCTCGAAGTGCAGAAACGACGGATCGCCACCGCCCACGCTGGCAAGGCGCTGGCCTGCGCGGATCGTGGCCCCCTTCTCGACCGCGATATCCTTGATATTCGCATAGACCGTCAGCAGGCCGCCATCGTGGCGCAGCACGAGGATCGGCACCTGATCGGTGTCGCGGGTGATCGCGGCCACGGTTCCATCGGCGGCGGCGGAGACGGCGCTGCCCTCGGCTGCCCGGAAAT
>JBARXR010000171.1:0-2243 GCA_049647445.1 Jannaschia sp. | reverse complement strand
TTACCAACCCGTTCGATGACGTCATCGAGACGGGGGACGGACCGAAGGGAACGGCCGTGGGCGGAGACGGGAACGACCTGATCCTTGGCGGCGACGGGCGCGGCAAGCTGTTTGGTCTGGGCGGCGACGACCTGATCAGCGGCGGCGCGGTTCGCGACCGGATCTATGGCGGCAATGGCAACGACGTGCTCCTCGGGGGAGACGGCAATGACTTCATCAAAGGGGGGTCCGGTCGGGACACGATTTCCGGTGGCGCCGGAAACGACAAGCTGTTCGGTGGCGACGGGAGCGATGTGTTCCGCTTTTCCAGCGGCGATGGCAGCGACATGATCCGCGACTTCGAAACGGCGAAGTTCAAGCGGCGCACGTTCATCGAGGGAGACGAGATCGAGCTGCGCGTCGAGGGTATCGACAGCTTTGGTGCCTTGCTTGCGGTCGCAAGCGAGGAACGCGGCGGCGTCCTGTTCGATTTCGGAAACGGCGACGAATTGTTCCTCGCCGGAACCCGGCTTGCCTCGCTGGATTCCGACAAGTTCTCCTTCTACTGACAGGGTGACCCGAGGGGCCGACATGCAGACCGATCCGGACGCCTACACGACCGCATGGAAGCGGATGCGCGGCACGCTCTTCGCCGCGGCCGTGTTCAGTGCTGCCGTCAACTTGCTGATGCTGACAGGTCCGATGTTCATGCTTCAGGTTTACGACCGGGTGCTGGCGTCGGGCTCGGTGGCGACCCTGCAGGGATTGTTCGCCCTTGTCGTGGCCCTGTATACATTCATGGGCCTGTACGATTTCCTGCGCGTGCGTCTGTTGTCACGGGCTGCGCACCGACTGGATGCGGCCGTGGGCGACCCGGCTTTCCGGCTCTGGGTCGGGACCGGCATGGCCGGGCAGGGCGGCGCACGGGCGCGGCCACTGCACGATCTGGCCGTGGTGCGCGGCTTCCTGTCCAGTCCGACCATGCCCGCGCTGTTCGACCTGCCGTGGGTGCCGTTCTATCTTGCGATCTGCTTTTTCGTGCATCCCTGGATCGGCTTTCTGACGCTGGCGGGGGCGGCTGTGGTCTTCGTCGCGGCACTGGCGAACCAATGGCTGACACGCCTGTCCCTGGGCCAGGCAATGGCGATGGATGCGAACGAAAGTTTCTTCGTGGAACAGGCCCGTCGCAACGCAGAAGCCGTTCTGCCGCAGGGGATGCTCACGCCGATCGCGAACCGCTGGCGGGCGATGCATGACGCAGGCCTCGCGACCGGCCAGACGGGGGCCGAACGCGGCGAGGGGTTCACCGCCTTTTCCAAATCGTTCCGCCTGCTGCTCCAGTCCAGCCTGCTGGGCCTCGGCGCCTATCTCGTGCTGCAACAGGAGATGTCGCCCGGCATGATCATCGCGGCCTCCATCATCGCCGGCAGGGCCCTGGCCCCGATCGACCAGGTGATTGGACAATGGCGCGGCGTCGTTCGCGCCCGGAGTGCGCATCGAAGCCTCCGTGATCTGTTCGCCAGTGCCCCGGTGGACCGGCAGAAGACGGAATTGCCCGCCCCGAAGGGTCACCTGACCGTCGAGGATATCACGGTCTTCGCCCCGAACGCGCCGGGACCGGAGCGCAAGCCGATCCTGGAAGGTGTCAGCTTTGCCCTCGAGCCGGGCGATGCGCTTGGGGTGATCGGCCCCTCGGCCTCCGGCAAGTCGACCTTGGCACGTGTCCTCGTGGGATCCTGGACGGCGCAGGCGGGGGCGGTGCGGATCGACGGCGCGCGGCTGGACCAATGGAATGCCGTGCAACTTGGCCGCGCGCTTGGCTATCTGCCCCAGTCGCTCGAACTGATGGCCGGGACGGTTCGCGACAATATCGCCCGCTTCGATCCCGAGGCGACCGATCAGCAGGTCGTCGAGGCGGCGCAACTGGCAGGGGTCCACGAAATGATCCTCAAGTTGCCGCAGGGATATGACACGTCCCTCGAGCCGGGTCAGTCCGGACCCTTGTCCGGTGGACAGGTGCAGCGGATCGGTCTGGCCCGCGCGCTTTTCGGCACCCCCGCACTGGTCGTGCTGGACGAGCCGAATTCCAATCTCGACGCCGGTGGGGACGAGGCGCTGGCCGCCGCCGTCGGCGCGTTGCGCGCCCGGGGAGCGACGGTTGTGGTCATGGCCCATCGGCCAAGCGCCATCGCCGCTGTCAACAAGGTGTTGGTCGTGCAGGACGGGCGCGTTGCGCACTTCGGCGACAAGGCAGAGGTTATCAA
>JBARXR010000170.1:0-2780 GCA_049647445.1 Jannaschia sp. | reverse complement strand
GTGTTGGCCAATTGGTCGAAGGAGAGTACGCCGACAGTTTTCTCGCTCATGAAAACAAGTACGTCGCGTGGATGGAGGAAGACTGGTCACAGAACCTCGAGACTCTGTCGGTCACTCAAGAACAAATCGTTAGCTCAAGCGCATCCAGCGCAAACGTCAGATGGAAAGACAACGGGAATGGCCAGTTTATTCCCTCTTTGGAACTTAACTTGCCTGGATGCTCAGGGTTACCCGTGTATGTCACGTTCTATGAAGTTGGGTCGAGCCCCAGGGGGCTGAGTGAAATCTGCGACGATTACTCCTCAATCTCAGCTGGAATCGTTCGAAAAGGATGGTGCGAACGCGACATCGTGAACTTGGCACATAACGGTTACAATCACCCAATGCCTCAGGAAGACTGGCTTGAACTTCGCGCCAGGTACTTTGCGCTAATTACTGAGAACACAAGAACCGAAATAGCTACTCAAGGGATCGGAGCCATTATCGGAGAAGGGCGAAAATTCCCGATTGAGCGAGTTGGTCCATACTTTCCAAATATTGTGGAGCGTTGGGAAACCCTTCAACAAGACAACACGCAAGACATAGAAGCGGAGGATGTCGAAGCCGTTGAAGCTTTGAGTGATATAACATCATACCTCGCAGCCAGACATATATTAGCAGAACGAATTCGTCGCGCAGCGGCAAGAGATGATTAGGGAAAAGAATGTCAAGAGATGCGCGGGCACGAGTCTTCGCTTACCTAGTAAAAGAGTTCATTGATGATGTGAACGTGCCACCAAGGCCGTGGATTGTTTTGGGCGAACCTTCAATTGAAGAGCTTGAGGCCGCGTTCTCAAAGTTCCCTGAGTTCGATGACATGGTCACTGAAGGAGTTCTTATATCAACCCGAGTGTTCGATGCCGAGCATGATCCAACAAACGTAGTGGGATTCGTGAACGGAATCCAAATTGAAGGGATCGGCAGCACACCGGAAGAAGCGGTTGCAAACACTCTGTCCGGTGTGGAATTCGGCTCTCTCGAAGACATGCAAAAAAGGGCTGACGCAGTTTTTGATCCTTTCTATGAAGCACTGGGAGTTGGGGTTCGAAAGCCGGAGAAAGAGAAGGGAATATTCCTAAAGACCGACAGCAAAGGAAAGGTCGTTATTTCGGACCAGTATCGTAATGTTGACATGGCTTCCACAAGAAGCAGGGCGCATCGGTGGAGGGAGGATATGGTCGAATTGCAGCGCACTGTTACGTTCAACTATCTTCAAGAGGTCATAAAACGTCAGAAGGTCGTCGAGAAGGCACTGCAGCAGTACACAACCGCCCTTCGCAGGGCAGGACGGTTGGAAGTAGCTACGCGGGCCTCTGAGCAATCTCGGCAAGCTGCCGCGAGCATGAAAGAGGCCGCTGAAGCAAGGCAAGAGGCCGCAAAGTATGCCAAGCTACTAAGGGGGCTGTCTATCGTCCAAGGAATTATCGGTGCTGCATCTATTGTAAACAGTCACTTTGAAAGAGCAGCACAAAAAAAAGCGATGGATTCCTTAAAATCCGATCTTGGGTCCGCAAAGGCTAAAATTGGATACTTAGAGTCATCCATTTCGGGGTTGGCCAATGATATTTCAGACATGCATAGAAGCCTGAAAGTGGAAATAGACAGCATCGCACCATCTAACACTCTAATAATTTTCAACAATTCTATCCAGATCGATTTTTCTGACGACGCTCTACCGCTCGAGTCAGGTCCTTTGCCTTAGATAAATGAGGTTTGTTTAAGCGTTTGTAGCGATCATTTCGGCGATGCAGGCTGTTACTCGGCGGCCATCCTGTCAATCTGTGCCGTGCGGTCCATGATGTAATCCACGGCCTTCTGCGCCTCGGACGCGGCACGGAAGATCGCGCGGCTGTCTTCCTTCATGGCCTCCAGCCATCCTTCGACATAGGCTGCGCTCTGGTCAAATTCAGGCTCCACCCCGATCTGCGCGCAAAGCATGCAGTTGCCAATCTCGGCGACCAGCTCCTCGAACGCATAGGCCTTGCGGTCATTGAATCGGCCCAAGCGGTCCAGTCGCTTTGTCGCCCCTGTCCAGTGGGTCAGCTCATGCGCCAAGGTGCCGAAATACCCAGTAGCTCTATGAAAGGTGCCAATCGGCGGCATGTGGATGCGGTCTGTCTTGATGTTGTAATAGGCGCGGGGCTCCTCGGTCACGTCGATCTGCGCGCCTGTCGCGACAAAGAACGCCTCCAGCTCGGGATCGGCCACGGTGCCAAGATCACGGGGCGGATCGGGCAGGATGTAGAATTCAGCGGGCAAGCCCTCGATCTGGTCGGCATTGAACACGCGGTAGGCCTTGGCATAGGGGATCTGGCGTTCGTCGCCGTTGTCGTCCTCCCGCTCGACGGTGCCATATTTCACGACGGTGGCGGATTTCTCGCCCTTGCGGACATAACCCCCAAGCTGCTTGGCCTGATTGAATGTCATCCAACGGGCTGAGCTGTAATCCTTATCCATAGCCGTGGCCCATAACATCAGGATATTGATGCCCCGATAGGCTTCGCCGTTGAACCGTTCCGGCAGGCTGACCGATACCCCGCCGCCGGTCCACGGCTTGCGCCAGGGCGGCGTTCCCGCCTCGATCTGCGCGACGATCTGATTGGTGACATGGGAATAAACGTCAAACTTCTCTGCGGTCATTTGTGACCCTCCTTTGAGTGACGCGGGCCGGGTCTGCTCCCCTTTCCGCCAATGGGCGGGCCTTCCTGTTCTGATCTTTGGAATGCCCATGCATTCCGAAG
>JBARXR010000169.1:0-4627 GCA_049647445.1 Jannaschia sp. | reverse complement strand
GTTCGGACGCGTCGTCTCGGTCAAGGAAGATCCTGGCATCGCTTTCAAACTGCCGCTTATCCAGGATGTGGTCTACTACGATGACCGGATCCTGTCGCGCGATGTTCAGCCCCTCGAAGTGACGCCTTCGGATGACCGCCGTCTCGTGGTCGACGCCTTTGCCCGCTACCGCATCGCGAATGTGGAACAATTCCGGGAAGCGGTGGGCGTCGGCGGTATCGCAACGGCCGAAACACGTCTCGACTCGATCCTGCGGTCCGAGTTGCGGGAGGTTCTGGGCTCGGTTTCGTCGAACGATATCCTCTCGGAGGATCGTGCGGCCCTCATGCTGAGGATTGCCAGTTCATCCCGCGCACAGGCCCTTTCACTGGGCCTGCAGATCATCGACGTGCGCCTCAAGCGGACCGATCTGCCGCCGCAGAACCTGGAGGCGACATTCGCCCGCATGCGGGCCGAGCGGGAGCGTGAGGCTGCGGACGAGATCGCACGCGGTGAAGAAGCCGCGCAGCGGATCAGGGCACAGGCCGACCGGACGGTCGTCGAATTGACCTCCGACGCGAACCGAGATGCCGAGATCGCCCGAGGCGAGGCCGACGCCTTGCGCAACGGTATCTATGCCGAAGCGTTCGGCGCCGACCCGGAATTCTTCGAATTCTACCGGTCGATGACGGCGTACACGCGGTCCTTGCGGGGCAGCAACTCCACGTTGGTCCTGTCGCCTGACAGCGATTTCTTCAACTATCTGAAGACCGACAGCCTGACCGACCAGTAGTCGGCAGACAAGGCCACACAAGCTTGGGGCCGGTCCTTAGGGGCCGGCCCTTTGCGTTTCTCCGCCGGCGCGTGTTGGGGGCTTGGCGCGGAGGCTTCATGGGCTTACCCTTGCGTCAGAATTGGTCTCACGTCGATGTGATGGTTCTCGCGTTGCAAAGCGATCGACTGGTGCAGACATGCAACGGATCGTGGTCTCGCAGCCAACGGACCCAAACTGGCATCTTTAGGAGGGAACCCTTGTTCACCCAAATTAATCCTGACCGCTCCGCCGTCACGCTTCGCGCGCTGACTGCTGCTGTCGTCGGCTTGGTGATGCTCGTCGCAAGCAGCCTCGTCGCAGCAGCGCAGGGCCGTCCCGACAGCTTTGCCGATCTTGTCGACAAGGTATCGGGCGCGGTCGTCAACATCACCACGAACACCACGATCGCGACCGCCGGTCCCGGCCCCAACTCGGGCAATCCGCTTGAGGATTTCTTCGAGGAATTCCGCGACCGGAACCAACCCAATCGTCCCGATCGCCCGACCCGTCGCGGCTCGGCCCTCGGGTCCGGCTTCGTGATCTCGGAAGACGGATATATCGTCACCAACAACCATGTCATCGAGAACGCGGACGAGATCCTGATCGAGTTCTTCTCGGGTCAAGAGCTTCCGGCCGAACTGATCGGTACCGACCCCAACACCGACATCGCGCTTCTGAAAGTCGAAAGCCCGACGCCGCTTCCGTTCGTTCCCTTCGGAGACAGCAGCGCCATGCGCACCGGAGACTGGGTGATGGCCATGGGGAACCCGCTGGGCCAGGGGTTCTCCGTCAGCGCAGGTATCGTGTCGTCGCTGGGCCGGGAACTGCAGGGTGCCTATGACGACTTCATTCAGACCGACGCTGCCATCAACCGCGGCAACTCTGGCGGGCCGCTCTTCAACCTCGATGGCGAAGTCGTCGGCGTGAACACCGCGATCCTGTCGCCCAACGGCGGCTCCATCGGGATCGGTTTCGCGATGGCGTCCAACGTCGTGACCAATGTCGTCGACCAGTTGCAGGAATTCGGTGAGACCCGGCGAGGGTGGCTCGGTGTCCGTATTCAGGACGTCGATCCCGAACTCGCCGAGGCGCTTGGTCTGGCGTCCACTGATGGCGCTCTTGTGACCGACGTGCCGGACGGTCCGGCCAAGGTTGCCGGTATTCAGGCGCGCGACGTGATCCTGACCTTCGACGGCAAGGCGATCGAGGACACGCGCGAGCTGGTCCGGACCGTCGGTAACGCACCTGTGGACAAAGCGGTCCGCGTGGTCGTCTTTCGGGACGGATCGGAGCAGACGCTCCTGGTGACCCTCGGGCGCCGGGAAGAGGCGGAAGGCGCGGTTCCCGCGTCGGTTCAGCAACCCGATGAGCCGTCGCAGGTCGACTTGATGGGAATGACCATCTCCGGTCTGACGGATGAACTCCGTGCGCAACTCGGGCTCGAGGATGATGCCACGGGTCTCGTGGTGTCTGACATCGACCCCGACAGCTCCGCCTACGAAAAGGGCCTGCGGGCCGGCGACTTGATCGAGGAGGCGGGCCAGGTGCGCGTCGAGACGATCAAGCAACTTGAGGACCGTCTGGCCGAGGCCAAGGATGCCGGGCAGAAAAGCTTTCTGCTGCTGATCCGGCGCGGCGGCGATCCCCGCTTCGTGGCTCTGGCCCTCGACGACCAGTAAGCGGTCGGGACTTTCGAAAACGAAAGCGGGCACCTTCGGGTGCCCGTTTTGCGTTCAGAGCCTTTGCGCCAACCATGCACCGGCCCCGATAAGGGCGATCAGGGCCGGTTGGTGGATGAGATAGAACGCAAGCGAATGCTGGCCCGGCCATGCAAGCACCCGGGAGATCGTACCGGGTGAGGACGGCAGCTTTGCAAGCCTTGGCCAGAGTTCGAAACGGGTCCCAAGGCGACCGGCAGCCACCCCGAGCAACATCGGCGCGAGCCAGGGCACCAGCGGCTCATAGTCGATCATCGGAGGGATACGGGTGCCGAGGCCGGTCCAGACCAGCCATATAGGGTCGAAGGCGGGCAGTGCCAGCCCCGGCCCCCACCACAGGATGGCTGCGGCGACGGCCACCGTGCCAACGGACGGCAGGCGAAGGAAAGGGAGCGCGACGACCGACGACAGCGCGATGGAGTGCAGGATGCCGAACCGCACCCAGGCTCCGGGCACCGCAAGATACGTCGCCAGGCTTACTCCGCCTGCCGCCAGCACCAGCCATCCGAGACGGCGCAGAAATCCCCCCCACCGGATGCCCTTGCCGTGCGCGAGCCAGAGACCGATGCCCGCTAGAAACACGAACGTGCCCGCGATCGCGCGGGCGGAGATATCCCACCACCCGCCGAATGTCGTGCCCGGCGGCACAAGGCCGAGCACTTCGAAGTCTCGTCCGAAATGAAACGCCGCCATTGCAAACAGCGCGGCGGTGCGCGCCCAATCCAGCAGCAGGATGCGCCCCGGCAAGCCGCCGGTCATGCGCCGCGCCCCAGTTCGACAAGGCCCAGAACCTTGGCCGAGTCGGTCGAGAGCGTTCCGCTTTCAAGCCCCCGCAGGTTCTGGAAGGCTTGCACCGCCGCGCGGGTCGGGACGTCGTAAAAGCCATTGATCTCTCCGGCATAGAAGCCACGGACCTGAAGTGCGCGCTGCACCTGGGCCACGAAGTCGGCATCCCGGTCGCGCAGGGCGCAGGGCGTCTGAAACCAGTTCTCGCCACGCGGCTCCACGATCCGTGTCGATGTCACGGTCCGGAACCGCGCCGGGCTCAGGACCGTTCCGTCCGGCGCGCGCGTCTCCGAGGCCTCCTGCACCTGGCTGGTGACCGTTTCCAGAACGGCCGGGGTCACGCCGCGCGCATAACAGGCCCCCGGAATGGGATCGATCGGGCCGAAACTGCGCCGCACATCGTCGATGGACGCGCCGGTGCAGCCGCCGACCAGGAGCGCGCACAAAAGGGGCAGGGGGGTTTGCGGCATGCGCCTCATACTCAGGTCAGGTCGGGCCATCTGCTGCGGCGCGTTGCCACAGAGCCTAGCCCAGCGACGCAGTCGGACAAATGGTCCATGGGCGCAAGTGTCGGCACAGGTCGCAAACCGCTCGCTGAATGTTGCACCTGCGCCACCGCGCGGCTACGTCTTCCCCCGATCAGCAGGAGACCGAGAATGGCGAAGATCACCTACATCGAGCATGGCGGCAAAGAACACGTCGTGGACGTTCCGACCGGACTGACCGTCATGGAAGGCGCGCGCGATAACAACATCCCCGGAATCGAGGCCGATTGCGGTGGCGCCTGCGCCTGTTCCACCTGCCACGTCTACGTCGATCCGGCCTGGGTGGAAAAGCTTCCCGCCAAGGATGCGATGGAAGAGGACATGCTCGATTTCGCCTATCAGCCCGATCCCGCGCGCTCGCGCCTGACGTGCCAGTTGAAGGTGACCGATGCGCTCGACGGTCTCATTGTGCAGATGCCCGAAAAGCAGATTTGAGGACGGTTCCGCGCCCATGGCCCGGCGCCGTGTGGGGCGCGCTGTTTGCAGCAACTCTTTTCACGGGAGGCATCGCAGACGCCTGCCTCGTGGCCAACGATGTGGTGAACGTCGGACCTTGGTCCCAGGCCGAAGGCCTCCCGGATGGCATTCGGTCGGCCATCTATGCGGACCCGACGAACGTCTACGGGCATCGCATCATGGGCGACAACGGCGATGCGAACGTACTCCGGGCGTGGATCGGTCCGGGACGCGATCTGGGCGGCTGCGGTGACGAGGTCCGTGTCGAGGCGGGCGCAGGTCATGTCTTCGAGGACATCGCCCCCCGGCTCGCGGACGTAGACGGGGAC
>JBARXR010000168.1:0-3169 GCA_049647445.1 Jannaschia sp. | reverse complement strand
TGCCGTCGGCACGCGGCTGCAGGACTTTACCACCGGGTCCTGGACCGCCTTCGCTCATGATGCCAGACTCCTGACCCTGAACGTCGGTCGCCACGACGCCGCCAAGCACCTTGCGACCACCGTGGTCGGCGACGCGAAGCTGGGCCTCAAGGCCATCGGCGCGGCACTCGCCTCGCACCGTGCCCCCGCAGACTGGCGCAAGACCGCTCAGGCCGAACGGACAAAGTGGACAGCTTACGTCGCAGCGAACGTCACGCCCGGCAATCGGCCCAACAGCTATGCGCAGGCCATCGGCGCGGTGAATGCCCTTTGTGACCCCTCCGACCGCGTCGTCGCGGCGGCCGGGGGTCTGCCCGCCGAAGTCACCGCCAACTGGCGCACGCTCAAGCCCGGCACCGTGGACGTGGAATTCGGTTTTTCCTGCATGGGCTACGAAATCGCCGGTGCCTGGGGCGCCCGCATCGGCCAGATGGAGGCCGAGCCCGGGGCGGATACCATCGTGTTCTGCGGCGACGGCAGCTACCTGCTGATGAATTCGGACATCTACTCGTCCGTCCTGACCGAAAAGAAGCTGATCGTCCTCGTCCTCGACAACGGGGGCTTCGCCGTCATCAACAAGCTGCAGAACAACACTGGGCAGGCCAGTTTCAACAACCTCATCGCCGACACGCCGACCGCCACGCACCAGGTTCGCGTCGACTTCGCGGCCCATGCCGCGTCCATGGGCGCGATCGCCGAAACCGTCTCCAACGCGGGCGAACTGGGCGAAGCCTTCCTGCGCGCGAAAGCTGCGGACCGCACCTCGGTGATCGTGATGCAGGTCGATCCCTACGACGGCTGGACGACCGAAGGGCACACCTGGTGGGAGGTCGGCACGGCACAGGTGTCGGACGATGCGGGTGTCCGCGACGGTCATGCCGAGGTCGAGGCCCAGCGGCACAAGCAACGGCAGGGCGTCTGAATGAAACTGAACGGCACACGTTTCCTGATCGTCGGTCGGGCCGGGATGGATTTCTATCCCGACCCGCCGGGCACCAAGACGGAGGATGCCACGCGCTTCGTCTCCTGCCTCGGCGGCAGCAGCGCGAACATCGGCGTGGCGTTGGCGAGACAGGGCTGTGAGGCGACCCTCGTGACGCGGGTGAGTGACGATGCCATCGGTCGCTTCTGCATCAACCAGTTGGTCCACTATGGCATCGACGCGCGCCATGTGACCCCCGTCGGCGGCGAGGCGCGCAATTCGCTCGCCGTGGTCGAAACCCGGATGGAGGATCACCAGTCGGTCATCTACCGGAACGGGGCGGCGGATTTCGAGATGACCACGGCGGACGTGGATGCCGTGGACTTCGCGGGGTACTCCGCGCTGGTGACCACGGGCACCGTCTTTGCCGCCGACCCAAGCCGCGCCGCCGCGTTCCATGCCTTCGAAAAAGCCCGCGCGGCCAACCTGCCGTTGGTCTTCGACATCGATTACCGACCCTACTCCTGGCCGTCCCCCGAGGTGGCTGCCGATGTCCTCAGCCGCGCGGGCGAGATGTGTGACTGCATCGTCGGCAATGACGTCGAATTCGGATTCATGGCCGGAAGCTATGAAAAGGGTCTCGATAAGGCTCGAACGCTGGCGAAAAGCGGAAGACTCGTCGTCTACAAGATGGGCGAGAAGGGCGCGATCACGTTCCATGACGGGCAGGAAACCCGCACCGGCATTTTTCGGACCGACGCGCTGAAGCCCACGGGCGCGGGCGACAGTTTCATGGGCGGTTTCATCGCCGCGCTCGCCACCGGTCACGATGTCGGTGCGGCCGTGCTGCGCGGGTCCGCCAGTGCCGCGATGGTCGTGGCCCGCGTCGGCTGCGCGCCGGCCATGCCGACAAGCCAGGAACTCGAAGCCTTCCTTGCCGACCATCCCGGCCCCACCTGATCCAGCGAACCGGAGACCAGACATGCACATCCCGCCCCACGACAACCACAACAAGCCCATCGTCGATGTGGACGATGCGCTTGTGCCGCTGAATTACTTCAACATCGTCAAGCTGACCGAGGGGCAGTCCTTCGACTATCAGGTGCCCGGCTACGAGACCTGCATCGTACCCGCGACCGGGACGATCACGGTGCACGTGGACGATCAGGTCTATCGCGACATCGGTGTGCGCGCGGTCGATGTCTTCGACGGCGATCCGGAGGGCGTCTACGTCCCGACGAACGCCAGGGCGCATTTCACCTGCCGCTCCGCCTCCGCAGAGGTATTCATTGCGGGCGCGAAATACGCCGAGACGCTCAAACCCTTCGAGGTGCGGGTCAAGGATCTCGACAAGGTGCAATATGGCTCCGACGAGACCAAGACCCACCGCCGCATCGCGCATGTCCTCGGCGCCGCCTACCATGACCGGGTCGGACGCCTGCTGGTCTCGGAACTGTTCACCGTGGGACAGGGCGGCTGGTCCGGGTTCCCCAGCCACAAGCACGACACCGACCGCCTGCCGGACGAGACCCGGCACGACGAGACCTACAACTTCCGCTTCAAGCCGGACTACGGCTCGGGTGTGCAGATGCTGCAACGCGAGGACAACAAGCCCGGCGATGCCTACCACCTCATGAACGGCTCCACGATCTGCCTCGACAAGGGATACCATCCCTGCGCCGTGCTGCCCGGCTACGAGATGTATTACTTCACCATCCTGGGCGGGCTGAGCCAGCGAAGCCTCAAGCAGTACTTCCAGCCGACGCACGAGGCCCAACTGCGGACGATCCCGGGCATCATGGACATGGTGGCCAAGTTCAAATGAGCCTCGCGACGCTGGCCTGCGTCCTGCAGCCCGCCCTGCGCGACGGGCGGGCGATCGGCGGCCTTGTGTGCCTCGGCTGGGAAGACGCCCGTGCCTACGTCCACGCGGCGCAGGCGCTGGGCGTTCCGGTCATCCTGCAGGCCGGACCAAGCTGCCGGGCCCATACGCCGTTGCCGGTCCTCGGGGCGATGTTCCGCAGCCTTGCGGCGGATGTGGACACACCCGTCGTCGTCCACCTCGACCATGGCTACGAGGCGGACGATTGCCGCGCCGCCATCGACGCGGGTTTCACGTCCGTCATGTTCGACGGCTCCAAGCTTCCGCTCGCCGCGAACATCGCCCAGACCCGCGCCATCGTCGAACTGACCCACGCCGCCGGGGTC
>JBARXR010000167.1:0-1962 GCA_049647445.1 Jannaschia sp. | reverse complement strand
GGAATCGCCCCCGTCATGGCCCAGACGACCGACATCCGTTTCACCCTCGGCTGGAAAACCCAAGGCTCGGACGCCCCGTTCCTGATGGCACTGAGCCGGGGCTACTTCGCCGATGAGGGCCTGAACGTGACCATAGACCAGGGCGAAGGGTCTGCCGCGACTGTCACGCGCATCATGGGCGGGGCCTATGACGCGGGCTTCGGTGACATCAACGCGATCATCCAGAATGCCGCCGCCCGTCCGGGCGAGGCCCCGGTGATGGTCTACCAGCTCTGGAACCGCCCGCCGTTCGCCATCGTGACGCCCAAGACCTCCGGCATCTCGACGCCCGCCGATTTCGAGGGCAAGACACTGGGCGGCGCGCAGGGCACCCCGACCACGCGCCTGTTTCCGGTCTTCGCCAACCTCAACAGCGTGGACATCGACAAGGTCGCGCAAGAGAACATGGCCCCCAACCTGCAGGAGCCGATGCTGATCCGCGGCGATATCGACGGGGCCTTCGTCTTCACCATCACCAGCTGGTTCAACCTGATCGCCAACCGCCAGGATCCGGCCGCCGACTACAACTGGTTCCAGTTCGAAGACTACGGAATGGATCTCTATTCCAACGGCCTGATGGTCTCGCGCGCGTTGCTGACCGAAAACCCGGACGCCGTCGCCGGTCTGGTGCGGGCCGTCAACAAGGCCACGCTCGAAATCATGGCGGATCAGGATATCGCGGTGGAGGCGATCATGGCCTTCGACAACCTCGTCGATCCGGAGCTGGAGCGCGCACGGCTTGTGTTCGCGCTGACCAACCTGATGAACGCGCCGGAGACCGCCGATATCGGCATGGGCGATCTGGTGGATGAGCGCCTGACCCGCTCCATCGCCATCGTGGCCGAGGGCTATGGTCTCGAGCGTCTGCCGGATGCCTCCGAGATCTTCGACCGGTCGTTCCTGCCCGCGGTCGAGGACCGTGCGTTCGAAGTCACCATCAACTGACCACGTCTCAACCCGCGCGCTCCGGGCCTCGGTCCGGGCGCGCGTCCGCCCTGTCTCGGAACCTGCCGGATGCCATCGCGTCAAACACTTCTCGAAGGCGGGCGTGTCCTGATCGAAAATGATCGGTTCGAACAGGTTTCGCTGCTGGTCCGCGACGGCCTGATCGACGCCATCGTTCGACCGGGGGACGGACCGGATGGTGCCGAGCGGATCGATGTCGGCAACCGCCTTGTGGTTCCCGGCCTCGTCAACGGCCACACGCATTCCCACGGCGCGCTCGGGCGCGGCGGCGTGTCCGATGACGCCACCCTCGAAACGTTCCTGTCGGGCGCGGCCTGGATCAACGCAGAGCGCAGCGTCGCCGATCTGCGCCTTGCGGCAGAGCTTTCGGCGGTCGAGTTGATCCGCAAGGGGTGCACCTCCTGTTTCGACCTCTTCGTCGAACTGCCGGGGCCGAGCGTCGAGGGCATCCACACCGTCGCCCGCGCCTATCACGACATCGGCCTGCGCGCGGTCGTGGCCCCGATGATCGCGGATCAGACCCTTTATCAGGCTCTGCCCGGCCTGTTGGAGACCTTCGACCCACCGCTGCGCGACGCCGTGGCAGCCCTCGCCTTGCCCGACTGGCACAGCGTGATGGCGGTCTGCGCAGAGGCCTTCCGGACGTGGCCTGTCCCGACGGATCGTGTGCGTCCCGGTCTGGGGCCGACCATTCCGCTGCATTGCTCGGATGCGTTCCTTGCGGCCTGTGCCGCCTTGTCGCGGGACGAGGGCCTGCCGCTGCAGACGCACCTTGCCGAAACGCGCCTGCAGCAGATCGTGGCGGCGCGGAAATATGGCACCACGCTGACGGCGCATCTGGACAGACTCGGGCTTCTGTCGGAGCGCTTCAGCGGGGCGCACGGCGTCTGGCTTTCGGAGACCGAGGCGGATTTGCTCGCGCGGAGCGATGCGGGCATCTGCCACAATCCCCTGAGC
>JBARXR010000166.1:0-5291 GCA_049647445.1 Jannaschia sp. | reverse complement strand
TCGACCGACAGGGTTTCCGCAGCCGCCAGCACCAGGGGCCCGACCGCGACCGGCACACCGAGGCGCAGATCGGCGCGGGCGCGGGCGGCAAGTTCGGTGAGAGTGGGTGACAGCATCGCGGCCTCTGAAACAATGCGGCCCGCGCGGGGGCCGCCAGATGTCCCTTATGTAACAATTCACGGCTTGGCGACACGTCGCCGTGAGCCGCGCGTGAGAACCCTGCCAAGAGGCTTGGCGAAAGCCCGGGATTGGGTCACCAACGGGTCGAGATATACCCGGAGAAGAACAATGGCCAACCTCAAGAAGATCCTGCTGGTGGACGACGACGACGACCTGCGCGACGCGCTGGCCGAGCAGTTGGTGATGACCGAGGACTTCGACGTGTTCGAAGCCGATTCGGGTGCGACGGGCATGAGCCGGACCAAGGAGCAGATCTATGACCTGATCGTCCTGGACGTGGGTTTGCCCGACACGGACGGGCGCGAGTTGTGCCGCCTGATGCGCAAGTCCGGTGTGAAATGCCCGGTGGTCATGCTGACGGGTCACGACACCGACGCCGACACGATCCTCGGACTGGATGCGGGGGCCAACGACTATATCTCCAAGCCGTTCAAGTTCCCGGTCCTGCTGGCCCGCATCCGGGCCCAGCTGCGCACCCATGAGCAGTCGGAGGACGCGGTTTTCTCGCTGGGGCCGTATACCTTCAAGCCCGCGATGAAGATGCTTGTCACCGAGGACGAAAAGAAGATCCGCCTGACCGAAAAAGAGACCAATATCCTCAAGTTCCTGTATCGCGCGAACGATGGCACGGTGGCGCGCGAGGTCCTGCTGCACGAGGTCTGGGGCTATAACGCTGGCGTCACCACGCACACGCTGGAAACCCATATCTACCGGCTTCGCCAGAAGATCGAACCCGACCCGTCCAATGCCCGCCTGCTGGTGACCGAGAGCGGCGGCTATCGCCTGATGGCGTGATTCAGAGGACACAGGCGCAAACAGAATCCAAAAGGACCTCAAATTTACCTTACGGAAGCCGATTTGTGCGGGTTACCCTGACATGACCGGAGCATCCCCGGACGATCGGATGCAACCTCCCTGTTGGACTTGGCCGGACTTTCGCGTCCGGCCATTTTTTTGGCCGGTCACGACCTCGGCGGCTTCGTCTCGCGATCCGCGAGGCGGAAAATCCCCTGCGAAGTGCGCAACAGCGCCACGTAGGGCCCGCGTTTCCCGCGGGGCACGGCGGCACGCGACAGCATCTGGAAAACCGTCATGATCGCCATCAGGCCATGGACGCCGCTGGTATAGGCGAACAGCGCGGACGGTCCGAAGGTCTGCATCAGGGCCGCGGCCCCCAAGGGTCCGAAGATCGCGCCGACCGAGTAGAAAAAGATCAACCCCGCGGAAATGATGACATAGTCGCCGCTCTCGCCCGCGCGGTCGTTGGCCTGCGCCGCCGCGAGCGAGTAGAGCGGCATGGCGAAGGCTCCGAAGGCGAAGGCCCCCGCATAGATCAGGACCGGCGATGTGACCGAGTTGAGAAACACCCCCGCCACCGCCGCGCCCAGCGTCGCCACAAGCAACGCCAGTCGACGGTCCACACGGTCCGAGAACATGCCCAGCGGCAATTGCAGGATCGCGCCGCCGGCGATGCCCGCGTTCAGGAACAGGGCCACCTGCGCGGTGTCGAACCCGACCTCGATCCCGTAGATCGGTCCGACCATCCGGAACGCGCTGGTGGTCAGTCCGATGCTGAGCGCGCCGAGGCAGGCGACGGGCGACAGCCGCCAGACCTGTCGCGGCTCGAACCGGAAGACGGACGGGGCGGTCGGGCGGGACGTGTCCGACAGCGCGACCGGCAACAGCGACAGGCAGAACAGGATGGCGGCGACCGCGAATATCTCGAACCCGGAAATGCCGAACACCGGCAGCAGGAACTGCCCGCCGGTGACCGACATCAGATCGACGATCCGGTAGATGGACAGGACGCGGGCCCGCTCTCCCGGGGCGGAGGCCTGGTTGAGCCAGCTTTCGATCACGACGAAGAGGCCCGAGAAACAGAACCCCATCGCCAGCCGGATCAGGCCCCAGACCAGCGGATCGATGGCCAGCACCAGAAGCAGGGTGCCTACGGCCGCAACGGAGGCAAGGGCGGCAAAGACGCGGACATGGCCGAAGGCACGGATCAGACGGGGCGCAAAGAAGCACGCCATCAGGAAACCGAGGAAATAGCCCGCCCCGATTGCCCCGATGGTGACGGTCGTGAACCCGGCCTCGACCCCGCGCAGGGACACGAGAGTGCCCTGCAGACCATTCCCCGCAAGGAGCAGCGCCGCCGCCAGCAAGAGCGGGACAAGCGCGCGGATATTCGTCGTCATCGGCCTGCTTTCGCATCGTTGGAGCGTAGCCGACCAAGGCCATGCGGGGACGGGCAAGTAAAGGGACGGAAGGTTCGGTCGCGCGGCGGCGACCAACGCAGGCGGTGACACCGCGCGCAGGCCGCGTGACGGCACGCCAGGGCCAATGCGTCGCCGCCGGGGGTCGAAACCGTCTGAACCGGGGACGCGCCAGCGCCGCCTTCGGTTGTCGCGGACATGGGGGACAGGGACACGGGGGACAGGGACACGGGCGGCGGCATGCGGCGCAGGTGGTGCCACGCAGAAGGTCCGGCGCGAATCCTTGCCATGCGCGGCCCGGGCGGGTTCAGGTGCGATATGGTCCTGCTCCGCCGCCTCGCCCTTGTTCTCGCCGCGCTCCTGTCTCTGGCCGGGGGGCTGATCGCGGTGCTGTGGTTCCTGGCCCAGATCCGCGCGGATCAGGGCTATCCGCCCGACCGGGGCCGCCTGGTCGAGACGGCGATGGGCTCGATCTATGTCGAGGAGGCCGGTCCGGCGGACGGCGAGGTTGTCCTGTTGCTGCACGGCTCCATCGGCTGGTCCCGGCTCTGGTCCGAGACCGCCGCCGCGCTTGCCGCCGAAGGCTACCGCGCAATCGCGTTCGACATGCCGCCGATGGGCTGGTCGGAGCGCCCTGCGGATGCGGAGTATGATCGCACGACCCAAGGCCAACGCATCCTCGCATTGGTCGACGCCATGGGCATCCGCCCGCATCTTGTCGCCCATTCCTTCGGGGCGGGCGCCGGGGCCGAGGCGGCGCTGGCCGACCCGCAAGCCTTCGCCTCGCTGGTGATCGTCGACGGGGCCATCGGTCTGGGGACAGGCCCCTCGGATCCCCCTGCCTGGACCGACAGCCGTCTCCTGACCGAACTTGCGACGACGACCGTGATCATGAACCCGCTGCTGACCGGCGCGGGCCTGCGCGCCTTCGTGCACCGCAAGGACAGCATCACGGACCACTGGACCGGTATCGTCGAGGGACCCTTTCGCCGCCGAAACACCCCACGCCGGATCGCGCAGTGGTTGCCCAGCCTTCTGACGACGCCCGCCGGACCCTCGACCGACCCGGGGAGATGGGCCACGCTGGACCTGCCGGTCGGGATTCTCTGGGGCGCGGAGGATACCGTCACGCCGCTGGAGCAAGGCGAGCGCCTTGCCGCGCTGATCCCCCGTGCCAGATTGATCGTCATGCCCGACATCGGGCACATTCCGCAGATCGAGGACCCGGCTGCGTTCCAGGCCGCCCTCCTTTCGGTGCTCAGATAGGAGGCACGATGTCCGACGGCTTTACCGAGATGCTCGACAGGGCGCAGGCCTTTTACGGACAGCTTGCGAAGAACAACTCGAAAGAGTGGTTCGAGCCGCGCAAGGCTGGCTGGAAAGCCGATATCGACGGGCCCGCAAAGCTGTTTTCCGAGATCATGGCCGAAGAGATCAGCCGCATCACGGGCGCAGCCCATACACCCAAGGTCTTTCGCATCAACCGCGACGTGCGGTTCTCGGCGGACAAGTCGCCCTACAAGGATCACCTCGCGATGCTCTGGTCGTCGGGCGATGCCGATCCGCTTGCCCCGTCGTTCTATTTCGGGATCGAGCCCGCGTCGACGTTCATCGGGTGCGGCATCCCCGGTTTCGACAAGGAGGCGCTGGCGCGGTATCGCGCGATGGTCGACAGGTGGGGTGACCGCCTGACGCGGATCATCGATGACAGTGGCGGTCATCTGTCCGATTTCGGACCGGAGCCCCTCAAGCGCGTGCCCAAGCCCTATGACCCCGAGCACCCCCATGGCGCGTTGCTCCGGCGCAAGTCGCTGGCGCTTGGACTGGACCTGCGGGATGGATGGCGCGAAAGCGGCGAGGGGCTGGTCGCCGCCGTGTCCGACCGGGTGGAGACCCTTCTGCCGTTTCGCAGCTTTCTCGCCGAACGCCTTTGACGCGCAACCTCGCGCTCTATCCGTGGTTTCGCTTCCTGCGTTCCCTCATCTTCTGGCAGGCGGTCTGGTTTCTCTACATCCAGGCGGAACTGTCGGCCGCCGAGGCGATCCTGATCTATGCGATCTACGACGTCTCGACGACGGCGCTGGAGGTGCCGTCGGGCTGGGCCTCGGATCGCTGGGGGCGGCGTCCGACCCTGATCGTCGCCGCCGTCGCCGGGCTGGCCACCGCATCCATGCAGGCTGTCGGGGGCGATTTCCTGTGGTTCGCCGCGGCGCAGGTCCTGCTGGGCGTGCACGCGGCGTTCACCTCGGGGACTGACAGCTCCCTGCTTTACGAATCGCTCGCCGCCGAGGGACGCGAGGCGGAGATGGAACGACGGGAGGTGTCGGGCTGGCGCGCCGGGTTCGCGGGCCTTGCCTTGTCCGCACTGATCGGCGGGGCGATCGCGCGCTATGACCTGTCGTGGCCCTATTATGCCTCGGCAGTGTCCTTCGGCGCGCTTCTGGCGGTCACGATGGCCTTCGCGGAACCGCCAAGACGCGTGGCGGAGGCGACCTCCGCTGCCGCGCTCGCCAGCCTCGCGGCCGCCTTCCGCACGCCCACGCTGCTGTGGCTGTTCGTGCTGTCGATGATGATGTACGTCCTCAGCCACGTGCCGTTCGTCTTTGGGCAGCCGTTCATCGAACGCGCGCTGGCGGGCACCGCGCTGGCCGCCGAGACGCCCCTCGTCAGCGGCGCCATCACGGCCGCGATGATGATCGTGTCCTTGCTGGTCTCGCTCGTGGCGCCGGGCTTGCGGAGCCGGATCGGTCTGGTCGCCATGCTGCTCGGGGCGTTCGCCCTGCAGGTCGCGCTGCCGGGGGTGCTGGCCGTCGCGACCGGGCCGCTGGCGGTGCTGTTCCTGCTCAGCCGGATGGCGCCCGACGCCCTGGCCCAGCCGTTCATCGTCGCCCGGGT
>JBARXR010000165.1:0-5287 GCA_049647445.1 Jannaschia sp. | reverse complement strand
GGCACGACCACCGTGCGCCCCGTCGACGTCTCGACCTGCCGCGCCGCGCCCTCGGACACATCGCCCTCGCCGCGCCCGAACAGCGGCAGGTCACTCGACATCGCAAAGCCTCCGTCGATGATCGCCCCGTATCCGATGCCGCTGAACGGATCGTCGCCATCGCGGAAGTATTCCGCCACGACGTATTCTCCGGCTGCGTCATCGGGCAGACGCGCACCAGTGTAGCGGTCGATCTTCGCGAAATAGCCGCCGGGGGGCACCTCGAACGGTCCGCCGCCATACTTCTTGATCGCTTCCGTCATGAATTCGTTGAACACCGGGCCGCACATGCCGCCCCCCGACGCACCCCGCCCCATGTCGCGGGGACGGTCGTATCCGATATAGCAGCCGGCGACGATCGTGGACGAAAACCCGACGAACCAGACATCTTTGGCATCGTTGGTCGTGCCGGTCTTGCCCGCGATGGGAACCGGCAGGTTCACCGTCCCGGACGCAGTTCCGCGATCCACGACACCCTTCATCATCGACGTGAGCTGATAGGCCGTGATCGGATCCATGACCCGCTCACGGTTCGAGACGATGCGCGGGCCGAAGCCCTCCGAAAGGGAGGCGAAGTCCTCGCAATCCTCGCAGACGCGCTGATCGTGACGATAGACGGTGCGTCCGTAGCGATCCTGTATGCGGTCCACCAGTGTCGGTTCCACCCGCTCGCCACCGTTCGCGAACATCGCATAGGCGGACACCATCTTGTAGAGCGTCGTTTCCTGTGCGCCGAGGGAATTCGCCAGCAGTTCGGGCATGTCGTCGTAGACGCCGAACCGCTCGGCATAGCGGCCCACGACGTCCATCCCGACATCCTGCGCGAGACGCACGGTCATCAGGTTGCGCGACCGCTCGATCCCGGTGCGCAGGGGAGACGGGCCATAGAACCGGTCCGAGGCGTTCGTCGGTCGCCAGATCTCACCCCCCGAGACGATCTCGATGGGCGCGTCGACGACGATCGTGTTGGGCTGGTAACCACTGTCGAGAGCGGCCGCATAGACGAACGGCTTGAAGCTGGATCCCGGCTGGCGCGTCGCCTGGGTCGCGCGGTTGAAAACCGAGTCCTGATAGCTGAAGCCACCCTGCATCGCGATCACGCGCCCGGTGTTCACATCCATCGCCATGAACCCGCCCTGCACTTCCGGCACCTGCCGCAGCGACCAACGGATCAGATCGCCACTGGTGTCGTCGGTCATCTGCCGCACGTGCACCACCTGGCCGGGTTCGAAATTGGCGGCAAAGTCGCCGCGTATCCAGGATATGTCGTCTCGGGGGACGCTGACGGTGCCCTCCAGGTTCTCGACGCCGAGTGTCAGGTTTTGTTCGGCAACATCCATGACGACGGCGACGAACCAAGGATTTTCCAGGTTCACGTCACGGCTGACCACGACGTCGGAAAGGGCGGCACGCCAGGCTGCCTCGTCGCTCAAGGTTTCGACTGGAATGGTCTCTCCGGTGCCGCGCCACACACCCCGGCTGCGGTCGTAGCGCTCGAGCGCCCCCTGCAAGGCCTGCGCCGCGACCTGCTGCATCTCGGCATCGATGGTCGCACGAACGGTGAAGCCTTGGGTAAAGAACTCTTCCTCTCCGAAATCCTGGCTCAGCTGGCGGCGAATTTCGTCGGTGAAATAGTCGCGCGGCGGAAGCGCCGCCCGGAACGGCGCATAATGCCCGGACTGCACCGTCAACAGCGGCTTCGCGCGCGAGTCTTCCAGCTCGGCACGCGTGATGTAGCCGTTCTCGAACATCTCCCGCAGGACGAAGTTACGCCGCTCGATCGCGCGCTCCATCTGCCGCACGGGGTGATAGTCGGACGGCGCCTTGGGAAGGATCGCGAGATAGGCCGCTTCTTCCAGGGTCAGGTCGGCAAGGACCTTGTTGAAATAGGTTTGCGCGGCGGCGGCGACTCCATAGCTGTTCTGCCCGAGGAAAATCTCGTTGAGATAGAGTTCAAGGATATCTTCCTTGCCCAGTGTCTCCTCGATCCGGGACGCCAGGATGATCTCCTTGACCTTGCGCTCCGCCGACCGGTCCGAGGACAGCAGAAAGTTCTTCATGACCTGCTGCGTGATCGTCGACGCCCCGCGCAAACGCCCGCCGCGCGCCGCATCGACGGCGGCGGCGACCATGCCGACCGGATCATAGCCCGCGTGGAGGTAGAAATTCTTGTCCTCCGCCGAGATGAAGGCTTCCTTGACCAGATCGGGGATGTCCTCGGCTGGGGCGAACAACCGCCGCTCGCGCGCGAATTCGTCCATCAGACGCCCTTCACCGGAATAGATCCGACTGATCGTGGGCGGCGTGTATTGCGCCAGTTGCTCGTGGTTCGGAAGGTCGCGACCATACATCCACAGGATTGCCCCGACCGTCAGCGCGCCCGCGATGATCCCCAGCGTGATTGCGGAAAACAGGCCCCCGATCACCGACAACAGGAACATCAGCGTCCCGTTGGCGGCCCACCAGATTGCCTGTCCGCCCGATTTGGCCGCTCTGTTGATGATCATTGCCTGTCCTTTGCCCGCACATAGGTAGCCTCAATATAAGAGGTGCTGCCCGGGCCGTCAAAGCGGTCGGGGCATTGCAAGCGAGCCTTCGCGCAGGGCTATTGACGCAGGCGCAGGGCCTCGGCGGCATCCTCCACGGCCCAGTCCTCAATCGCCGTCGCGATGGCCGCCGCCATGCGGGCGCGCCACGGCTGAGCGGTCAGGTTGCGCAGGTCGGACTGGCTCGACATGAAGCCGAGTTCCAGAAGGACCGACGGAATGTCCGGGGCCTTCAGGACCGTGAACCCCGCCTCGAGCCGGGGCCGCTTGTGCAGCTGCAGGCCATTGGCGTTCAGGCGGGTCACAAGCGCGTCGGCAAGCGCATCGGCGCGCGGCGCGGTTTCGGCCCGTGCCAGGTCGATCAGGACCTGCGCGATCTCATCGCCCGAATCCGGCAGATCGAGTCCCAAAAGCAGATCGTCCCGGCCGTGCCGTTCGGCCAGTTCCGCAGACATCGTGTCGGAGGCATCCTCCGACAGCGTATAGACCGTGGCGCCCTCGGCGCCGCCCCCCTCCACGGCGTCGGCATGTAGCGAGATCATCAGATCCGCGCCGACCGCGCGCGCAGCGCTGACCCGGCCCCGCAACGCCAGAAAGTCGTCGTCGTCACGCGTCAGCACCACCGTATGCCCGGCCCGGCGCAGCACATCCGCCAACTCCCGCGCGAAACCCAGCATCAGGTCCGCCTCGGTCAGACCGTTGCGCTCCGCCCCCGGATCGATGCCGCCGTGCCCGGGGTCGAGTGCCACGATCAAAGGGCGGTCGCCGGTCTGGCGTGTCCGGCTGGACAGCATGGCTTGCGGCGCGACGCGGTCCCACTCCTGCAACACGAGCGGGCCATCACCCGGCCCCGCGCCCGCGACCAGATCCACCCGGATGCGCGCGCCGGGGTCGGTTTCCATCCATGCGCGGTCGATGCGCATCGGCCCGGACAGCTCGATGACAAGCCGCGACCATCCGGCGTCGACACGGCCGGACCGGACGGCAACCGCCTGTTTCCCCCGCAGGACAGAAGCGTCGAGACGCGACCAATCCACTTCCGACGTGTCGAGGATCAGGCGCCACGGCTCCGCCTGAACGAACACCCGCCACGGGATTGGCTGGCTTAGCGCAAGGTCCACCGACAGGCCGCCGCGCCGCGCGTCCTCGATCAGGCTTTCGGCGGCGTCGGGAACCGAGCGCGCGCGAAAGTCCTGTGCCGCGAGTGGCGAGGCAAGGCAGATTGCGAGGACGAGACAGCGGATCATCTGGCCGCCATGCAGCGTATCAGCCGGTCCAGGCCCTCGACGATATCCGTTGTGGCGCGGGCATAGCTGAACCGAAGGGTCCCTCCGCCGCGCACGGGATCGAAGTCGAGGCCCGGGGTGACGGCAACGCCAGCCTTCTCAAGGATTTCTGCCGCGAAGGCCCGGCTGTCGTCGGTCAGGTCCGACACGTCGGCATAGACATAGAATGCGCCGTCCGGCGGCGCGATCCGCGTGAAGCCCGCGCGCGGCAACCCGTCCAGCATCAGGCGACGGTTCTGCGCATAGACGGCAAGGTTCGCCTCGAGTTCCGAAGTAGCGCCCAGGGCACCGATTGCCGCGACCTGGCTGGCATGGGGGGCGCAGATGAACATGTTCTGTGCCAATCGTTCGATGGTCCTGACATGCGCCTCGGGCACGATCATCCAGCCGATCCGCCAGCCCGTCATCGAGAAATACTTGCTGAAGGAATTGATGACATAGACGTCGTCCGAGACTTCCAGCGCGCTGACGGCGCGACCGTCATATTGGACACCATGATAGATTTCGTCACTGACGAACGCCGTGCCGTTCGCGTGGCAGTGGTCGATCAGGGCCTTCAGGCTATCGCGGTCCAGCATCGTGCCGGTCGGATTCGACGGCGAGGCCACGATCAGACCGGACAGGTCCGACGAAATCTCGCCCGCCACCGGTTGAAATCGATCCTCAGCGCGCGTCGCGATACCGACGGCCTCCAGCGACAGGGCCTTGAGGATTTGGCGATAGGACGGGTATCCGGGCAGGCCCAGACCGACCTTGTCGCCCGCATCGAAAAGCGCCGTGAAGGCCAGCAGGAAGGCCGCCGACGATCCTGCCGTGACGACAACGCGGTCGGGATCGATATCGAGACCGTACCAGTCACGATAGAGGCCCGCGATCCGCGCCCTGAGGTCCGGCAACCCGAGCGCCACCGTATACCCGAGGGCGCCCTCCTCCATCGCGACGGCCAGCGCCTTTCGCGCCGCCTTCGGCGCCGGTGTACCGGGCTGGCCGACCTCCATGTGGATGATGTGGCGACCAGCGTTCTCGGCCGCGCGCGCGGCTTCCATGACATCCATCACGATGAAGGGATCGACCTGGCTTCGGCGCGACACTTGCCTTGCACTCGTCATCACCTGCTCCATACTCCGGGGTTCGCGGGCACAGATGGACCGATGCCGGTCGATGGTCAATTGCCCGGCCTAGCTTCCCCGGAGGACCGCCCGTGATCCGCCTGCTGACCGCCGCCTGCCTCGCCCTCTCGCTGACCCTGTCCCCTGCTTCGGCACAGGGATTGATCCGCGACGCGGAAATCGAATACGCCCTGCGGCAGGTTGCCCAGCCGATCCTGCAGGCAGCCGGCCTGCCCGGATCCGTGCGGATCTATGTCATCGACGACAACCGCATGAACGCTTTCGTCGGGAATGCGCGGGCGATCTT
>JBARXR010000164.1:0-2044 GCA_049647445.1 Jannaschia sp. | reverse complement strand
GCCTGGATGGACGCGCCGTCGCCGCGGACGGCGACCTCGACGCTCGACCCGCCAATGACCAGCGGGACGCGCGAGACCGGGCCGCTGATGGCGGCCGGGGCAGGGGTGGCCCGCCGCGGTGGCTGTGGCTGGGGGTCGGGGCTTGCCAGCATGGTCGATGACCCAGGGGGAGCAGAAGGCGTGGGCTGACTCCTGGATTCGGGGTCTGCCGCTCCGACGCCCGCCCGGTGAAGCACCCACGACGCGAGTTCGACCGCCAAGGCGCGGACGGCCGGCGAGCGATCCATCTCCTCTCCGATCACGGCCTGCAGCAGGCGACCCAGATGCTCGGCGTCGGGCGGTGCCGCGCGATCGCGCGGGTCGTCATGAGGAGTCGGATCGGTGGGCATACATCGGTTCGCTGCGGCTGGTCGCACGCCGGTCGGCGGGAGAATCCCGCGACCGGTCCCGGCCGGTTGCCGGCGTGGGCGTGCGGATACGGGAGACTCTAGGAAGGATCATGAACGGAACGGAACCGCGTCGCGGTTGGCCGGGGCGTCAGCCTTCGGGCGGGAAGAGGGGGATGTCGCCGTCGTGCTCGGCCTGGACCTCGGGCGACAGGGCGTTCCATTCGTTGATCGTGAACCAGTGGCGCGATTGGAACTGTGGGAGTTCACCTTCGGGCAGGGCGGGACGCCTGAGGATTGAGCGTCCGTCGTCGTTGTCGCGGTCGGGGCCGGCGGACCAGAGGGTGGGCTGGTCGTCGATCACGGCGTAGCCGAAGGGCTGGCCGGAGTGGGGGTCGATGGGATCGAAGCGCATGATCTCGGGGTCGATGGCGGCGAGGGACTCGGGCCATTGGCCGGTGCAGGCGCGATGGCGGTGCACAGCGAGGAAGGTCAGGGCGGCGCGGAACTGGAGGTCGGCGCGGAAATCGGAATTGAACAAGGTGTCGTGGAGATAGAAAAGAGTCAGGGCGGGGGCCAGGCGACCGTCCGGGTCGGAACTGACGAGGGTGCGGAACAAGCGTTCGGATTCCAGTTCGATGATGCTGTGCCGGGTGCGAGCAGCGTCGCGGGCAAACGCTTCGGCCAGAAGTCGGTACACCCGTATCTGCTCCGCAGCAGGGGCGAACTCAGAATCCGGTGACGGGAGGATGGTTGGGTGCAGCCTGAGGTCCTGCACGCCAAGACTGCGCCATACCTCGATCATGTCCGCGCGAGATTCGTACCACGCGCCGCCTTGGGCGGTGAGTCGCTCCGGCCGGTCGGGCTCGAACCAGGCCGCCAGAAGTTCGGTGTGCGCGAGATCCATCAACCGCCTGTCTTGGCTTGGACGAACGCGGCGGGCCTCGTGCTCGACCAGCGCGTCCTGGATGCGCTGCAGGGCGCCGTCCCGGCTGCGGACGCCGTGCCGGACGAGCGTGCTGCGGATCAAGTTGAGAGCCGAATCTTCAGCCGCAACCGCCATCAGGGCATCGATCGGATCCGGTCGCTCGGCCAATAGGCGGTAGGCGTTCAGCATGCCCGTGATGTTCTCGACAATCAGGGTGAGGTCGCCCGAGGTTTCGATGACGAACGACGCCTCCGTGGACAAGTGGATTCCGGCGTTTCGGATCTGCTGTGATTCGTCGATGCGCCCGATGTAAAGCATCTCGGCGTGATTGACTGGGCCCCGGTTGGTCGGCTCGTCGGCGTCGATCTCGGCCCGGACTTCTTCGACCAGTTCGGCCCGGCTCGGAAAACGAAGGGCGGCGTGATCCGCGGTGAGGATCTTGCGCAGGCGGCGTGTGTGGGGCGCCATCCCGAAGATGATGCTCGATGCATGATTCCAATGTCCGGGCTGGGTCAGATCGTCCAGAACCCAGCGGCCGTAGCCGTAGCGCTTGCGGTATTGCTCAAAGAAGGCGTTGATGGCGTCTGATTCTTCGGCGACGGCGTTGATCACGCTGCGGTCGGGGTTTGCCTCGTCGGCCCAGGCGTTCCAACGCATGACGAAGGACTCGGTGGTGTCGTCGGGCTGGAGGGCGGGCTGGGCCTGGGCCGGCGTCAGCGCGGACGGGGTG
>JBARXR010000163.1:0-16794 GCA_049647445.1 Jannaschia sp. | reverse complement strand
AAAGCGCCGCGGATGCCGACACGGTTCGCGACGCCCTTGCCGCCGCATTGGCGCAGAAGCTGGCCGCCGAAGCCGACGCGCGGGATGCCCTGTCGGAAGCCGAGCGGGCCGACCTGTTGCTCCGGCAGGCCCGCGGCACGCTCTCCGAGGTCGAGGCGGAGCGATTGGCGGCCCAGCAGGAAGCGGCGCTGCTGAATGAGCAGGTGATCGAATTGCGCACCCAGCTTGGGACGCTGCAGGCGACGCTGGACGCGACTGCCGCGCGAAACGAAACGTCTCAGGTGCAGATCGAGGCACTTGGATCGCAGTTGAACGCGGCCCTTGCGACAGTTGCCGCCGAACAGCGGGCCCGCGCCGACCTCGAGGAAGCCGAACGCCGCAGGCTTGAACAGGAGGCGCGCCAGTTGGAGCGGTTCCGGTCCGAGTTCTTCGGCCAGTTGCGGCAGGTCCTTGCCGGGCGTGAGGGTGTCGAGATCGTGGGCGACCGCTTCGTCTTCTCGTCGGAGGTCCTGTTCGATGTGGGCGATGTGACGCTCCAAGCCGAAGGCCGTGGCCAGATCGCGCAGGTCGCGGGCGTCATTCTGGACGTCGCCGACCAGATTCCGCCGGAAATCGACTGGATCCTCCGGGTCGACGGACATACCGACGACATTCCCTTGTCAGGGTCGGCGGACGCCAAGTATTCCGACAACTGGGAGCTGAGCCAGGGGCGAGCCCTGTCCGTGGTGCAGTACATGATCGACGAGCTTGGGGTTCCGCCGTTCCGGCTGGCCGCGACCGGGTTCGGCGAATATCGTCCCGTCGATCCGGCCGATACCCCCGAAGCGCGGCAACGCAACCGACGGATCGAACTGAAGCTGACGGAACGCTAGCGCGGCGGGCGCGGCATGCGGGCTGCGATCCGAACGGCGCAAGGCACCGCGCCGGCCGCAGCCTCGTCAGAAAGCCTCCGAGGGGCGTCCGATCGCCGCTTGGCCGGGCACCGTCAACGGCAATAGCTGCCGCTGCGATAGCTGGCCGTATCGAGGTGAAAATGGTCCTGATGGAACCTGTCGCTTTCGGGCCCGAGGACCGTGCCGAACGTCCCGCAGGCACGGTCGTGCAACTCCCGCAGCAAACGTCCCTCCGCGCCCCGGCCCCAGTCGCGCAAGACAGAGAGTTCACTGCCGTCCGCCAGAAGGATGGCGCTGATGTCGATGGCGCGTCCCTTTGCATGCTCGCTGACCCGCGCGTCCGGTTGGCTGTTCCGGGTTCGGCAGGCATAGCCTGCGGCCACCCGCAGGCCAACGGCGCCGCCACCGCGATTTCCGACCACCGGCAGAACACCGCGCCTAACCCACGTGTCGAGCGCCTGCGCGGTGCCGCAATCCATGCGCGCCGACTGAACCAGCTGCAGTCCCGAGACGGAGGTGACGCGAACGGCTTTCGGTATTCCGCAGGCACCGCCGTCGCGAACCGGGGCAATGCTCTCGCCCCGAATGGAGGCCCGACCGCAAATGCCTCCGCCGCCGTCGCGAAGCCGTGGGCGCGAGTCGCCGGCGAGGATCAGCTCTGCATCCCGCAGCATGGGCCGGTCGGAGCGACGGATCTTTCCCGCCGCATCGACGACCGGGGTCGCTGCCTGCATCGCGGCCATGATCGTGCGGAGGTGTGCGGTCTCGGCGTCTATGCGCGGCACGGGACGGTCGGATCCCGCGACCGCGGTCTCTGGCGGCGGAAGGGTCGATCCGCCCGTCGACAGGAGCTCTATCTTGGCTGCGGGGCGCGGCACCGGACGGACTTCCGCCTGCGCCGTCCCGGCAATCAACAGCACCGCAAGCAGGACTCTCATGGTTTCTTCACCCTTCCGAAATCAGGCGCGTCGGTGTCTTGCCCGGCGTCGATGATGCCGCGCCGGATCGCACGTGTCCGGGTGAAATAATCGTGCAGCATCTCGCCATCGCCGGTGCGGATCGCCCTCTGGAGCGCGAACAACTCTTCCGTGAAGCGCCCGAGGATCTCCAGCGTCGCGTCCTTGTTGTTCAGGAACACGTCGCGCCACATCACCGGGTCACTGGCCGCGATCCGGGTGAAGTCGCGAAAACCGGCGGCGGAATACTTGATGACTTCGCTGTCCGTGACCCGGCGCAGATCGTCGGCCACGCCGACCATCGTATAGGCGATCAGATGCGGCGCATGGCTGGTCACGCCAAGGACGAGGTCATGATGATCCGGGGCCATCTGGTCCACGTTCGATCCCATCGCTTGCCACAGACGTGTCAACCGCTGGGTCGCTGCGTCGGAGGCTCCAACGGGTGTGAGCAGGCACCAGCGGTTTTCGAACAGCGTGGCGAAACCGGAGGTCGGGCCGGAATGTTCTGTCCCCGCGATCGGGTGACCGGGCACGAAATCGACGGTCTCGGGCAGATGGGGCGCAACTGCCTCGATCACGGCACCCTTGACGGACCCGACATCGGTGATCGTGGCCCCCGGTTTCAAGTGCGGCCCGATCTCGGCGGCGACCTCTGCCATCGCCCCGACCGGAACGCAAAGCACGACGAGGTCGGCGCCCGCGACCGCCTCCGCCGCCGTCTCCGTGACCCGGTCGCAGAGGCCGAGATCCACGGCCACGTCACGCGTCGCCGCGGACCGTGCCGTACCCACGATCTCAGTGGCCAGTGCGTCGCGCCGCATCCTGAGACCCATGGACCCTGCGATCAGGCCAAGCCCGATCAGCGCCACACGGCCGTAGATCACCTTTCCCGCCATGCCGTCACGCCTTCCAGCAGGCGCGTCACCCCCGCCTCGTCTCCGACGCTGATCCGCAGGCATTGGGGAAAGCCGTAGTTGGCCGGATGCCGCACGATGACGCCGCGCGCCTTCAGAAACGTGTCGCAGGCCTTCGCTTCCGCCTCATCCGCAAATCTTGCCAGCACGAAATTTGCTTCCGACGGGTCTGACGGCAGGCCAAGCGCCGCCAAGCCGTCCCGCAGGCGCGCCCTCTGTCGCGCATTGTCGGCAAGGCAATGGGCCGCGAAGTCGCGATCCCTGACCGCTGCCTCCGCCGCCGCAAGGGCGACGTTCGACAGGTTGAACGGCCCCCGGATGCGGTTCAGCACGTCGATCACCGCGCGCGGCCCGTATCCCCAGCCCACACGCAACCCACCCAGCCCGTAGAGCTTGGAAAAGGTTCGGGTACAGAAGACGTTTTCGCGCGTCGTGGCGAGACCCAGCCCGCCGTCGAAATCCTCGGCGAACTCGGCATAGGCGCCGTCCAGCACCAGCAGGCATCCGTCCGGCAGGCCATCTGCAAGGCGCACCACGTCCTGGCCCCCGAGGATCGTGCCGGTCGGGTTGGCGGGATTGGCGATGAACACGAGCCGGGTCGCCGACGTGATCCCGTCCAGCAGGGCATCGACGTCCACGACCCGCTCGCGCTCCGGGACCTTGACGGGGGTGGCACCGGCGGCGCGGGCACTGATCGGATACATGAGGAACCCGTGTTCGGTATGCAGCACCTCGTCGCCCGGCCCGGCAAAGGCCTGGCAAAGCCAATGGAGGACCTCGTCAGACCCCACGCCGCAGATGATGCGGTCCGGGTCGAGTCCGTGCACCGCGCCGATGGCGGCGCGCAGCGACGCATGGTCGGTGTTCGGATAGAGGTGCATCGCCGACGCCGCTTCGGTCGCGGCGGCGATGGCGCTGGCGGATGCGCCGTGGGGATTTTCGTTGGACGACAGTTTCAGGATATCGGTCACGCCGTCGATCTTGGACGCGCCACCCTGATAGAGTTCGATCTCCATGATCCCCGGTTGGGGAGCCGGTCCGGCCTGCATGTCTCTCTCCCGAAAGGTTCGCGACGTTCTATCCCCGGGGCGCGGGCAGGGGCAATCCCGCGAGTGCCACGTTCTCAGGCCATGTTCCGCCTACAAGAAGCTTTGCGGATCGATATCGATGCTCAACCGGGCAGAGCGCGGCACCTCGACGCTCGCCACCCAGCGGGCAAGCGCCGATTGCAGCGGCGACTGGCGCGGTGCCTTGACCAGAAGCCGGACGCGGTGGCGGCCCCTGATGCGGCTGATCGGGGCCGGGGCGGGCCCGTAGACCTCCGCGCCCGCCTCCTCCATGACGCCAGCCTTGCGGGCCAGCGCGTTGCCGAGGTCGAAGGCCACCTGTGCGTCCGGGTCCGAAATCACGATCCCGGCCATCCGACCATAGGGCGGCACGCCCGCTGCGCGACGCTGCGCGGCTTCTTCGGTCAGAAACCCCTCTTCGTCACCGGACAGGATCGCACGGATCACCGGGTGATCCGGCTGATAGGTCTGGAGCAGGGCCACGCCCGGCACGTCAGCCCGTCCGGCACGCCCCGATACCTGACGCATCAGTTGGAATGTCCGCTCTGCCGCGCGCAGGTCCGACCCCTGAAGCCCGAGGTCCGCGTCGATCACACCGACCAGTGTCAGCTTCGGAAAATTGTGACCCTTGGCGACCAATTGCGTGCCGACGATGATATCCGCGTCGCCGCGCGCGATCTCCTCGACCTTTGCCTTCAGCGCACGGGCAGAGTTGAAAAGGTCCGACGACAGGATTGCCAGCCGTGCCTCCGGGAAAAGGCCAGCGACCTCCTCGGCCATGCGCTCGACACCGGGTCCGACGGGGGCGAGTTTCCCCTCCACACCGCAGGACGGGCAGGCGTCCGGCATCGCGGTCGTCTCACCGCACTGGTGGCACATCAGCCGTTTCAGGAACCGGTGCTCTACCATACGAGCGTCGCACTGGTGGCAGGCGACCTGCTGCCCGCAGGCCCGGCAGAGGGTGACGGGGGCATAGCCGCGCCGGTTCAGGAAAATCAGCGATTGCTCCCCGTCGATGATCCGCTGCTCGATGGCGCGCTTCAGGGTGGGGGATATCCAGCGCCCCGAAGGCACCGCCTCGGACCGCATGTCTATGGTCGACAGCTTCGGCATGACCGCGACGCCGAACCGGGAGGTCAGGTCGACGCGGGCGTACTTTCCGGCCTCGACGTTCGCCCAGGACTCGAGCGAGGGCGTGGCGGAGGCGAGGATCACCTGCGCGCCCTCGCAACTGGCCCGAAGCACGGCCATGTCGCGCGCGGAATAGAGCACGCCGTCTTCCTGCTTGTAGGAGGTGTCATGTTCCTCATCGACCACGATCAGACCCAGATCGCGGAACGGCAGGAACAGCGACGAGCGTGCGCCGACGACCAGCCGCGCCTGCCCGTCCGCTGCCTTGCGCCAAGCGCGGCGGCGTTCGGCTTGTGTCACGCCGGAATGCCATTCGGCGGGCCTCGCGCCGAAGCGGGCCTCGACGCGGGTCAGGAACTCGGCGGTCAGGGCGATTTCCGGCAGGAGCACGAGCGCTTGGCGCCCTCGCGCGAGGCACTCGGCAACCGCCTCCAGGTAGACCTCGGTCTTGCCCGACCCGGTAACGCCCTTGAGAAGGGTGGTTCCGTATCCGCCGACCCTGAGCATGGCACGCAAGGTATTGGAGGCTTCCTGCTGGTCGGCGGCAAGGGTCTTTCCGGCGCGCCGGGAGTCCAGCGGCGGAAAATCCGCGTCGCGCGGCACATCCTGTTCCAGAACCGCACCGGACGGCAGCAGGCCCTTGACCACACCGCCGGAGACACCTGCAAGATCGGCCAGTTCCGACAGGGCGAACACGTCGCCGGGCCGGTCGCGCAGGACATCGAGAACCTTGTCGCGCGCCGCCGTGCTGCGGTCGGCGGTGCCGGTCCCCAGCCCGTAGACCTTGCGCTTGCCCGGTGCCTCGTCCAGGCCCGGCGTGCGCATCGCTAGCCGCAGCATCGCGGGCATCGGCGTCAGCGTATAGGCGGCGGCACGTTCCAGAAAATCACGGAACGCCTGCGGCATTGGGGGGACATCCAGAACGCGGGCGATACCGCGCAGCTTTTCCACCGGCCAGTCACCCGCCGCAGCACTCCAGACCACGCCGAGCACGAGACGTGGGCCGAGCGGGACTTGCACGAAATCGCCCTCCGTCACGCCGTCCTTTGGCGCGCGGTAATCGAGCGCGCGATCCAGCGGTTGCGTCGTCAGGACGGCGACGGGCGTGCCGTGGGGAAAATGCCGGGTCATGGGGGTGATATCGCGCCTCGGTGGCCGGTTTGCCAGAGCCGGCGATCCGGGTGATGACAGTCGGGCCGGACGTCGGCTAGGTTTTCCCGGTACCGCACTGGAGGCTCCGATGCTGAAAATAATGGCGACCCTGTTCTTTGCAGCTCTCGCGGGAGCCGCTGCCGCGCAAGGCTGTTCCGAAATTCGCTTCGCGCGCGGAGCATTCTCCGGTCAGGTCTCCGGACAGGCCGACTTCGACGCGCCGCTGTGTTTCAGCTTCGGCACGGGCGCGGGTCAACAGGCGAGGCTGCAGATCCTCGGGTCGAACAACGTCTGCTTCGCGATCGAAGGTATCGTGGATTGCACCGATGATTTCACGTTCCGGACCCGGCAGGGAACCTATTACGTCAATGTCTTTCAGGCGCTGCGGAACGGGGGCGACCGGACCTTTGCCCTGCGTCTGACAATTCAGTAGGGCATCAGGCGGTTCGACGGGTCAGCGCCGTCAGCGCACCCATGGCGATCATCGCGGCCCCGCCGGTGCGGGCGATCGCCTGAAGGACGGGCGGGCGGCGCAAGCCATCGCGCAGCCGGGCGGCAAGCAGCGCAAGGACAAACGCGTTCAGCGTCGCCAGTGTCACGAAGGTCGTGACCAGCACGACGAATTGCGCCGGAAGGGGTGCTGAGGTGTCGATGAACTGCGGCACGAATGCGATGAAGAAGGCGATGGATTTCGGGTTGAGGGACGTGACCATGGTCGCATGGCCGAACACCGCGCGGGCGGGAATATCGGCATGGGACGGGACCCGTCCCAGCGTCATCGCCCCGGCAGACCGCCAAAGCTTGACCCCCATCCAGACGAGATAGCCCGCGCCGATCCATTTCAGCACCGTGAAAAGCGTGGCCGATGCCATGACCACCGCCCCGAGGCCCAGCAGCGATGCCGTCATCGCTATCCCGTCGCCCAGGGCCACCCCGGCGGCACAGGCGACGGCCACGCGCCGACCCTGCCCCAGACCATAACTGAGCACCATCAGGACGGTCGGCCCCGGAATGATCAACAGGACGGTCGAGGCCGCCACGAAGGCAAGCCAGAGGGGGATATCCATCGGGGTGGTCCTTTCGCTATGCTGACGCTAGACCGCAGTCAAATCGCAACCCTGCCGAGGACGCCATGAAATTCTTCGTAGACACCGCCGACATCGACGCCATCCGCGAATTGCACGATCTTGGAATGGTGGATGGGGTCACGACGAACCCGTCCCTGATCCTGAAGTCCGGTCGCGATATCCAGGAGGTGACCCGCGAAATCTGCGAGATGGTCGATGGACCGGTTTCCGCGGAGGTCGTGGCGACCGATTTCGATCAGATGCTCAAGGAAGGCGAGCACCTCGCGACACTGGCTCCGAACGTCTGTGTCAAGGTTCCGCTGACCTGGGCGGGCCTGAAGGTCTGCAAGATCCTGCGCGGCAACGGCACGATGGTGAATGTGACGCTGTGTTTTTCGGCCAATCAGGCGCTGCTGGCCGCCAAGGCGGGTGCGACGTTCATCTCGCCGTTCATCGGGCGTCTCGACGACATGAACATCGACGGGATGGACCTGATCGAGGATATCCGCACGATCTATGACAACTACGGGATGGAAACGGAAATTCTCGCTGCCTCCATCCGGTCCGCGAACCACATGAAGGATGCGGCCCTGATCGGCGCGGATGTCGCGACGGCCCCGCCGGGTGTCATCAAGGCGATGATCAACCATCCGCTGACCGCAAGCGGTCTTGCGCAGTTCGTCAAGGATGCGGCCGAGGCCAAGATCAAGATCGTCTGACGCGCTTGACACCCCTCCCTGTCGCAGGGCGGGCCTCTTCGCCACACCTGTGGACAAAACCCGGGCGACGGCGTGAATTACGGATCACGCCGTCGTTTTGCCGTGCTACGTCCGGTGCAAATCGGCAAAGACCGGAGCAGCAGACCCTATGACCGACAGCACCGCACAGGCGGTCGCCCACGATTGGCGCGACCGGATCCTGACCGACCCCGAAATGATCCTCGAAGACCGCGATCTGATGCGCGCCCTCATCGCCGCGAACGAACGGCAGATGGGGCAGAACATCGTGGACCTGCGGGGCATCGCGATGGAGCGTCTGGAGGCACGCCTCGATCGGCTGGAGGACACGCACCGCAGCGTCATCGCCGCCGCTTACGAAAATCTCGCGGGGACCAACCAGATCAACCGCTGTGTCCTGCGGATGCTCGACTGTGACAGTTTCGGGGATGTCCTGAACCTGATTTCCGGCGATCTGGCGGATATCCTGCGGATCGATCGCATTCGACTCGTGCTGGAAAGCGCGGATGAGGCGGAGGCACCGCATCCTGCTGTGGCGGTGGTCCGGGCCGGTTTCGTTCAGACCTACATAACCCAAGGACGTGACGTGCCGGTGCGACAGGTCACGCTGCGCCAGTGCGCCGTGGCCTCTGACAAGGTGTTCGGAGAGGATGCCGGCTGGATCCGGTCGGAAGCCCTCCTCAAGCTCAACCTCGGCGGGGATCGCCTGACCGGCATGCTGGCTTTCGGAGCCGAAGATCCGCACCAGTTTCGCGTCAATCAGGGTACGGAGCTTCTGATGTTCTTCGCCGGCGCGTTCGAGCGGATTGCCCGGAAGCAACTGGCTTAGGGGCGTGTCGATCGAGATCAGCCCCGGCGCACGCGATGCGCTCGAGGCCTGGGGCGATCATCTGCGCGCGCTGGATGGCGCCGCCGCAAATACACTCACGGCCTATCTTCGCGACGTGACGACGTTTCTTGCGTTCCACGCGGGCTACCGCGGCGGGCCAATGGGGTTGGCGGAAATCGGCAGCCTTGGGACACCTGACATGCGCTCCTGGATGGCGTCCGAGCGGATGCGCGGGACAGCCGCCCGGTCCGTCGCGAGGCGTCTTTCGTCGGTCAAATCCTTCATCCGCTGGCTGTCGGAGCGCGAAGGCTTTGATCCCACCGCGATCCTGTCGACCCGGGCCCCGAGGTTCCGCAAGCCGTTGCCGCGCCCGCTTGCGCAGGACGCCGCACGCGACCTGCTCGAAACCGTGGGGCATCAGCACGCGACACCGTGGATCGCGGCGCGCGATGTTGCCGTGGTCACCGTGCTCTATGGCTGCGGGTTGCGCATCTCGGAGGGGCTTGGGCTGCGCGGACGGGACGCGCCCTTGCCGGATGTCCTGCGGATCAGGGGAAAGGGCGGCAAGGAACGGATCGTGCCGGTTCTGCCCGCCGCCCGCGCCGCCGTGGAGCGGTATGTCGCGGCCTGTCCGTTCGATCTGGCGGGCGACGGTCCGCTGTTCCGGGGCGCGCGGGGCGGCCCGCTCAATCCGTCGCTGGTGGCTGCCGTCGTGGCACGGGCGCGGATGCAGTTGGGCCTTCCGTCGTCGGCCACGCCCCACGCGCTGCGGCACAGCTTCGCCACGCATCTTCTGGAGGCCGGAGGAGATTTGCGCGCCATTCAGGAATTGCTCGGCCACGCGTCACTGTCCACGACACAGGCCTACACGGCAGTCGATACCGTTCACCTTATGGAGACATACGCCCGCGCGCATCCGCACGGGCGCTGATGCCCGGTGTTGTCCTGAGACGTCGTGCCCGAAGGCCCGTGTCAGGGCTTCGCGGCCACGATGATCACCTCGACCGCGAATTTTGGTGCCGCGAGCTTGGCTTCGCCGGTGGCCCGAGCGGGGGCATGGCCGTTCGGGACCCACGCATCCCAGACCGCGTTCATTTCGGCGAAATCGGCCATGTCCGCCATCCAGATGGTCGCCTGAAGGATGTGTTCCCTGGTAGAGCCCGCTTCGGCCAGCAACCTGTCGACCGAGGCAAGGCAGTCGGCCGTCTGCTCGGCAACTGTGGCCCCTTCGCCGACCTGACCAGCCAGGTAGATGGTGTCGCCGTGAATGACGATCTGGCTCATCCGTGCATTTGTGTGGTGACGTTCGATCATGATCATACCGTGTAGTTGAGGGGGAGCCGGCCGCCATCGACATAGATGGTCTCACCGGTGATGTAGCTGGCCTTGGACGAGGCGAGAAACGCCACGACATCACCGATTTCACGCGGGGTACCGGGGCGTTTGAGCGGCGTCCGCGACATCGCGCGGGCCATCGCCGCAGGGTCGGCATTGACGGCTGCCATCATGTCCGTATCGATGCTGCCGGGTCCCACGGCGTTGACGCGGATGTTGTGCGGGGCGAGGGCGAGGGCGGCGACCTTGGTCAATTGCATCACACCGCCCTTCGAGGCGCAGTAACCCGCGATGGCCGGGATTGCCACCTGCGCGTTGATCGACGACATGTTCACGATCGCGCCCTCTGTCCCGTGTCCCACCATCGCCCGCGCAGCCCGTTGCGTCGCCAGAAAAACCCCGACCAGATTGATGTCGAGAACCTTGCGGAAATCGCTTTCCGTCATCTCGAGAAAGTCGGCGGCAATGGCGATGCCCGCGTTGTTCACGAGAACCGAGGCCGGTCCGACCTCCGCTTCCATCTTGTCGAAAAGCGCGGCGATCTGTGCGGGATCGGCCATGTCGCAGATATATCCTGTCCCGCCCAGCGTTTCGGCCGCGGCGTGGACGCTGTCCTTGATGTCGGCCAGCACCACGCGGCAGCCGTCGTCCGCCAGCGCCTGGGCGCAGGCGTATCCGATGCCCTGCGCGGCCCCGGTGATGAGTGCGATGCGATCCGCCATGTGCGGCCCCCCCGTTTATGTCTGCGCCCTGCATGACCGGCGCGGGGTCCGCCGTCAACGCAGCGGAATCGTCGTCTCGATCCGATCGAGGATGCTGCCATCGCGGATCAGGGTGGCGGTCCCCTTGTAATCGCCCCCGCGCCAGCGCGCAGCGTTGAGCCGCCGCCCCGCGGCGCGGAAAAGTTCGGCCTGCGTCCGTTCCAGCGTGGCGTCATGGGCGAAGACCTCCTGCCCGTCCGGGCCGGTGATCCGCAGCGCAATGACATCTCCCGCTTGCCCGCCGAACATGGCCGCCCAGACCACGAGAGCGGGGGCATCCACTGGCAGATACGGGGCGTCCGCGGTTCCGGCTTTGACGGCTGCAAATTCCGGCACGCCGTCCGCGAGGCCGATGGACAGAAATCCCCCCGGCTCATAGGGCGGCGTGTCGAGCCACAGGCCCGCGACGAACGGGTCGACCACCGCACCGTCCTTTCGAACCGACAGGTGAACATGGGGAAACTGCGTCGCGCCCGACAGGCCGATCTCTCCCAGTTTGTCGCCCGCTTCGACATCCTGACCCGGGCGCACGGCAACGGAGCCGTTCGCCATATGGCACAGCTGGGTCTCCCATCCGCCACCGTGGTCGATTGCGACCCCGTTGCCGCATTCCCGGTCCGCGACCTCGGCGCGGTCCTGTATCACGCGATCCGCCATGCCGTCACGCACCCCGCGTACCGTGCCGGACGCCGGGGCCAGGACGGCAACGCCCGCCCCCATCGCCTCCAGATCGGCGACGCGGACATCAGTGCCCCGATGGTTGTCATAGGCCAGCGGACCCCCGGTGTAATCGGCGGCGGCCGGTCCCGGATCGGCATCGACATATTGCTGAATGAAGCAGCTTTCGCCCAATGTGCAGTCGAGTGGCAGCCGCAGCCGGGGACCGTCCGCCAGCAGGGGGCCGACGGTCGTACCGAGAATCGCGAGAGCGAGAAGACATCTCATGGCATAAGTCTAGGAGTTGGGAGGGGATCACGCGACCCTAAACCTGTGGGACGGAAAGTGGAGATCGAACAAACGCGGTCGTGCGATGCTCGTGGTGTCCGATCCGCGACCGGCCAGCGCGACGTCCGGCCGGCATCGGACATTCGATTTCTGCGATCCCCCGAATGCCGCGATTGCCTTTTCATCCCGGCGGGCCTCTCGAACCCGTCCTATGCCGTCGTGGAAACGGACGACCACAAGGACGCATCGGCTGAATTCGTGCCGAAGGGACGACGCGGTCGTCTATGGTCCGATCCGACCTTTGCCGTCGCATGGCCCGACACGGATCCCGTCGTGACGGACAGCGACGCTGCGTTGTCGACATTGTCAGAGCTTCTTGCCTGATCGAGCGGGTGGTCGGTAGTCGAATGCCGCTTCGACGCGCCGTGCGGTCAGGGGATCGATCGACGAAAGCCGGCCGATCGCCTTGCGCGCGCCTGCCTGATGTGCCCGGAACAACTTGAGCACGAGGTCTGCGGTGGCGCGCTGGCGGTCGGTCATCGGAACGCGAAGCGGCCCGTCCCCATGGGTAGGAGGTGCCGCAGCGACTGGCGGAACGGCTTCGAGACCGGACAGGGCCATCGCCTGATCGAGGGGCGCGGTTCGGGGTGGATCATACCATTTGAAATGCCGAACCAGCGTGCCGCTCAGATCGGCCCCGGCCCGCAGCGCTTGCAGCGTGTCCGGGCGGTTCACGCGGGCAAGCAGCAGGCCCAGTTCCGAGCACCGTCGCGCGATGGGCCAGCGGCCTCGGGCCCCGGCACTGGGCAGTTTGAGGTGGGTGACATGGGCACTCGCCGCCGTCCGGATGGTGGGGCGGGACAGAAACTTTTTCCACATCGTGCAATCTGACGGCACACCCTCGGGCGATGGACTCCAACCTTCGGGAAGCGACAGATAGGCCTCGCGCAGATAGGCGACGTTGTTGATGCCCGCCGCAGCCCAGAACCCGCGACGCCCGGGCGCGTTCCGGAGACTGGTTTGCCCGGGATTGGCGATGCGCCAATGCGGGGATGACCGCTCCTGCACTTGCGCGGGCGTCCCGATCATGCCGCTGATGGCCCAGTCGGCATCCGCGAGCATGTCCATCATCGCGTCGAGATGGTCCTGCGCCCAGATGTCATCGTCGCCGAGATGCAGGATGGCATCCTCGGATGCCGCTCGGATCACCTGATCGCGGTAAGCTTCGCCGAAACGTTCGCCCTTGGGATGGACCTCGACCGATATGCGGCTGTCGTCCCGAGCGAGCGTTCGGGCTATGTCCACGGCGCGGGGCGGACTGCCATCGCAGATGATGACCATCCGCCAGTCCTGGCGTGTCTGTGCCCGGACGCTGGCGACGGAAAACAGCAACGTTTCGGTGTGATCGAACGTCGGGCAAAGGATCAGGGGGCGAAGGCCGTTCCCCCGGTGGCCTTCGCCACCGGAGGACGGCGTCTTGCTCATTCAGCCGTGAGGAGCGGCGGCTTCTTGTTGGCAAGTTTCGGCGCGCCGGGTTCCTCGATCCGCAGGTCGAGTGCGCCGTTCTTCACGCCGACCTTGACCAGCCCGCCTTTCGCCAGCTTGCCGAACAACAGCTCTTCGGCGAGCGGCTTCTTGACGTGTTCCTGGATGACACGGGCCAGGGGGCGCGCACCCATCTTGTCGTCATAGCCTTTGTCGGCGATCCATTCGGCGGCGGCTTTCGTCAACTCGATCGTCACGCCGCGGTCCAGAAGCTGCGCTTCGAGTTGCAGGACGAACTTCTCGACGACCTGAAGGATCGTCTCCTTGGGCAACGCGCCAAAGCTGATGACGGCATCCAGACGATTGCGGAACTCAGGCGTGAACATCCGTTCAATCGCCGCGGTGTCCTCACCCTCTCGCTTGTCGCGTCCGAACCCGAGCGGCGCACGGGCCGCATCCGAGGCCCCGGCATTCGACGTCATGATCAGGATCACGTTCCGGAAATCCACCGCCCGGCCGTTGTGGTCCGTCAGTTTGCCGTGATCCATGACCTGCAACAGGATGTTGAACACGTCCGGATGCGCCTTCTCGATCTCGTCGAGCAGCAGGACGCAATGCGGATGCTGATCGATCCCGTCGGTCAGAAGGCCGCCCTGATCAAACCCGACATAGCCGGGCGGTGCACCGATCAGGCGGGAAACGGCGTGCTTTTCCATGTATTCCGACATGTCGAACCGCAACATCTCGACGCCGAGCGTGTCGGCGAGTTGCTTGGCGACTTCTGTCTTGCCGACCCCCGTAGGGCCTGCAAACAGATAGTTTCCGATCGGTTTCTCAGGCTCCCGCAGGCCGGCACGTGCCAGCTTGATCGCGGATGAAAGTGCCTCGATCGCCGGATCCTGGCCGAAGACGACGCGCTTGAGCGAGGCTTCGAGATCCCGCAACACCTCCTGGTCGTCTTTGGAGACGGATTTCGGCGGGATCCGGGCGATCTTGGCCACTACGGCCTCGATTTCCTTGACGCCGATTGTCTTGCGGCGCTTGGATTCGGTCACGAGCGCCTGCGCCGCACCGGCCTCGTCGATCACGTCGATCGCCTTGTCGGGCAGCTTGCGATCGTTGACGTACCGCGCGGACAATTCCACTGCCGATTTGATGGCATCGGCCGTGTACTTGATGTGGTGGTGATCCTCGAAACGGGATTTCAGGCCCTTCAGGATCTTGATCGTATCTTCGACCGACGGCTCGTTCACGTCGATCTTCTGGAAGCGGCGCGCAAGCGCGCGGTCTTTCTCGAAGTGCTGGCGAAACTCCTTGTAGGTCGTGGAGCCCATCGTCCGCAGCTTGCCGCCCGCGAGCGCGGGCTTCAGAAGGTTCGACGCGTCCATCGCGCCACCGGATGTCGCCCCTGCACCGATCACGGTGTGGATTTCATCGATGAAGAGCACGGCGTCCGGATGATCCTCCAACTCGGTCACGACGGCTTTCAGCCGCTCCTCGAAGTCGCCGCGATAGCGGGTCCCCGCCAGAAGTGCGCCCATGTCGAGGCTGTAGATCGTCGCACCGGACAGAATCTCGGGAACCTCGCCCTGGGTGATTTTCCAGGCAAGACCCTCGGCGATGGCGGTCTTGCCGACGCCCGGATCGCCCACCAGCAGCGGGTTGTTCTTGCGCCGACGGCAAAGAACCTGAATGGCACGCTCGACCTCGTGCTCGCGTCCGATCAACGGATCGACCTCACCCTTCGCGGACTTCTTGTTGAGGTCCACGCAATACTTGGCCAACGCGCTTTCGCGGTTCTCGGAAGGGTTGGGACCGTCCTGATTGTTGCCGACCATCGGCTCACCTTCTTCATCCGACCCCTGAACGGGCCGCGCTTCGCCGAATTCGGGGTCCTTGGCGACGCCGTGCGCGATGAAGTTCACCGCATCGTAGCGCGTCATGTCCTGCTCCTGCAAGAAATAGGCGGCATTCGATTCACGTTCGGCAAAGATGGCTACGAGGACGTTCGCGCCTGTCACCTCCGTCCGGCCCGACGACTGGACATGGATGGCGGCACGCTGGATCACGCGCTGGAAGGCTGCCGTGGGAACTGCCTCGGACCCTTCGACGTCCGTCACGAGCGTCGACAGATCGTCTTCGATGAATTCCTCGACCGTCTGGCGAAGTTCATCGAGGTTCACGCCGCAGGCTTGCATGACGCGTGCGGCGTCCGGCTCCTCGATCAGCACGAGCAGCAGATGTTCCAGCGTCGCGAGTTCATGGCGGCGGGCGTTCGCCTGCGCCAGAGCGGCGTGGATGGCTTGTTCAAGAGTATTCGAGAACGAGGGCATGGTGTTCTCCTTCAGCCGTCGGCGGTTCAAGGGAGTATGACCCGCGTTTCTTTAAGTTTTGGTTGTCGCCCGCCGGGCTTCAAGCCTTTTCTGTGGTCTGTCCTGCATCCGTGACAGCAAAGTGATGCTCAAGAGACTCGCAATGCTGCATCAGAAGGCATCTTTTGCACGGCGCGATGCCGCGAATGTCAGCACATCTTCCTGTCCGATTGTCCCGGTTGCAGCCTTGACCGCGTCGATGTGGCTGCGCAGGAACGGGTTGGTGTGGCGTTCGGTGCCGAGTGTGGAGGGAACGGAAGGTTCACCCTCCGCCAGCAGCCTCTCCGTATCGACTATACGAGACTTAATCGCAGTGCTGTCGGGTTCAAGGGAGGCGGCGAACGAGAGGTTCGAAAGCGTGTACTCGTGACCCGAAGCGATCAGGGTCGCGTCGGGCAGGTTCGCGAATTGCGACAGACTTGCGAACATCCGTTCCGGAGAACCTTCGAACAGGCGCCCGCATCCCGCAGCCATCAGACTGTCTCCGGTAAAGACGATTCCGTCGAAAACAAAAGCGACGTGGCCGATCGTGTGGCCCGACACATCCCAGACCGTCGCCCTTGCACCGCCGATCTCGATTGTATCGCCTGCCCGGACCGGGTGGTCGAGCGGTGGCAGACGCTCGGCGTCGGCGGCATTGCCCCAGACTTTGGCCCCGGTCGCGGCAACGAGGTCTGGCACGCCGTCGGCGTGGTCCCAATGGTGGTGGGTCAAAAGGATATCGGTCAACGTCCAGCCCCGGTCTGCCAGCGCGGCAAGCACCGGCGCCGGATCGGCGACGTCGACACACGCGACCCGGTTGCCTGCCCGGAACAGGAAGTCGTAATTATCCTTGAGCGCGGGGACCGTCACGAGCGTATCGACAATCGAGGTCATGGAATTCCTCCCTATCCGGGTTAAGCATGACAGGAACCGATCCGAGGGCAACGCCAAACATGCATCTGGACGTGCTGGACCTGCGACACTTCTATTACCGCACGCGGCTTGGCCGTGCGGCCCAGAAGGCGATCCGTGACCGGCTGGTCGAGATGTGGCCCGAAGCGCAGGGGCACACGGTTGCCGGGTTCGGATTCGCGGTGCCGCTGCTGCGCCCCTTTCTGAAGGACGCGCGTCGTGTCGTAGGCCTGATGCCAGCACCGCAGGGGGT
>JBARXR010000162.1:0-4681 GCA_049647445.1 Jannaschia sp. | reverse complement strand
CGATGCGTGACGGTCACCCCAAGGGGCGTAGGGAGCGCCCCATCGCCTGGGCCTCGGGCAGGGGAACGCTCATGTTTTCGCCTGACGGACATCGGACCGGCACCGTGTCTCCGCGCGACGGCGCGGACGGGTTCACTCACCCAGAAACGCTAGACCAGGCCGCGCAGGCGCATCGGGCGTGCAGGTGATGCGGTCCGCCGTCTGCGCATCCGCGTGACTATGCCGCACAGGCTGACGCCGATGAAGAAAACCTGGATGATGAAGGACGCCGGGTTGAAGGCCTCCGTCAGGCTCATCAGCACCATCGATGCCGCGCAGGTGTTGAGCGCGAAATAGGTCACGCTTTCCGTCGACATCCGCCGCAGGGTGATCAGGCTGTAATTCAGAATATAGGTCGCGGCCCCCGCAACCCCCAGAAGTTGCAGGGGTGTCATCGCAAACAGGTCATTCGTGAACATGCGCGTCTCCTGCGGGTGGCGAGGGCAGGGCTGTCGCCCCGCACCTTACCTAGCGGCAGGCGAAGATCTGTCCGAGTGAGGGATTCCTTACTTCCAGTCGCATCGGCTCGTCCGGCGGATGATTCCCCGGCGCATTCGCGCGTCGCCGCACCATCCATGCCGCATCGCCGCAAAATCGCGCGCAGACCGTAACATAACCGGCGGGGCGGGGATGTTGCAGGGCCTGAAACCCTCTGCTAGAGGAAGCGCGATTTCGTGATCAGGCCCGCTCGGGCGTGGTCTAATTGGGTGGGTGCCGGGGGATCCTTGCCGCCCGAACGACTGTCGAAAGGGTGGACGTGTCCGAACCAGCTTCGATTTCCATGGGGATCGCCGCGCGATATGCGCAAGCCGTCTTCGATCTGAGCCGTGAAAGCGGTGATCTTGGTAAACTGTCGTCAGACGTTGCCGCGCTCGATGCGGCTATCAAGGGGTCTGCGGACCTGCGGGGCGTGCTCGTCTCTCCGGTCATCAGTCGCGAAGATCAGGGACGCGCGATCAAGGCGGTCGCCGACAAGATGGGGTTGACGGTCACGGTCAAGAACGTCCTGTCGCTGCTCGCCGCCAAGCGTCGGCTCTTCGTGCTGCCGCAGATGGTCTCCGCCCTGCGGACCATGCTCGCGGACGAGCGTGGCGAGATCACCGCCGAAGTCCGGTCGGCCAAGGAGCTGACCAAGACCCAATCCGACAAGCTGTCAAAGGCGCTAAAAGCGTCGACCGGCAAGGATGTCACCCTAGATGTCACCATCGATGATGCCCTGATCGGCGGACTCGTGGTCAAGATCGGCTCGCAGATGATCGACACCTCGATCCGCGCGAAGCTCAACGCACTCCAGAACACGATGAAAGAGGTCCGGTAATGGCGATCCAGGCAGCGGAAATTTCCGCGATCCTCAAAGATCAGATCAAGAATTTCGGTCAGGACGCCGAAGTGGCCGAAGTCGGGCGCGTGCTGTCCGTGGGCGATGGAATTGCCCGCGTCTACGGCCTCGACAATGTCCAGGCCGGCGAGATGGTCGAATTTCCCGGCGGCATTCAGGGCATGGCCCTGAACCTCGAAGCCGACAACGTCGGTGTCGTGATTTTCGGCTCCGACCGGGACATCAAGGAAGGCGATACCGTCAAGCGCACGAATTCCATCGTGGACGTGCCTGCGGGAAACGAACTGCTGGGACGCGTTCTGGACGGCCTCGGCAACCCGCTGGACGGCAAGGGCCCGCTGAACGCCTCCGAGCGGCGCGTGGCCGACGTAAAGGCCCCGGGCATCATCCCGCGCAAGTCCGTGCATGAGCCGATGGCGACCGGCCTCAAGTCCGTTGACGCCATGATCCCGATCGGTCGCGGCCAGCGCGAATTGATCATCGGCGACCGCCAGACCGGCAAGACCGCCGTCGCGCTTGACGCGATCCTGAACCAGGCGTCCTACAACAAGGCCGCCGGGGACGATGAATCGAAGAAGCTATATTGCATCTATGTCGCGATCGGACAGAAGCGCTCCACCGTGGCGCAGCTCGTGAAGCGCCTCGAGGAATCGGGTGCCATCGACTATTCCATCGTCGTCGCCGCCACCGCATCCGACCCGGCCCCGATGCAGTTCCTGGCCCCCTACGCCGCAACAGCGATGGCCGAGTTCTTCCGCGACAACGGGCGTCATGCCCTGATCGTCTATGATGACCTCTCCAAACAGGCCGTGTCCTATCGCCAGATGTCGCTGCTGCTGCGCCGCCCGCCCGGTCGCGAAGCCTATCCCGGCGACGTGTTCTATCTCCACTCGCGCCTCTTGGAGCGGTCCTGCAAGCTGGGCGACGAGGCTGGCAACGGCTCGCTGACGGCCCTTCCAATCATCGAAACCCAAGGTGGCGACGTGTCGGCGTTCATTCCGACCAACGTGATCTCGATCACCGACGGCCAGATCTTCCTTGAAACCGAACTCTTCTATCAGGGCATCCGCCCGGCCGTGAACACCGGCCTGTCGGTGTCGCGCGTCGGTTCTTCGGCCCAGACGAACGCGATGAAATCCGTCGCCGGTCCCGTGAAGTTGTCGCTCGCGCAGTACCGCGAGATGGCGGCGTTCGCGCAGTTCGGCTCGGACCTCGACGCCTCGACGCAGCAGTTGCTGAACCGGGGGGCGCGTCTGACGGAACTGATGAAACAGCCGCAATATTCCCCGCTGACGAATGCCGAGATCGTGGCGGTGATCTATGCCGGCACCAAGGGCTATCTCGACAAGATCAGCGTGCGTGAAGTCGGTCGTTGGGAGGCCGGTCTGCTGTCGCATCTGCGCGGCAAGGGCAAAGCCGTTCTCGATATGATCACGAAGGACGACCCGAAGATCAAAGGCGACGCCGAGGACAAGCTGAAGGCCGAAATCGACGCATACGCCAAGACGTTCGCGTAAGGCCCGGACATGCCCAATCTCAAGGACCTCAAGAACCGGATCGCGAGCGTGAAATCCACGCGCAAGATCACGAAGGCCATGCAGATGGTGGCCGCCGCGAAACTGCGGCGGGCACAGGATGCGGCCGAAGCCTCGCGACCCTACACGGAGCGGTTCAACGCCGTTCTGGCCGGATTGGCGGCATCGGTCGGCGAAAGTGACACGGCACCCCGGCTTCTGTCCGGAACCGGGTCCGACCAGGTGCAGCTTCTGGTCGTGATGACCAGCGAACGGGGACTGTGCGGCGGGTTCAACGCGAACATCGCCAAGCTGGCCAAGCAGCGGGCCGACAAGCTTCTGGCAGCCGGCAAGACCGTCAAGATCCTGACCGTCGGCAAGAAGGGACGGGAGTCCCTCAAGCGCGAATACGGACAGTACCACGTCGGCCATGTCGACCTGTCGGACGTCAAGCGGATCGGCTACGGCGATGCCGTCGGGATCGCGTCGGATGTGCTCAAGCGCTTCGACGCGGGCGAGTTCGACGTCGCGACCATCTTCTATGCCCAGTTCCAGTCCGTCATCAGCCAGACGCCCACGGCGCTGCAGATCATCCCCGCCAGCTTCGAGAGCGATGCGGACACGGCGCTCTACGACTACGAGCCGAGCGAGGAGGCCATTCTGGCCGACCTGCTGCCGCGCGGGGTCGCGACGCAGATATTCGCAGCGCTGCTGGAGAATGCGGCGTCCGAACAGGGTGCGCGGATGTCGGCGATGGACAACGCGACGCGCAATGCGGGCGAGATGATCGACAAGCTGACCATCGAATACAACCGTTCGCGCCAGGCCGTCATCACCAGCGAGCTGATCGAAATCATTTCGGGCGCCGAGGCGCTCTGACGAAACCGGAGAGAAACGACATGGCAAACGCAGTCGGAAAAATCACCCAGGTCATCGGTGCCGTCGTGGACGTGCAGTTCCCCGGGGACCTGCCGCAGATCCTGAACGCCCTGACGACCGACAACCATGGCAGCCGCCTGGTCCTCGAGGTCGCGCAGCACCTGGGCGAGAACACGGTCCGTACGATCGCGATGGACTCGACCGAAGGTCTGGTCCGCGGTCAGGAAGTGACCGACACCGGCGACCAGATCCGGGTCCCGGTCGGCAACGCGACGCTCGGGCGGATCATGAACGTGACCGGCGATCCCGTGGACGAAAAGGGGCCCGTCAAGGCTTCCGAGACGCGTGCGATCCACGGCGAAGCGCCGACGTTCGCCCAGCAGTCGACCGAAACCCAGATCCTCGTGACTGGCATCAAGGTCATCGACCTGATGGCCCCCTATACCAAGGGCGGCAAGATCGGCCTCTTCGGCGGTGCGGGCGTGGGCAAGACGGTTCTGATCATGGAACTGATCAACAACATCGCCAAGGTGCACTCGGGCCTGTCGGTGTTCGCGGGCGTGGGGGAGCGGACGCGTGAGGGCAACGACCTCTACCACGAGATGATCGAGTCGGGCGTCATCGTCCCCGACGATCTGGAGAAGTCCAAGATCGCGCTGGTCTACGGCCAGATGAACGAGCCACCGGGTGCCCGTATGCGCGTTGCCCTGTCCGGCCTGACGCTGGCCGAGCAGTTCCGCGACGAATCCGGCTCCGACGTCCTGTTCTTCGTCGACAACATCTTCCGCTTCACGCAAGCGGGTTCCGAGGTGTCGGCGCTTCTGGGTCGTATCCCCTCCGCCGTGGGCTACCAGCCCACGCTGGCCACCGACATGGGCGCCATGCAGGAACGGATCGCCTCGACCAAGGC
>JBARXR010000161.1:0-1507 GCA_049647445.1 Jannaschia sp. | reverse complement strand
CAGCAAAGATGCGGGTCCTTGGGTTCCAGCACCGTGAAACCCGCCCGCTTGAGCAGATCCTTCGGCGCCCCCTTGATCTGCTGGCCGTGCTGAAGCGAGCAGGCGGCGTGATATGCGACGTTCAGGGGGCCGGCGCCCAGATCGGCAGGCAACCGTCTGGTCGGCACCCCCCCCACCCCGTCGCGTGCCGGGCGCGCAGGCGTCTTGTAGGCGTAGTCCTTGGGGAGAAGATCGAGCAGGACCTCGGACACGTCCTTGGCGAGGGCACTGACCTTGGCGGCATCTTCCGCAAGAGGATCGTTGCGAAACATGTGGCCGTAATCCTTGACCGTCGTGCCGCAGCCCGACGTGTTGATCACGATCGCGTCCAGCCCTTCGCCATTTGCCTCCCGCATCCAGGCCTTGATGTTCGCGGCGGCGGACGCATGGCTGGCATCGGTCTTGCCCATGTGATGCGTCAGCGCCCCGCAGCATCCCATGCCGTCGGCGACTACCACTTCCGCGCCCAGACGGGTCAGCAAGCGGATCGTGGCATCGTTGATATCGGTGTTCAGTGCCTTCTGCGCGCAGCCCGTCATGAGCGCGACCCGCATCTTGCGATCCGCCACGCGGAACGTCTGCGGATCGTCGTTTCGGCTGACGGGTGGAATGGTCTTCGGTGCCATCTCCAGCATCGCCTTGAGACGGGCATCGGGCATCAGGAACGCGAACGGCCGCCCTATCTTGGCTCCGAGGAGGGCCAGCCGGAACCGCTTGGGATAGGGCAGGATCTGGGACAGGGTCCAGCGCAGCAGCCGGTCCATCAGGGGCCGTTTGTAGGTCTTCTCGATATGCTCCCGCGCGTGGTCGACAAGGTGCATGTAGTGCACGCCGGAGGGGCAGGTCGTCATGCAGGCAAGACAGGACAGGCACCGGTCGATGTGCTTGACGGTCTTCGCATCCGCCGGTCGATCGTTCTCGAGCATGTCCTTGATGAGGTAGATGCGGCCACGGGGGCTGTCCAACTCATCGCCCAGAACCTGGTAGGTCGGACAGGTCGCGGTGCAGAACCCGCAGTGGACGCAGGACCGCAGGATTTCGTTGGAGCGTGCCGTGGCCGGATCGGCCAGTTGTTCGGGGGTGAAGGTGGTCTGCATCTCAGGCCGCTCCGCTCAGGATACCACGGGGGTCGAATTTGGCACGGATCCCGTCCGTAAGGGCCGCGAGGGCAGCGGGTTCCGGTTGCACCGCCCCGGGACCGACACCCCGAACGCGCGTTGCATGTCCGTCGAACGCGCCGAGACGCGCACGCAGGTCTGTGCCCGCCGTGCAGCGCAGCCAGACGAGGCCGCCGCCCCAGTCCAGAAGGCTCGCCTGGGCACCCGCCCGCGCGACGATGTCCGGCGCAAGGCTCGCGCGGACATGGACGCGCCAGACATCGCCGTCGCCCCGGAGCGGGGCCGCATCCCGGACCGCGTGCCAGATGTCACGGGACGCTTCGGGGTCAAGGCGCTCCGCCGTGCCGAAC
>JBARXR010000160.1:0-20771 GCA_049647445.1 Jannaschia sp. | reverse complement strand
CCCGTGCGCCGGAACTGTTCGATGTCGACCTGCCCCATCAGACCATGGCCTCCGCGACGCGCCGGTAGATCGCGTCGACCCGCGCCTTGCGTCCCCGGATGATCGCCGTGATCACATCGCTCAGGATGCCGCGATCCTTCAGGCTGCGCGCCATGTTGTGACGGCCGTTCCGCAAAACGAACCGGTGCACCCGCTTGTGCGGCGCAAGCAGGTCGAGATGCGCCACGTCCTCCGGGCAATTGCCCCCGGCGCTGACGTAATACTGCGTTCGCGTTGACTCGATCGTCTCGTCGATGCTCCGGACCGGCAGGACGCCCCAGCGCTTCTGGATATCCGGCCAGCGGCGATCGTCCAGAAGGCCCCGGTCCATCGTGATCTGCGGCGCGAAGGCGATGGCGCGCGCCACCCGCAGGTCCCGCGGCAACAGCAGCGCGGCATAGCCGCCCATCGAATTGCCCAGGCTGACGATTTCCCGGATGCCCTCCGACTTGCGCAGATACCGGATCATCCTGACGGTGCGCCGCCACAGACCGGGAGCCGCGAACCACGTCGCCCGCCGGTCGGTCACGAAGAGGACGTTGTTCTCGCCCTTCAGCGATGCGGAGCCTGCGAATTCATCCAGCGGTTGCCCCCCGAACCCCTCTTTCATGCCGGTGAAGACCACGACGAGGCGCGACGAGGCTCCGGGCAGCCAACGCAGTGTCAGCTCCTCGTCCTGCAACACGGTGTCGATGGTCTGAGCCATGAAGATTTCCTTACCCGCAAACCGGGTCAGCATCGCTGTCCCGTTGCGTTTGACGCATGATCCGCACATCCGCTCCATATCCGACGTAGATCACCCGTGTTTTCCGACCAGCCGGGACAGGCATCCATGCAGGATATGCAGCGCGGTTTTGACGCATGCCGATCACTCGGCGGCAATGGTCGCGCCGGCCTTGGCGAACCGCTCCAGGATCGCCTCCGCCGCTTCGCGACCGTCACGGATGGCCCAGACCACCAGCGACGCACCGCGCACGATGTCGCCAACCGCATAGACCCCGTCGAGCGGGGTTTCATGCGTGCGGAAATCGGCCTTGACCGTGCCCCAGCGCGTGACCTGCAATTCCGGCTGCTCCCACAGCGTCGGCAGCGCCTCCGGTTCGAACCCGAGGGCCTTGATGACAAGATCGGCGTCCTCGACGTAATCCGCGCCCGCGATGATTTCCGGCATCTGGCGCCCCGTCGCATCCGCCTCGCCCAGTTTCATGCGCTGCACCTTCACGCCACTGACGGCGACGGCGTGGCCGGCGGCCTCGGCGTTCAACACCTCGACCGCGGGCCCGCCCGCAGCCGAGTCCCGGGCCCCCACCTCGAAACCGGCGGGCGCCGTCAGCCAGATGAACTCCACGCCTTCCTCCTCGGCGTTCTGAACCTCGCGCTGCGAGCCCGGCATGTTGGCCTTGTCGCGGCGATAGAGGCACTTGACCGACGTGGCCCCCTGCCGGATCGCGGTGCGCACGCAATCCATCGCCGTGTCGCCGCCGCCGATCACGACGATGCGCTTGCCCTCCGCCGACAGCTCGCCCGAGTCGAATTCCGGAACCGCGTCGCCAAAGGATTTCCGATTGCTGGCCGTAAGATAGTCGATGGCACGCACCACGCCGCCCGCGTCTGCGTTCTCGCCGTCGAGCTCCCGCGACTTGTAGACGCCGGTGGCGATGATGACGGCATGATGCTCGGCGCGGATTTCCTCGAAGGTGATGTCGCGCCCTACCTCGGTGTTAAGCTCGAAGCAGACACCGCCTTCGGCCAGTTGCGCATTGCGCCGCATCACGATGTCTTTCTCCAGCTTGAAGCCGGGAATGCCATACGTCAGCAGGCCGCCCGCGCGGTCGTACCGGTCATAGACGGTCACCTGTATACCCGCGCGGCGCAGCACGTCGGCCGCCGCCAAACCGCCGGGACCCGCACCGATGATGCCCACGCTTTCGCTGCGCTCCGCATAGGGTGCGATCTTCGGCACCCAGCCGTTCTCGAATGCGAGGTCGGTGATGTATTTCTCGACCGCACCGATGGTGACCGTTCCGTGGCCCGACTTCTCGATCACGCAATTGCCTTCGCATAGACGGTCCTGCGGGCAGATCCGGCCACAGATCTCGGGAAAGGTATTCGTCGCCTGGCTGATCTCATAGGCCTCCTGCAACCGCCCTTCGGCGGTCAGGCGCAGCCAGTCGGGAATGTTGTTGTGCAGCGGACAATGGGACTGGCAATAGGGCACGCCGCATTGACTGCACCGCCCGGCTTGCTCTGCGGCGCGGTCTGCCGCAAACTCGCGATAGATTTCGCCGAAGTCTTCCTTGCGGTCCGTCGCCTCCCGCTTCTCGGGGGTCTGACGATCCAGGGTCACGAAGCGAAGCATCTTGTTCGAGGCCATAAGTCCCTCCTCAGTGGCGAGCCTTCCTATACGAGAGGTTCGACGGGATATAAAGTCAGCAATGCTGACCTAAATACCGATTTTTCTCGGTATGATCGACCCATGAGACATCGGGACGGCGGTTTTTGTGTCCGATTCGGACCTATCATCCTGCTTTCTCTTTCCGGGTGCCCGATTCACACTCGCGAAAACAGGCGAATCGGGCACAATGGCACTTTGGCATCTCCTTCTTCTTGCCGTCCTTCAGGGCGTGACCGAGTTCCTGCCGATCTCGTCCTCCGGTCACCTGATCCTGTTGCCCGCCCTGACCGGCCTCGCTGACCAGGGTCCGTTCCTCGACGTCGCCGTCCATGTCGGCACGCTTGGCGCGGTCGTCCTCTATTTCCGCGCGGACGTTGCAACCGCCCTGCGTGGAGCGGTCGGCCTGGTCAGGCGGCGCTGGGGGCCTGAGGAACGCCTTGCCGCGGGCCTTGTCGTCGCCACGGTCCCGGTGATCCTTGCGGGACTGCTCATCAAGCTGACCATCGGCACGGACGTCCTGCGCTCCGTCACGCTCATCGGCTGGACGACGCTCGGGTTCGGCCTCCTGCTCTGGTGGTTCGACAGTCGTGGCGCGCAGGTCAAGCAGGTCCGTGACTGGACGCTGGGCGATGCGATCAGGCTGGGGCTCTGGCAGGCGGTTGCCCTGATCCCCGGAACCTCCCGCTCGGGCATCTGCATCACGGGCGCGCGCGCCATGGGATACACCCGTGAAGACGGCGCACGGATCGCAATGCTGATGTCGATCCCGACGATCATGGCCTCCGGCATCCTGCTCGGGCTGGAGGTCGCGGGCGAGGCGAACGGCCTTCTGGCCCGCGAAGGGGCCATTGCCGCCGCCTTCGCGTTCCTCGCGGCCCTTGCTGCGCTGCACCTGATGATGCGCCTGCTTCGGTCCGTCAGCTTCACGCCCTACGTCATCTATCGGGTGATCCTCGGCACCGGCCTCTTGGTCTACGCCTACGTCTTCGCGGGCAGGTGACGGGCGGGCCATGCCACCGGACCGACCTCGAGCGTCGACAGGCCGGTGGCCCGTGCGGCCACCAGAACCGCCCAGGCGCCGAACAGGTTCGCGATCACCGCGGCGCCCAGGATCCCGACATAGCCGAACAGCGTCACCCCCACCCAGGCAAGGGGGACATAAATCGCCAGCACCCGCAGCAGGGACAGGGTCATCGCATAGCCCGACCGTGAAATCGCGTTCAGCGCGGCATTGCCCGTGATCAGCATCCCGTATCCGAAGATCGACCAGCCCACGACGCGCAGATAAGACGCCGCCGCCTCCGTGCTGTCCGCTCCCGCGCCGAAGGCGGCCGCGATCGGGTCGGCAAACACCGTCAGCAGGACCGCGATCCCCAACCCGTAGGCGAGCGCGACGCCGAAGCTGAGGCGCAGCGCTTCCTGTGCGCGGTCCTTCAGGTCCGCGCCCCAGTTCTGCCCGACCACCGGTCCGATCCCGGAGGACAGAGCCAGAAGGGGCACCGACAGGACGCTTTCGACCCGCGTCGCCGCGCCGAACCCCCCGACCGCCGCCGTGCCGACCGTGGCCACCGCTGCCGTCACGAGCGCCATGCCCGCCGGGTTGATGGCGTTCGAGGTGGCCGCCGGACCCCCGACCCCGACGATGTTGCGGGCGTTGCGCGCCAGGTCCTTGAACGGCTGGTCACAGGGTTGCAGGATGCCGTCGCGCCACGCGAGGAAGAACGCCACGCCGGACCCCGCCACCATGGCGACCAGCGTCCCGAGCGCGGCACCGGCGATGCCGAAACCGGGGATCGGCCCGTACCCGAGAATGAACAGCGGTGTCGTGCCCACGTTCACGATGGCGGATGCGACCATGACCATGGCGGACGTCGTGCCATTGCCGTGTGCCCGGAACACCGAATTGATGAGCATCATCGAGACGAGGAACGGAAAGGCGATGCACCAGATCGGCGTGTAGCGGAGCGCAGCCTCGAGAACGGTATCCGTCGCCCCGAGCGCCGAGAGAAGCGGTCCGTCGACCAGCCAGAACAGGAGGGCCGTCGCGGTGGCGAGGATCAGCCCCAGCCCGAGCGCGTGGAGCCCGCGGCGCGTGACATCATCGTCGCTGTCCTTGCGCCCGAGCGCCTGGCTGATGATCGCCCCCGCCCCCGCACTCAAACCGATGGAAAGCGACGAGATCGCGGTGGTCACCGGATATATGAACCCGACGGCGGCCAGCGCTTCGGGCGAGATTTTCGCAAGGAAATATGCGTCCACGAGGCCGGTGGAGATGACGGCCGCTATACCCAGCATCATCGGCAACGTCAGCGTCGCCAGCCCCTTCCAGACGGGGCCTTCCGTCAGATCGCGCCCACCTCTTGCCATGCCGGTCAGTCCTTCGCTTCAGCCAGTGAAGCGTTGATGTAGTCCGACCGGCCCTCAAGGCTTGAGGTTGCGTGCACTTTCCTTGATGCCCGCATACTGACCGGACGGGCGGAACCGCCAGAGATACTCCGGCAGAACGGATCCCATCGACGCAGGCTCGATCCCGAGCGCCTCGAACCCGGGATGCGACCCGCTGACGACATTGTCGCGCGCGAGGTTGCGCACCTGATCGAGGGTCAGCGTCGAATTGCTCAGAAGGCCGAGGGACAGGGTCTGCGCCACGTCGAGCCCGAACCCCATCGCGCGCGCCACGGGGAACGGCACGGGCACGATCAGGGCCCGGCGATGGATCACCTTCAGCATGGTTTGCATCAGGCTGCGGAAAGTCGCGACCTCCGGACCGCCCAGTTCGTAGATTCCGGGGGACGCGCGGCCTTCGGCGGCCAACTCGGCTGCGGCCGCCACATCATCGACGAAGACGGGCTGGAACCGGGTGTCCGGGCCGACGACAGGCAGCACCGGGGCAAGCCGCGCCATCCCGGCGAACCGATTGAAGAACTGGTCCTCTGCGCCGAACACGATGGAGGGACGCAAGACAACGGCCTGCGGCATGTGTTGCAGGACGGCCGCCTCGCCGGAGGCCTTGGTCCGGGCATATTCGCTGTCGCTGTGGTCATCGGCACCGATGGCGCTGATCTGGACCATCCGGCCGACACCCAGTTCGGCGGCGATCCGGGCCACGCGGGCCGGTCCTTCGGCCTGCACGGCGCCAAAGCGATTCTTGCCGGACTCGGCCAGGATACCGACGCAATTGACGACCGCATCCGCTCCGCTCAGCGCGGCGCGCACACTTGCGTCGTCGCGGATGTTCGCCAGCACAGGCTCCACCTGTCCGACGCTTCCGTACATGCGCACGAAGCCGGCTTCGTTGGGGCGGCGCACGGCGACACGCACGCGCCAGCCGCCCTTGGCCATCCGGCGGGCGATGTAGCGCCCGACAAAGCCGGAGCCGCCGAATATCGTGACAAGCTTCTGCATGACATCTCTCCTGTGCGGTCGGTGTCTGCGATACCCCCCCGGACCGGGTCCGGCAAGAGGACGGATTTTCGCATCAACGGGGATTGACGGCGCACGGGGCCAGAGATACCCACCGCCCACCGTGGATGCCCAGGTGGCGGAATTGGTAGACGCGCTGGCTTCAGGTGCCAGTTCTCGCAAGGGAGTGGAGGTTCGAGTCCTCTCCTGGGCACCACGGTCTACCGCATGAAACGCCCAGTCACCGTCTTGAAAAAGCATGGCGACTGGGCGTTCGTGTTTCCGGCTGCCGTTCAACGAGGGGACCACCGATGACGATCACCCTGCACCAGCGTGACCTGCCCGACGGGCTGACGTTCCCCGATGGCGTTGCCATCGATTGCGAGACGATGGGGCTGAACCCGCACCGCGACCGGTTGTGTCTCGTGCAACTGTCCGGCGGCGATGGCGCGGCGCATCTCGTACAGATCGCCATCGGACAGACATCCGCCCCCAACCTCGAGGCGCTGCTGCGAGACAAGACGGTCCTGAAGCTGTTCCACTTCGGGCGCTTCGACATCGCGGCGATGTTCCACACCTTCGGCGCGCTGGCGGAACCGGTCTGGTGCTCCAAGATCGCGTCCCACCTGGTGCGGACCTATACCGACCGGCACGGACTCAAGGCCCTTTTGCAGGAGTTGCTGGGCGTCGATATCTCGAAGCTGCAGCAGACGTCGGACTGGGGCGCTGAGACGCTGACCCAGGCCCAGATGGAATACGCGGCTTCGGACGTTCTCTATCTGCATCGCCTGAAGGAGGTCTTCGATGCCCGCCTCGCACGCGAGGGGCGGACCGGACTGGCGCAGGCATGTTACGATTTTTTGCCGACGCGCGCGAAACTTGACCTGATCGGCTATCCTGAGACGGACATCTTCGCGCATTCGTGACTATATGTCCGATATGTACGCCGACAGCACTCATACGCGGATCGTCAAGGGCGCGCGGGTCATCCTGCCGGTCCTGGCGCTCGGCCTGCTGTCCACGCTGTTCTTGCTGGCGCGGACTGTGAACCCGGACGACGCCCTTCCGTTCGCGGATGTGGACGTGTCCGAACGCGCCCGGGACCAGCAACTGACCGCCCCGCGTTTCGCCGGTGTCTCGCGCGACGGCACGGAATATTCCCTGATCGCCGACGTGGCGCGACCCGAACCGACCGATCCACGCGTCCTCTGGGCGGAGACAGTGAACCTGCATCTGACGGATGCGGCGGGCGTCGGCGCGATCATCACGTCATTGGCGGGCCAGATCGACACGGCCAGCCGCAACCTGATCCTCGAGGGGAACGTCTTTATCGTCACGTCCTCCGGGTACGAACTGCGTGCGGAGCGGATGGAGGGGTCGCTTGGCCGCCTCGATATCCGCGCAACGGGTGGCGTGACCGGAGACGGGCCCCTGGGCACGCTACGCGCCGACGAGGTTTCCCTGAGTGAGCAAGACGGCGGCGCACAGCGTCTGCTCTTCACCGGTGGCGTCGACCTGCTATACAAGCCTCCAACAGAGTAGGATGCCGCGATGTTGTTGAGAGTCATATTCCTGCTGGCACTGGCTGCCACGCCGCTCGCGGCGCAACAGGCCCAGATCGGCTTCGGGGGCGGCAATCACGATCGCGGTGCCCCGGTCGAAGTGGCGGCCGACACCCTTGACGTGGACCAGGCCACGGGGCGCGCGACCCTGACAGGCAATGTCGTGATCGCGCAGGCCGACCTGCGGTTGAGTGCGAACCGCGTGATCGTGGATTATGCCACCGTGGCGGGCGATCGGCGGATCGAGCGGCTGAACGCCACGGGCAACGTCCTGATCGTCGCCGGAGCGGATGCGGCGGAGGGACAGGAAGCGGTCTATGTCCTCGGCACGTCCGAGATCCTGATGACGGGGGACGTCCTCGTGACCCAGGCCGGCAGCACGCTGGCCGGTGACCGCCTGACCGTGAACCTTCAATCGGGGGCCGGCACCGTCTCGGGGCGTGTCCGGACCACATTGCAGCCGTGAGCGGGCCGAGTGTCATAGACGGCGACGGCGGACTGAAGATCAGCAATCTGCGCAAGGCCTACAAGAAACGTCCCGTCATCCGGGTCGTGTCTATGGAGCTTGCGCGCGGTGAGGTCGTGGCGTTGCTCGGCCCGAACGGGTCGGGAAAGACCACGACGTTCTATTGTATAGCGGGCCTCGTGACGCCGGACGGCGGCAAGGTTTCGCTCGACGGGCGGGATGTGACCTGGCTGCCGATGTATCGCCGTGCCAAGGCAGGGATCGGGTATCTGCCGCAGGAGATGTCGATCTTCCGGGGCCTGACGGTCGAGCAGAACATCATGGCCATTCTCGAAGTCGCCGAGCCCAAGCGCCACCGTCGCAGGGAACGGCTGGAGGAATTGCTGGGAGAGTTTCACATCGAACACCTGCGCCGCGCCTCCGCACTGGCGCTGTCTGGCGGAGAGCGGCGCAGGGTCGAGATCGCGCGCTGTCTGGCCGCCTCGCCGCGGTACCTTCTGCTGGACGAGCCCTTCGCCGGCGTCGATCCCATCGCGGTGGGCGACATCCGCGCCCTCGTGGTCGAGTTGAAATCCCGCGGCATCGGTGTGCTGATCACCGACCACAACGTGCGCGAAACGCTCGAGATCGTGGATCGCGCCTACATCCTGCATGACGGCGGCGTTCTGATGTCCGGCAGTCCCGACGAGGTCGTTGCCAACAAGAACGTCCGTCGCGTCTATCTCGGGGACAGCTTTGCGCGTTAGGACTATCCGGCGATTTCGATTGACAGGTGGGGGGCTTCCGTCGCCCACTGGAGGGATGGAGCCCCGCTCTCTCGCCCCGGTCCCGTATGTCGGGACACTCGAGACTACCGCCGCGAAACGCGCGGCCCGGTGCCCAGACCTTCAACCCGAAAGCCGGCCGAAGACACCGTCGAACGGGTGGAATTCCAATATGCGACGCAGGAGGAACCATGCGCTATCAGATCACGGGCAAACAGATCGACATCGGCGAAGCGCTTCAGACACATGTCAAGACGGAGTTGGGAGCCGTCCTGGAAAAATATGCCGGCCGGCCGACGGATGCGCATGTCACCTTCTCCAAGTCTGCGCATGAACATGTCTGCGAGACGATCGTTCACCTCTCTACCGGTCTGACGGCGACCGCCAAGGCGAAAGCCGTTGAAATATATGCCGCTTTCGACGGTTCAGCCGAGAAGATGGACAAGCAGTTGCGCCGCTACAAGCGTCGCCTCAAGAACCACCACCAGGACCGGATACAACCAGTTGAAGTTTCCGGCGCAGCCTCTTATATCCTCGCCGCCGAGACCGATGACCACGACTCCGAACCGGACACGTTCAATCCTATGATCGTGGCGGAGATGGAGACGAAGATCCCGTCCCTGTCCGTTGGAGAAGCGGTCATGCAGATGGAGCTGGCAGGCGCCCCCGTGCTGGTCTTCACGAACGAAAAGAGCGGCGGCGTGAACGTCGTGTATCGGCGGGAAGACGGCAATGTCGGGTGGATCGATCCGGCCGTCATGAAAACAAGATGATTTCACCCAAGAGGGTGAAGCGAGGACCGAGCTTATGCAGTTGACGGAAATTCTTGCGACGGGCGGCGTGCGCGTCATGCCGAAGGTCAGCAGCAAGAAGCGGTTGTTCAGCGATCTGGCCGATATCGCACACGACGTCTACGGCCTCGACCGGGCGGCGGCTTTCGCTGCCCTGCAGGAGCGGGAGTCCCTCGGGCCGACGGGTGTGGGCGGCGGCGTGGCGCTGCCGCACGCGCGTCTCGACGGGATGGATGCGGTGCATGGCGTGTTCCTGCGGCTCGAGACTCCGCTCGACTTCGACGCAATGGACCGCAAGCCGGTCGATCTGATCTTCGCCCTGTTTGCCCCCGAGGGCGCGGGCGTGCAGCACCTCAAGGCCTTGGCGCTTGTGTCTCGCAGTTTGCGCAACGAGAGCCTGTGCGCGAAACTGCGCGCGAACCACGATCCGCAGTTGCTCTACACGGTCCTGACCGAGGCACAGCGATCCGAGGCTGCCTGACCGCTAGCTGTTCTTCCAGCGCTTGAAGCCGAACTGCATGAAGTCGCGGCGATAGACATCGACGATGACATCGTCATGGGCCTCGACGTAGATTTCGGCCAGCGACGGTCCGGGCGTCTCCGGGGTTGCAAGGAATGCATGCGGGGCCTTGCCCGACATCTCCGACAGGCGATCCAGTTCTGTCTGCACCTCGAACTCCCGCAGGATGCGTTGCGGCAAGATGGCCTTCGCCAATCCGGCCAGGATCTCTGCCTGGCTGGCCCATTCCGGCGCGACCGGCAGCGACGACTGTCCCCCGAGGTTGGCCTTTAGAAACTTCAGAAATGCCAGAAGGCCGTCGGCGTGGGCGTCAGCCGCATCAGACTGCGGGAATGTGACCCCGTGCTGATTGGTCAGGATGCGGCGCAACGTATTCGCGTCCTGCCCCTTGCCGCCGAGGGTCGCGCGCCAAGCATCATGGGCCCTCGCGAGGGGATGACGCAGGACCGCGAAGCTGGTGAACGCCTTGTTCTTGCGCAACCAAGGCCGAAGGTCGCGCTCTGTCATGCCCTCGGTCGGAGGCGCGCCGTCCAGTCGCGTCATCCAGTCCCGAACCGCGTCGGTTGGTCCCCCCGGCACCGGTAGACAGATCAGCGGACTCTCCGCCGCAGCCATCAGCGTCGCGATCTCTGTGCCGCGCGACGGCTCCAGCGTGACGGAGCGAAACAGTCCGAAGGGATCGAGACGCGCCAGATGGCTTCGCATCTCGTCCGGGTTTTCGACCTTGTCCATCGTGTCGCCCGGATTTTGCCGCTTGAGCTTGCCGGGCACTGCGTCCAACCGCTCGACGCTTCCCAGAAACGCGGCGATACCATTGAGAACGTCGAGGTCGCCGATCTGATCGTAGGACAGCCAAAAGGCGGTCTGCCCGCTGCGCTGCAAGGCCCCCTGGATGCGGTCGCGAAAGGCGGATTGCGCGCTCAGCATCGCATCGAATTCGGCTCCGTCGAACCGGGCCGTCCCGGTCTTGGCCATCTTCGGGTTCGTCAGCCGCCACTGGCCCGTTTGTCGCGCGATGGCGAGACTCACGTAACTGTCGAGCGGATTGCGCGTCAGGATGATCTTGGCCACCCTGGGATCATCCAGAACGGGATCGACGATGCGCGGATCGTGATCGTGGAAGAACCGAAACCCTGGCAGCCCAACCGTATTGGTGCGGATCAGGTCCAGCAGCGGAAGCGGGTTCATCTCCCGCATGGCGATCGAGACACCGAACAACTCCTCGCGGTTGTGCATGCCCATGAAGACCGGGTTGAACAGCTCTCCATAGCTCGTGATGTCCGCAAGCGTATTCAACGACTCCTCGAGGTGATTGGAGCCGGTGCGCATTTCCGCGAACAGGACGAAGGCGTCGAACCGTTTATCTGACAATGCGGGGCCTTTGGGCTTCGGGTGGGACGTCCGGTTTCGAGGACGCGCTCGTGAAGTCACCCATGACGACCGGCTTCATCCCCTCGTTGCGCAGCTTTTGAAGGAAAGCATGAAAGCCGGTCAGGTCCCGCATCCGTGGAGCCTCGGTCAGGCGGCGGGGGCCCGGTCCGACAATCTCATCCACGATGTTTTGCAGCTTTTCCATCGGCTGAACGACAAAGTCGGCCAACGTCCATTGATGCAATCGCGCAGCGACACCGGGCATGCGCATGCGCTTGAGAAATTCCATCTCGACCCGTTGCAGGCGCGCCGTCTCGGCCCTGATTTCGGAAAACGGCAGATCCGACAGGTGCAACGGAACCGCCCAGGCGCCCGAGACGACGCAGATCGTTGCGTTCGGATCGCCCAGCATGAACGTCCCAACCTCCGGCAGGTCTCCGGGTCCGTACATGAAGCTTTGCCGCTCGCCCCGCGTGGACCAGAGCAGGTTTGTCAGAAATTGCGTCGGGCGATAGTCGCGCAGCATCGCGTGGTCGGACAGGCAGCCGTTCAGCACCGTCTCGCCACCGGCAAATTGGGCCCGTTCGGGATGATAGAGATGGCCGTGGACGCGCCCGCCGACCCGGCGCGCAAGCCAGGCGTCGAATTCCTCGAAAACATCCGAGAAGCCGCAAAAGACATTATAGCGCGCCGACGTCAGGCCGTTCTCGAACCCGCTGGCCGGAAAGCGCCCCTGATTGTAAAGACCGGCCCGCCCGGCATGGCGCCGCTCGTTCGCTTTCGAAAAGACGCGGTCGATCTTGCCAGGATTCGGCTCCGCCAGACGTGTGGCGGGTCGGTCGGGCGACAGGAAGGTGTCGTAAAGCAGATTGGCATGGGGCCACATCTTGCGCGCAAGAAAGCAATCCGATCGTTCCAGCAGTTGGAGATGATCGTCGTAGAAGATGTGCGGCTTGCCCTGCACGTCGAACTTGGACAGCGTCAGGGACCGGCTTTCGATCTTGGTGGAATACCGCCGCGCAAGCGTCTGGAAATAGCTTTCGTCGGGAATCCAAACCTTGGCGAAATAGCTGTCCATCGCACGCCGGTCGGGCGCGTTCAGGATCGATTCCAGCGTGCGCCGCGTCAGGCACCACCATTGGCTTCCCAGATGCGGCGACAGTCCATCCGGGATCCGCCGTTTGAGACCGAGCCGCCGTTGAAACTCCGTATATCGATCAAAGAGCTTGCGCCGCTTGCGCCACGAAAACGGGAACCGGAGGGTGAACCGCTCCGTCTCGAGCCCATCGACCGTCCAGGTCACCTCGTCGATGGTGACGCTTTCGACGAAGTCCGTTTCGTGGTGGGCGTCCAGATAATCCCGCAATTCACGTACCGGGCGCAGCGGCAGGCAGGACCCGCTGGCCAGACAGACGTGCCGCACATCGGGGAAGTTTTCGAGAAGGCGCTTGGTCGCCAGCTGGGTGGCGGCGACCAGAGACCAGGTGCCCCATTCGACCCGGACCCGCCTCGAGAACCGGATCATCGGCTCGCCTTCGAATTTCGCGCGGAAAGCGCGGAACGTCTTCTGGCTGACCTTGCCGTCGACGTGGATTATGACCGGGCATCCCGCGCCCGCCCAATGTCGCGCAACCTGTTCGGCGCGCTCGAAGGCTGTGTGGACCAGCATGACGAAGCCAAGCGTCATGCCCAGTTCCCCTTGGAGATCAGGCCGAGAATTTCGAGCTGGCGCCAATTGATGTAGCGCTCGGACCACTTGCACCAAAGGTTCGCACGATCGTCCAGTTCATCGGCATAGGCCCGGTACTCATCCGCGGCGCGGTAGTGTTCGCCCCTCGCGGCCTCTTCGCCGGCACGCTCCACGAAAAGGTTGAGAAACTTGGCATGTAGCAGCACGCCGCTCGCCTTTTCGCCCCCGCCGGTGTCGTAGGTCTGGTTCAGCCCGCGCGGCAGGAGCGCATGGGTGGAGCTGACATAGACGTAGTCTGAATTCCATTTCACGAGGGGGATCTTGTTGAGCGCCGGCGCCTTCTTCGGCCGATGGGCGAAGAACAGACGCGCCCTGACGCCGCCCTGGATCCACAGGTTCCCGTAGGAGGGGTTCTTCTCGATCAGATAGTTTCCACTGTCGAACCAGGACGCGATCTCGAACGGGTTCTGACCCTCGGCATAGGTTTGCCGCGCGATCGGCCCCTTGGGATACATGTCGAGCATCATCGCCCCGAACGAGCGGATCTGGCTTGCGTCGAGCCAGTCGGTCAGTGCCCGAAGGGGCCGCGTATCGCAAAACGGATAGACCAGAAATTCATCCACATCGACGGTGAGGCACCAATGCCGCGAGCCGTGATTGCGCTGCAGCCAGTTGAGCCAGTCGATCCCGAATCCCGCCTTCCGATAGCTGGAATTCGTCGTCCAGACGGACGTATCGGGCTGCGCCGCGAGGAATTCGCGGGTGCCGTCATCGCTGCCGTTGTCTACAAAAAGAAAATGATTCACGCCGAGTTTTCGGTAGTAATCGAAAAAGTAGGGCAGGCGGGTCCGCTCATTCCGAACGGTCGAGAACAGCAGAATGTCCGGCGCCACGATCTTTTCGGTCCGGTCCGATACAGGAACCAGTTGACGCCTTCGCACGAAGGCGCGCGCGCGCCAGAACTTCCGGCGCCACCGCATCCGATAGGAAGTCAGCAACCCCATCGTTGTCCGCAGCCCTTCTGTGCACCGAACGGGAGCGCTCCACGTCCGGTCCCGTTGTCGAATGTTTCGCTCGGTTTGGCAATCCGGGCCCCTGCGCCCGCTGATGCCATGATTCCATTTCGCAACGGTTTACATGGAAATTTCACTCCCATCCCCCACGGGACATCAGCCCCAATCCCTCAAGCTGGCGCCACCCCGCGTATCGCTCCGACCGGTCCGTCCAAAGCGTCGGATCGCCGATCAGGTCGTCGTAATACGCGGCGTAGAGAGACGAATTCTCGAAGTGTTCGCCACGCGACGTCTCCTCCGCTGACTTGGTGATGATGTTGGGCAGGAATTTGGTGTGCAACAGCACCCCCGTCGGCGCTTCGCCCCCGTGCCGTTCATACACATGGTTCAACCGGCGCGGCAGGAGCGAATGGGTTGACGAGACATACGCGAAACTGCGGTGCCAATGCACCAGCGGCACCTTTGACAGGGTCGGCCCGCGGCGCGGATCGGCCCCGAAGAAGGCACGCGACCGGGCACCGCCCTGCACCCAGAGGTTCTGCAGCTTCGGCTGTCGCGTGATCACATAATTGCCGGCGTCGAACCAGGGCAGCGCAGCCGTCGGGTCGTCACCCGCGCGATAGGCGGTCTGGCCCAAGGGGCCTTGCGGATAGAGGTCGAGCATCAACGCACCCATGCTGCGCCGCCCCTGATCCTGCAACCAGTCGGTCAGCGCCCGCAGCAACCGCGTGTCGTGATGGGCGAAGACGAACAGTTCATCCGCGTCGAGCGTCAGGCACCAATGGCCATGGCCGTATCGCCTGTGCAAAGATGTGAGCCAATCGATACCGAAGCGCGCCGCCTTGTAGCTCCGCTCGGTCGACCACAGCGAAACATCGGGCTGCTCGGCCAGCCAATCGGCGCTGCCGTCATCGCTGCCGTTGTCGACGATCAGGAAATGACCCACCCCGAGGGCGCGATGGTGCTCCAGAAAATAGGGCAGGCGCAGACCTTCGTTTCGCAGCGTGACGAAGGCCAGGATGTCGTCTGCCCCTATCGTGCCGGTGCGATCCACCCGCACCCGCAATTCACGCGCCTTGCGCCAGGACCGGGCCAGAAGGCGGCGGCGTCTCCAGCGCAGCGCGTAGGCCGTCCAGAGATCCTCGCCCTCGGCCATGCTGCCCGCTATTGCGCGGCGGCGGGGAGCGAGACGATGTCCGACAGGAATTCGATCAGCTCGTCGCGCAGGTCAGGGCGGGCGAGGCCGAAGGCGACGGTTGCCTGCAGGAAGCCAGCCTTTGAGCCGCAGTCATAGCGCTGGCCGTTGAACCGGAAGCCGTGGACGGCATTGCCCTCCTCGAGTTCGCGCGCGATGGCGTCGGTGAGCTGGATCTCTCCTCCGGCACCGGTCTTGATTTCGTTGAGATGGCGCATGACGCGGGGACTCAGGATGTAGCGCCCGATCACCGCAAGGTTGGACGGGGCGGTCCCTGCCGGCGGCTTCTCGACCATGCCCTTGACCTTGACGGACGCGCCGTCGCTCGGCTCGACGTCGAGGATACCGTAGGCAGAGGTCTTTTCCGGCGCGACCTCCATCGCGGCAACCACACTCCCGCCGGTCTCGGCATAAGCCTCGACCATTTGCTGAAGGCATGGGATGTCCGATGCAATCACATCGTCGGGGAGGATCACCGCGAACGGCTCGTTCCCGATCAGGCGGCGGGCACACCAGACCGCGTGGCCAAGGCCCATGGCCTTGTGCTGACGAATATAGGCGATCTGTCCCGATTCCATGTAGGTGTGGCGCAGTTCGGCGAGCAAGTCTTCCTTGCCCGCCTTCTTGAGGGTCCGTTCAAGTTCCGGAGCGTGATCGAAGTAATCCTCGAGCGCGGATTTTCCGCGCGCCGTCACGAAAATGAACTCCTTGATGCCGGCGGATCGGGCCTCGTCGATCGCATACTGGATCAAGGGCCTGTCCACGAGCGTCATGATTTCCTTCGGAACGGACTTGGTTGCCGGAAGAAAACGGGTTCCGAGGCCTGCAACCGGGAAGATGGCCTTGGTCACTTGTTTTCTCATGTCTCGATCCTCTTCTTTTGCTGCGCCTATCGCGCCTCACCGCGTCCGCGGCATATAACGACTTTAGTACAATTTAATGGCGGTTGAAAAATGCTGTCGCGAAACCCGCCGGATCATCGGCGGGGGCATGTCATGCCTGCTTCAGGGACACGCCCGGAGCATAGGCGATAAAGAACGGATTGGCGAATCCCGCCTTGCCGTACACCAGCGGCGTATGATCGTCGAAGCGAACCACTTGGCCACCAGCACCAGTCAGGACGGCATGGCCCGCAGCGGTGTCCCATTCCATCGTCCGGCCGACGCGCGGATAGAGGTCCGCCTCGCCCGTGGCGACAAGGCAGAACTTGAGGGACGAGCCTGCGGACTTCATGTCGGATACGGCATATTTGCCGATGTAATCATCGGTCGCCTGATCCCGGTGCGACTTGGATGCCACCACCAGAAGAGCCGAGTTGTCTGGTTCAGAGACTGAAATGTGCTTTGTCTCGCCGACGGTGTCCTTGTCGAACGGACCCATTTCCTCGACCGTCCGCCCATCGGCCAGCGTCCAGAACAGGCGGTTCTTCGCGGGCGCATAGACGACACCGCGCACGGGCACGCCATTTTCGACCCAGGCGATGTTGACGGTAAAGTCGCCGCGCCGTTGCACGAACTCCTTGGTGCCATCGAGCGGGTCGACGATGAAGAACGTCGATACCTCGAGATCGTGTGTTCCCGATTGCTCTTCGGTCACGATGGGGGCGTCGGGAAAGGCCTTGAGCAAACCGGCATGGATGATGGCGTCGGCGGCCTCGTCGGCGGCGGTCACCGGGCTGTCGTCGGATTTGGAACGAACGTCGAAATCCTCGGCGCCGTAGATCTCCATGATCGTGTCTCCGGCTTCGAGAGCAAGACGACGCAGCGTCTCCATCATTCGGTCAAAATCCATATCTATGACTTTCCTTAACGGTCTCGGAATAATGATCGACGCCAGAGCGGGGCGCCCTTCGGTCACGCGCGCACTTATGCTAACCTCCCGGTGTCGGAGCAAGACAGGAAGGCAGAACACCGTGTTTCGTGTTGAAAGACGTCAAACCGCGCTGACGAGCGCCTTCACATTGCTCGAACTGATCTTTCACGCGACGGTTCGGCAATCACGCCGCAGTCATGGCAACGCGCTGCTGGCGCTGGCCATGAACATCATTCAGACGTTCGTCTTTCTCGCGGCGTTCTTCGCGCTCTTCACCCTTCTCGGGATGCGCGGCAGCGCGATCCGGGGTGATTTCCTGCTCTATCTGATGTCGGGAATTTTCCTCTTCCTGACGCACGTCAAGGCGGTTGGGGCCGTCTCCAGCGCGGAGGGGCCCGCGTCACCGATGATGAAACACGCGCCGATGAACACGGCCGTCGCCATCGCAGCGGCGGCATTGTCTGCACTTTACCTCCAGACGCTGTCGCTGGCGGTCGTCCTGTTCGCGGTCCACGTGGCCTGGCACCCGGTCGTGATCGAGGACCCGGCAGGGGCCGCGATGATGTTCCTGCTGTCGTGGTTCTCGGGCGTGGGGATCGGCCTGATCCTGATGTCCCTCAAGCCGTGGTTTCCGAACTTCGTGCAGATCGCCAATACCGTCTATTCCCGCGCCAACATGGTCTTTTCCGGCAAGATGTTCGTCGCCAACTCCCTGCCATCCGCCTGGTTGCCGTATTTTTCCTGGAATCCCCTGTTCCACACGATCGACCAGTCGCGCGGCTATACCTTCATCAATTACAACCCGCATTACACCAGTTGGGAATATCCGCTGATCCTGTCGCTTATCCTGATCCTGATCGGGCTTATGGGTGATTTCTATACCAAGCGGCATGCGTCGATCTCTTGGACGGCGGGGAAATGAGGGCGCTTCTTGTCGGCCTGATCTGGCTGGCCACCCCGGCCCTCGCGACCCAGGACGCATGGCCCGCGCTCTACGATGTGACGGGTGTGGCGGCGGACGATGTCCTCAACATTCGTGCCACCCCCGACGGGGGCGCCGAAATCCTCGGAACCCTGCCGCCGTCTTCCCTCTCGGTGGAAGTCATTGCGCCCAACGATATGGAGACCTGGGGACTGGTCAACGTCGGGGAGCGGACAGGCTGGGTCAGCCTGCAATTTCTCGTGAGGCAGCCGGGACAATGGCTCGGCTCGTTTCCGCAGGTCACGACTTGCTACGGGACCGAGCCTTTCTGGTCTCTCGATCTGACCGGAAATCCCTCCTTCTCCACGCCGGAGGGACAGACGCAGGCAACCGTCCTGTCGCGCGACACCGCACCCAACCGAAGGGACCGACACGGCCTTACCATGTGGCTTGAGGGTCAGGGCCTGCTTCAGGCCGTCATCGCGCAGACCGAATGTTCGGACGGCATGTCCGACGTTCAATGGGGTCTCGAGATCACGGCCTTCAGAACCGGTGACATGCTGTCGGGCTGCTGCTCTCTGTCTAGGTGACGACCCGCAAGGTCAGATTGATCCGTCCCGGCGCCTCCAGCAGCGTCGATGTCCCCGGCCTGATCCGGTCCACGCCATGGTGCAGCAACCGTGCGGCACCACCCATCACCAAGACATCGCCGGACCGAAGCCACAGGCTGTCCGTCTTTCCGCCTCGCGCCTCGTTGCCGATCCGGAACAGCGCATCGTCCCCCAGCGAGATGGACACGACCGGCTGCGCGAAATCGGCTTCGTCGCGGTCCTGATGCAATCCCATCCGGGCCTCCGGTCCATACCAGTTCACGAGGCAACTCTCCGGGTCGCGGGCATCCTGGGCGACGGCCCGCCAAACGGCAAGGATCGAGTCCGGGATCGGGGGCCAAGGCACGCCGGACGGGTGAGCCATGTCATAGCGATACCCGCTTCGATCGGCGATCCAGCCGAAGCGCCCGGCGGACGTCATCCGGACTGACATCGCCTGTCCGCGAGCCGTCACCGGAACGAAAAGAGGTGCGGCATGGACGAGGGCGCGCACGTCCTGTGCAACTCTTGCTTGCGCGATCCGATCGAGAAAACCGTCGAAAAAACGGAATCCGCGAATTTCTCTCGACGAGGTTTCGGTCAATTTGAGTCCCTTCACGTCCTTGCGAGGTCAAAATGCCCTCCTTATATACCCCTCGAACCGCGGGCCGGGACCCCAGGACCCGAACCGCATTCATTGGGATGAGGACCGGAGTGCCGAAGTGGGCTCCGGGACGAGCAAATCGCCTAGAGAGGACCATTCGAAATGGCAAAAGTCATCGGCATCGACCTCGGGACCACGAACTCCTGTGTCGCCATCATGGACGGATCGCAGCCGCGTGTGATCGAGAACGCAGAAGGCGCGCGCACCACGCCTTCCATCGTCGGATACACCGAAACCGAACGTCTGGTCGGCCAGCCCGCAAAGCGCCAGGCCGTCACCAACCCCGAAAACACCGTTTTCGGCGTCAAGCGCCTGATCGGCCGTCGCTTCAACGATGAGCATCTGGCCAAGGACAAGAAGAACCTTCCGTTCAATATCGTCTCCGGCAACGGCGACGCCTGGGTCGAGATCCGCGGCGAGAAGTACTCCCCGTCGCAGGTTTCGGCGCTGATCCTTCAGAAGATGAAGGAAACGGCGGAATCGTATCTGGGCGAAGAAGTCACGCAGGCCGTCATCACGGTTCCGGCGTATTTCAACGACGCTCAGCGTCAGGCCACCAAGGATGCGGGCAAGATCGCCGGTCTGGAAGTTCTGCGTATCATCAACGAGCCGACGGCAGCCGCGCTGGCCTACGGTCTCGACAAGAAAGAGACGCGCACGATTGCCGTCTATGACCTTGGCGGCGGCACGTTCGACGTGACCATTCTGGAAATCGATGACGGCCTGTTCGAGGTGAAGTCTACCAACGGGGACACGTTCCTCGGCGGTGAGGATTTCGACATGCGGATCGTGAACTACCTCGCGGAGGAGTTCAAGAAAGAGCATGGGACCGACCTGACGAAGGACAAGATGGCGCTCCAGCGTCTGAAGGAAGCGGCTGAAAAGGCCAAGATCGAGCTGTCTTCGGCGAACCAGACCGAGATCAACCAGCCCTTCATCTCGATGGGATCGAACGGGCAGCCGCTGCACATGGTCATGAAACTGACCCGTGCCAAGTTGGAATCGCTGGTGGGCGACCTGATCAAGGCGTCGATCAAGCCGTGCAAGGACGCGCTGAAGGATGCGGGCATCTCGACGTCCGACATCGACGAGGTCGTTCTCGTCGGCGGTATGACGCGGATGCCGAAAGTCATCGAAGAGGTGACCAAGTTTTTCGGCAAGGAGCCGCACAAGGGTGTGAATCCCGATGAGGTCGTGGCCCTCGGAGCCGCCATTCAGGCGGGTGTTCTGCAAGGCGACGTGAAGGACGTCGTCCTGCTCGACGTGACCCCGCTGAGCCTTGGCATCGAGACGCTGGGTGGCGTGTTCACCCGACTGATCGACCGCAACACGACGATCCCGACCAAGAAATCACAGGTCTTCTCGACCGCCGAGGACAACCAGAACGCGGTGACGATCCGTGTGTTCCAGGGCGAGCGTGAAATGGCGGCCGACAACAAGATGCTCGGTCAGTTCAATCTCGAAGACATCCCGCCATCCCCGCGCGGCATGCCCCAGATCGAAGTGACCTTCGACATCGACGCCAACGGTATCGTTTCCGTCGGCGCCAAGGACAAGGGCACCGGCAAGGAACAG
>JBARXR010000159.1:0-8037 GCA_049647445.1 Jannaschia sp. | reverse complement strand
GGGCGGGGTCGAGCTGATCGAGGTTCAGCCTGCCGGACGCGGCCCCATGACGGCGGAGGACTGGCTGAGGGGCGCACGGCTGGCGCCCGGCGCGACCCTCGCGGACGACGCCTGAAGACGCCATCTTGCGCCCATGGCACCGGCTCGCCAACACTGCGGTTCAAACCTACCGGAGGTCGCCATGTTCCCAACCCTGATCGGCACCGTGGTGATCGCGGGGATCGTCGGCTATCTGGCCGAACGTTCCGGCTTCACGCACAACGGCATCCTGCAAAGCATCATCATCTGCGTCGGCGGAGCCTTCGTGTTCTACTTCGTGACGATCATGTTCGGCATCGGGTTTCGCGCTGCTGGCCTCAACGCCATACTGGCGTCTGTCGGCGCGCTCGTCATCGTCCCGACACACTGGAGAAAGTGATCCGAAAGCGGCAGCGCAGCCACGAAGTCCGGGGTTTCGCTTTTCCCCCTTTTCCGACCGGCAGGACAGGCATACTGCGCGATTCGGACCGATCCGGTCTTCATCCAGAGAGCATCGAACATGATCCGTCTCGTCCTTGCGTTCCTTGCCGCCGCGACGCTCGCATCGGCTGCCCCTGCGGAGCAGATGCAGCGCATTCTCAACGCCCCCGCCGCCCCGGTCGTCGGCACGCCGGGCTCACGGGGGCCGCACGGCGACGGTCGCAACAGCATCGGTTTTCACGGCCCCTACGGCTGGACCGCCGGATACGCGACCTGCCCCACCGGAACGGTGATCACGCCCATCGGCACCTGCGTGGACCTCAAGCGCCGCTGACGCCCTGCCGATGCGCCGTCTGGTTCGGTGTCTGGACCATGACGTCCGGAGGCGATAGCAGGGGCGGGCAGAGGAGTGACGCCATGACCAAGCCCCCCCTGACCCTCTATCTCGCCGCGCCGCGCGGGTTTTGCGCGGGCGTCGACCGCGCCATAAAGATCGTGGAACTCGCCCTGAAGAAATGGGGCGCGCCGGTCTATGTGCGTCACGAGATCGTGCACAATGCCTATGTCGTGGACGGGCTTCGGGCCAAGGGTGCCGTCTTCGTCGAGGAACTCGATGACTGCCCGCCCGACCGTCCGGTGATCTTCAGCGCGCACGGCGTGCCGAAATCCGTCCCCGCCGACGCCGCCGCGCGGGAAATGGTCTTCGTGGATGCGACCTGTCCGTTGGTCTCCAAGGTCCATATCGAGGCCGCGCGTCATCATGAGAACGGGTTGCAGATGGTGATGATCGGCCATGCCGGTCATCCCGAGACCGTGGGCACCATGGGCCAGTTGCCGGAGGGCGAGGTCCTGCTGGTCGAGACGGCCGCAGACGTGGCGCGTCTGGCCCCTCGGGACCCGCAGCGACTGGCGTTCATCACCCAGACAACCCTCTCGGTGGACGACACGGCGGACGTGGTCGCGGCCCTTAAGATGCGTTTTCCGGGCATCGTCGGCCCCCACAAGGAAGACATCTGCTATGCGACGACCAACCGGCAGGAGGCCGTGAAGGCGATGGCGCCGAAGTGCGATGCGATCCTTGTCGTCGGTGCGCCGAATTCCTCGAACTCGAAGCGGCTGGTCGAGGTGGGCGCCCGCGCGGGGTGCGCCTATTCCCAACTGGTGCAGCGCGACTCGGAGATCGACTGGCGCGCGCTGGACGGGATATCGAGCGTCGGCATCACCGCCGGTGCCTCCGCGCCGGAAATCCTGATCGAAGAGGTGATCGACGCCTTCCGGGCGCGGTTCGACGTCACCGTCGAACAGGTCGTGACCGCCGAGGAGAACGTGGAGTTCAAGGTCCCCCGCGTCCTGCGCGAACCGGCCTGACTGGATGAACCGGACGAACCGGATGCGCCGTCGATAACGGACTTGAAACTGGCACCTGCCGCGCATCGATCGGGTCTTGTCGCGGGCGATCCGGCGGCGAAGGCCGTTGACGGGACCCGGTTTGCGGGGCAGCGTGCGGGGATGATCACACTCCAATTTCTTCTGACCGCCTTCGTGGTCGTCATCGCTCCGGGCACCGGGGTCGTCTACACGCTGGCGATGGGACTCGGCCGGGGGCGGCGCGCGGCGTTGGCGGCCGCAGTCGGATGCACCATTGGCATCGTGCCCGCCCTTCTGGCGGCCACGCTCGGGCTTGCGGCTGTCCTGCACACCTCTGCCGTCCTCTTCAACGTGATGAAGTTCGCGGGCGTCGCCTATCTTCTGTGGATGGCGTGGGGCGCCCTGCGGCAAACCGGCGCGCTGGCCGTCAAGCCGGCGCAGGGGTCGGGCGACTCACTCGGCCGTGTCGCTTGGCGCGGGACGCTCATCAACGTCCTGAATCCCAAGCTGTCGATCTTCTTTCTGGCGCTGTTGCCGCCGTTCCTGTCCGGTGTTCCGGCGCAGGCGACGGTCGAGATGGCCACGCTCGGAGGGGTCTTCATGGCGATGACATTCGCTGTCTTTGCCGTTTATGGGCTCTTTGCCGGGGCGTTCCGCGCGCGGCTCCTGTCGTCGGAACGGGCGATGGCGTGGCTCAACCGCTCGTTCGCCGCCGTGTTCGCCGCCCTGGCCGGTCGGCTGGCGATGGAGCGCGCCTGATTTCAGGCCGCGTCTTCTCGGACCGCGGCCCTGCGTTGATTGCCAGCCGGATGACGCCCCGTTTCGATTTGCCCCTCTCCCGCGCGCATGGCATCTGGTCGGCATGTTCGCTGACTCCATTCCCCGCTCTGCCCTCGTCCTTGGCCTGGCCGGTCTTCTGCCCTTCGTCTGGGGGGTGGTTACGATGTGGTCGCCCGAGGCGGCCCGACTGACAATCGGCTGGGTAGGACCGCGGTTCACCGGACCCTATGTCGGCCTGTTCTACGGCTCGGTGATCCTGTCGTTCATGTCCGGCGTCCTCTGGGGATTTGCGACGCGGGCCGAGGGGGCGATCGCGGCCAGCGGCTATGCCCTGTCGGTGCTGCCTGCCCTCTGGGCGTTCCTGATGACAGGGGGGGGACCGGTCGCCGCCTCGATTTCCCTGATTGCGGGCTTCGTCGGACTTCTTGGCCTCGACTGGTTGTTCTGGAACCAGGGGCTGGCTCCGGCGTGGTGGATGAAACTGCGGCTGATCCTGACGGCTGGCGTGGTCGTCTGCCTGTTGCCGGTGGCGCTGTGATGCCGCGCTGCCTGTCGGCGCGCCGGGCCGAACCTCGGCCATGACAGCGCTTATCGCCTATACCGACGGGGCCTGTTCCGGGAACCCCGGCCCCGGCGGATGGGGCGCGCTGCTGGTGGCGACGCGCGACGGCGCCGTCGTCAAGGAACGGGAATTGAAGGGCGGCGAGGCCGAGACCACCAACAACCGCATGGAACTGCTGGCCGCGATCCACGCGCTCGAGGCACTCGAGCGACCCTCCTCCCTGACGGTCGTCACGGATTCCGCCTACGTGAAGGGGGGCATCACGGCCTGGCTGCACGGCTGGAAACGCAACGGCTGGAAAACCTCGACCCGCAAGCCGGTCAAGAACGAGGATCTATGGCGCAGGCTGGACGCGGCACAGGCGCGCCACGACGTGACATGGACATGGGTCAAGGGCCACGCGGGTCATCCGGAAAACGAACGCGCGGATGCGTTGGCGCGGGCTGGCATGGCCCCGTTCAAGGCGCGACGCGAGACATGACCCGGCAGCACTGTGCGGTCCGGCGACAGCGGCAACTGCGCCGGATCCGCCGCTCAACCCTTCGGACCGTGGATATCCGGACATGACGCTTGTTCTGGGTCTGGATATCGCATCCGTCCTGATCTTCGCGATCACCGGTGCGCTTGTGGCCGCGCGTGCCCAACTCGACGTCATCGGGTTCATCTTCATCGCCTGCCTGACCGCCGTGGGCGGCGGCACGACCCGCGATCTGCTTCTGGGGCGCGAACCCGTGTTCTGGATCGGCGACCCTTCGCCCGTGGCGGTTTCGGCGGTGGTGGCGGTGGCCGTGTTCTTCACCCACCACCTGTTGCCGTCACGGCTCACCTGGATCGTCTGGCTGGACGCGGTAGCCCTCTCGGTGGCCGCCGCCGCCGGGGTGGCCGTGGCCCACGACATGGGTCAGGACATCTGGGTGCAGCTTGTCATGGGGATCGTGACCGGCTGCATGGGCGGCCTGCTCAGGGATGTGGTCTGCAACGAAGTGCCCCTCGTCCTCAATCAGGGCGAACTCTACGTCACCGCCGCTCTCGCCGGGGCCGCCGCCGGTGTCATCGCGCGGGAATTGGCGGCCCCCGGTCTCTGGCCGCTGGCGGCCTGCGTCTTCGTCACGTTCCTGCTGCGCGCCGGGTCGATCAGGTATGGCTGGCGGCTGCCGTCTTTCCGGGCGAGGCCGCCGCGCGCCTGAGATCTATTCGTTTGCCGCAAGCGGCGTTTCATCGACGTCGCGCGGCTCGCGCGGGGGGCGTCCGATGACATCCCGCAATTCTTCCAGCTCGATGAAATTATCGCATTGCCGACGCAGGTCGTCGGCGATCATCGGCGGCTGGCTGCGGATGGTCGAACAGACGGAGACACGGACGCCCTTGCGCTGCAACGCCTCGACCAGCGGCCGGAAATCCCCATCCCCCGAGAAGATGACGATGTGATCGACATGTTCGGCCGTTTCGAGCGCGTCCACCGTCAGTTCGATGTCCATGTTGCCCTTGATCTTGCGGCGACCCTGGCTGTCGATGAACTCCTTCGCAGGCTTCGTCACCATGGTGAAGCCATTGTACTGCAGCCAGTCTACAAGCGGACGAATCGGCGAATATTCCTCGTTTTCCAGCAGGGCCGTATAATAGAACGCCCGAAGCAACTTGCCGCGCCGCATGAATTCCTGACGAAGCAACTTGTAGTCGATATCGAACGACAGTGCCTTGGCAGCGGCATACAGGTTGGACCCGTCGATAAACAGCGCCAGGCGCTCATCGCGATAGAACATAAGATTTTCCTCTCCGGAGGTGCCGCCGAGTGAATGTGTGAGGACGGGCGGCTTACTTCGGTTCGGGGCTATGTATATATTTTGCCGGGACCCGCAATATCCCGGTGCACCCCAATGACAGTATACCTCATCTCGCTCGGTGCAAATTCGGGTGTCAGCCGATCCGCGAACGCGCGGAAGGTGGCCGGTGCGGGACGGTGTCTGGCGGCGGCATTCGGCCGAGGCCTTGCACTGTCGTCGCTTTTCGCGACACCGGCCTGGCCGCCGGGGATCGGTCCCGATTTTGTGAATGCCGCTGCCACGTTTATGTCCGATCAGCCTCCCGAACGGATTCTCGACCGGCTCCACGGGATAGAAACACGCTTTGGACGCACCCGCGACCTGCGGTGGGGCGCGCGCATCCTCGATCTCGACCTTGTTGGCGGGGGCGGGCTGGTGCGTCCCGGTAACGTTGCGGCAACCGCATGGATCAACCTGCCGCCGGATGCACAATCCGTTCATGTCCCGGACCACTTGCTGTTGCCCCATCCGCGCCTGCAGGATCGCGGGTTCGTGCTGATGCCGTTGGCCGAAATCGCGCCGCACTGGCGTCATCCGCTGACCGGTCGCAGCATCGCCGCGATGGCGGCGGACCTGCCGCGACAGGCACGCCGCGGAATTCGGCGGCTGGGGCGGCTCTAGACGGGTTGTCAAGCCCCGCTGGCGGTTATAGGTACGGCTTTCCATTCCCCTGCCCGAGGTACGTGCCATGGCCCGCGTGACCGTTGAAGACTGCGTTGACAAGGTTCCGAACCGGTTCGAACTGGTGATGCTCGCCGCGCACCGCGCGCGCGAAATCGCGACCGGATCTTCGATTACCGTCGACCGCGACAACGACAAGAACGCCGTCGTCGCCCTGCGTGAGATCGCGGATGAAACCCAGACCGCCGGCGACCTGCGCGAGCGTCTGATCGAATCGAACCAGACCCAGATCGAAGTCGACGAGCCGGAAGAGGACAGCATGGCCCTTCTGATGGGCGTCGAGAAGGACGTCCCCCAGCAGGACGACATGTCCGAAGAAAAACTTCTGCGCGCGCTGATGGAGGCGCAGGGTCAGAAATAGGATGTTTGCGGCGCCATGATCGAGGTCGATGATCTGATCGCGCTCGTGCGCGCCTACAATCCCCGGACCGACGCGGATCTGATCCGGACTGCCTATGTCTACGGTGCCGAAATGCACGCAGGCCAGGTTCGGCGATCCGGAGAGCCGTATTTCACCCATCCCGTCGCCGTGGCCGGTCTGCTGACCGAGCAGCGCCTCGACGACGCGACCATCATTACCGCCCTGCTGCACGACACGATCGAGGACACGCGTTCCACCTATGCGGACGTGATGCGTCTGTTCGGTGAGGAGATCGCGGAACTCGTCGATGGCGTCACCAAGCTGACAAACCTCGAACTGACGTCGTCCGAGACCAAGCAGGCCGAGAATTTCCGCAAGCTTTTCATGGCGATGTCCAAGGACATGCGCGTCATCCTCGTCAAGCTGACTGACCGGCTGCACAACATGCGCACGATCCGGCACATGAAACCGGAAAAGCAGGCGCAGAAGGCCCATGAGACGATGGAGATCTATGCCCCCCTCGCGGGCCGCATGGGGATGCAGTGGATGCGCGAGGAACTGGAGGACCTGGCCTTTGCCGTCCTGAACCCGGAGGCCCGCAATTCGATCCTGCGCCGGTTCGTCACCCTGCGTCACGAGACCGGCGACGTGATCGCCCGGATCACCGATGACATGGAAGCCGAACTGCTGCGCGCGGGCGTGGAGGCGACGGTCTACGGACGCGCCAAGCGGCCCTTCTCGATCTGGCGCAAGATGGAAGAGAAGGAGATCGGCTTCTCCCGTCTGTCCGACATCTACGGGTTCCGCATGATCACCGGCAGCGAGGCGGACTGTTATCGCGCCCTGGGCGTGATCCATCAGCGCTGGAAATCCATCCCCGGCCGCTTCAAGGATTATATCAGCCAGCCGAAATCCAACGGCTACCGTTCGATCCACACGACCGTTTCGGGCCGGGACGGCAAGCGGGTGGAGGTGCAGATCCGCACGCGGGAAATGCACGAGGTCGCGGAACGCGGTGTGGCGGCGCACTGGTCCTATCGCGACGGTGTGCGCGCCGAGAACCGCTTTGCCGTGGACCCGGCGGACTGGCTGCGCAAGATGACCGACAGCTTCGAGGAAGCGGCCGACCATGCGGAGTTCATGGAGGCGGTGAAGCTGGAAATGTACACCGACCAGGTGTTCTGCTTCACGCCGAAGGGCGAGGTCATAAAGCTGCCGAAGGGGGCGACGCCCATCGATTTCGCCTACGCGATCCATACCCGCATCGGGCACCGGACGGTGGCGGCGCGCGTCGACGGCATGCGGGTGCCGCTCTGGACCCGGTTGCGCAACGGCCAGAGCATCGAGATCGTGACCGCTGAGGGGCAGACCCCGCAGGCGACGTGGATCGACATCGCCACGACCGGTCGCGCCAAATCCGCGATCCGCCGGGCGCTCAAGGCAGAGCGCCGCACCGGGCACGTCCGCCTCGGGCGCGAACTGGCACGGGCCGCCTTCGCGCAGGTCGGCAAGCGCGCGACGGACAAGGCCCTGGAAACTGCGGCACGACAGCACGGCCTCGACGACGAGGACGACCTGCTGGCCGCCATCGGGGCTTCGGAGATCAGCGCCCGCGCGGTCGTCGGCGAACTCTATCCCGAGCTGGCGAACAGCCGTCCCGCCCCGGACGTCAGCGCCGATCGTGCCATAATCGGCCTCGATCCAAAGGCCTCTTATGAAAGGGCCAGTTGCTGCCAGCCCGTTCCGGGCGAACGGATCGTCGGCGTCACCAACAAGGGCCGGGGCGTCACCGTCCATGCCATCGATTGCCCCCGCATGATCGAATTCGAGGATCAGACCGAACGCTGGGTCGATCTGCACTGGAACCCCGGACATCATGCGCCGCGCAACGCCGTGACGCTGGACATGACAATTTCGAACAATTCGGGCGTCCTTGGGCGGATTTGCACGTTGATCGGGGAACAGAACGCAAATATCTCGGACCTGCGGTTTCTGGATCGCAA
>JBARXR010000158.1:0-16389 GCA_049647445.1 Jannaschia sp. | reverse complement strand
TCCCCCTGCCCGCGAACGAATGGACCGAACTCACCGGCGGCGACGTCTCGGAGATCACCTTCCAGAACAAGGGCAAGTATCCCTTCGAGGTGCTTGGAACCGTTGGCAGCGTGCCCCCCGCCGCGAGCGCGGTGGGCTTCGGCTACAGCGTCGGCCTGGGCGAGATCAATCGGCCGCTGTCCGACCTGTTTCGCGGGATCCCCGGAGCGAACCGCGTCTGGGCCCGCAGCGAGGGCGTCGATGGATCGGCGCTCGTCGACCATGCGTAGCTGGAGCGGCAGCAGCGGCACCGGAGCCTCTGACCGGATCAGCGGCCTGCCGAACCCCGGCGAGACCCTGACGGCCTCGTCGTCGATCGTCTCTCCAAAGTGGTATCTCGACGGGGTCGCGGTCGCGGGTGCCGCCGGGACGGCGCGCACGCTCAGCCTGGCGGGCGTCTCTGTCGGCGCAGTCGTGTCAGTGCGCGACCTGGCGGATCGGGTCAGCAAGACGGTGACGGCCCCCGTGGTGGTGACGCCACCACCTCCGACCGGGACGCCTGTCTATGGTCGGCAACTTCTCGACACGCCCGTCGCGGAGTTTCTGGACGTGACCAACTGGTCTACACTCACCGGCTTCAATTACAACACGACACCGCCGGGAACCTTGGTGGTCAATATGGCCTCTTCTCCAGCACCTGCCAGCGGCAACGTGCATGTGCCCTTTAACTCGCCGGTCGCGGCGGGCGAGCAAGTTGTGGTTGAAATCAACACAACAGCTTGGAGCGCTGGCACACCAAACGTGGGTCTGAGCGATGGTGCCAGCCAGACGCTTCTAGGGGTTGGTGTAAACCAAGCGAGGCGGCGACGCGCTAGTTTAACAGCTACGTCCGACATTAGAACGCACCTGACTATGCGAGCGGGTGGGCGGTTGGTGGCAGATGTCGCCAACGTAGGCGCGTGGTCAATTCAGGACATGATCGACGCCCCAAAGAAGATTTTTGTCACGGCGGGTCAGTCGAACATGGACGGGCCTAGCTCGGTAAGCGGTTTCAATGCGGCGGACTTTGCCCCCGATCCACGTGCGCTTTGGCATACGCAGGTGACGAACAGCACATGGAACTCTGTGAGCGACGGCAGTGGGCCGACCATCAACGCCGCGCTGAACGGAAACCAAGGCATTGGCGTTCCTAGTCTCTCGGGTGCGATGATGCAGAGCGCAGCGGGAAATCCCGAAGGTAATGGCCCTATGCACTCCATCATCAAGAACATGATGGACGACCCGAGCTGGCAGGAAGACGGTTATGCCGCGTCGTTTATTGGGTCTTCCGAAGGCGGAACCTCTATATCACCCTCTCCGGACGGTGGGTGGGCCTTTCCCGGCAACACGTATTATCCCGGCGGAAATGGCCGTCTGTATGACATGATGGTGGCCCATGTTGCAGCCTTGCGCGCCTCCGTGGCGGGTAGCGAAGTTGCAGGTTTCTTCTGGTGCCAAGGCGAAAGCGATGCGAGCCTGAACTACGCACCGATGTTCAAGCAGATGATCCTTGGCCTGCGCGCAATCTGGGGAGACTTTCCGGTTGTGATCTTGGAAATCGGCGGCCTGCTTGAGCAAGGCGGGGTCGTCGCCCGGATCAATGAGCAAAAGAAGCTGGACCAGAACAGCGGCGACGTATCCGCGATCCCGAACTGCACCTATGTCACCCGTCGCCCCGATGCTGTGATCGAAAGCGATGCCATTCACTTCGATGTGCCGTCACAGATCGCGCGCGGAGAGGACGCGGCGGCTGCGATGATCGCGCTGCTGAACGCCGCATGACCCTACCCCCGCTCGATCTGTCGCTGATCCACTACAGGCCGGACACCATGGAGACGGACATCGCCTATGTGGCCGATGTGACTGGACGGCCACCGCTGACGCAGGTGGGCCTGTTCTATGCGCTCCTGAGCAAACCGGGCATGACGCTCCACAAGGTGACGCTGGCGCGCATGCTGGAGGACGTGACCGGATACGGCGACCATCATGATCTGCCGACCGTCGTGAAGCGCGGTCGGAAGCATCTGGTGAAGGTGGGTCTGGGCTGGAAGATCGTCACGGTCTGGGGCGTCGGGTACGCACTGCATCTGACGTGACCCGGTGCTGGAGGGGGGGCGATGCGGTCGTCGAATACACGACCGGCGGGTCTGACGTTCGAAGGACCCTTCGAAGGACCCTTCGAACCGCTCGTCGCGCCCCGTGATGAAAAGCTCTTGCTCCAGATTTGAGCGTCAAACACTCCAGTTTTCGGCGTCAAGCTACATCAAGCTACACCGGCCTCACGCGGTTGCGGCAGGAAACTTGTGGGTAACCCGCACTCGGCCCTTTACAGAGTCCCGCGCAGGCTCCACCATATCTGGTAGGGACGGGGCAGCATCCGTCATAAGGATCGCTGCTCACACAAGTCCTAGGGCACCGAGCGGAAGGGCACGACATGCTCCACCAGAGGCAACAATTCTCCGAAACAGGCGATCTGCACCCCATCGACCTCGTCGAGACCGTGGCGGAAACGCACGAATGGGATTTCGACCGCGTCTGCGACGACCAGATCGCCATGGTCGTCGAAGGTCAGTGGCGCAGCTATTCCGTCACCCTCGCCTGGTCCGAATTCGATGAGACCCTGCGCATGGTCTGCTGCTTCGAGATGCAGCCCCCCGACGACAGCCTTCCGGGCCTTTACGAAGTGCTCAACCTCGCCAACGACGAATGCTGGGCGGGCGCCTTCACCTATTGGCCGACGCAAAAGCTGATGGTCTACCGCTACGGACTGGTTCTCGCGGGCGGAAATTGTGCGCAGGTCGAACAGATCAACCACATGGTCGCCGAAGCGATCCTAGCGGGTGAACGCTATTACCCCGCATTCCAGCTTGTCTGCTGGGGCGGGCGAAAGCCGGTCGATGCGATGCAGATCGCGATGGCCGAAGCCTACGGCCACGCCTGACCTTTTCACCTCCGCGCCGCGCCTCTAGGGTCGGGCGCGGAGGGTTTCGTTCATGGACTTAACAGACATCAATTCGCGGGGTGTGGTCCTGCTGGGTTGCGGCAAGATGGGCTCCGCGATGTTGGCGGGCTGGCTTGCCCGTGGCCTCGCTCCGGGCGCCGTCACCATCCTCGACCCGAACCCCTCGGACTGGCTGCGCGGCACCGGGGTTGGCCTCAACACGGCGCTGCCGCCCGCGCCTGCGGTCACGCTGATCGCCGTCAAACCGCAGATGATGCGCGACGCGCTGCCGGCGCTGCGCGGTCTGACCGACACCCTCTTCGTGACCGTCGCCGCAGGCACCCCCATTTCCGCCTACGAGGCGGCCCTCGGAGACATCCGCCTCGTGCGCGCCATGCCGAATACCCCGGCGGCCGTCGGGCGCGGCATCAGCGCGATCATCGGGAATGCCGCCGCCAGCGCCGCGGACCTCGACATGGCCGAGGCGTTCCTCAAGGCCGTGGGCGATGTGGTCCGGTTGGACAGCGAGGATCAGATGGACGCCGTAACCGGCCTGTCGGGCTCCGGTCCGGCCTATGTCTTTCACATGATCGAGGCGATGGCAGCGGCGGGCATGGCACAGGGGCTTTCCGCTGACCTCGCCCTGCAACTGGCCCGCGCGACCGTCGCGGGGGCGGGCGAACTGGCGATGACCGGCGAGGATCCCGCCCAACTGCGGATCAACGTGACCTCGCCCAATGGCACGACGCAGGCAGGGTTGGAGGTGCTGATGGCGGCCCTGCCGGACCTCATGGCCCGCACCGTCGCCGCCGCCACCAACCGCTCGAAGGAGTTGCGGGGATGAGCGATATCGACTTCGACGACTTCCTGAAAGTGGACATCCGCGTCGGGCGCGTCACGCGGGCGGAGCCGTTCCCGGAGGCCCGCAAACCCGCCATCAAGATGTGGATCGATTTCGGCGGCGACCTGGGTGAGCGCAAGACCTCCGCGCAGGTCACCACCCACTACACGCCCGAGGCCCTGATCGGAAAACAGGTCGTGGCCGTCGTCAATTTCCCGCCGCGCCAGATCGGCAAGTTCATGTCCGAAGTGCTGGTTCTGGGCGTGCCGGATGCGGCGGGCGAAGTCGTCCTTCTGTCACCCGATGAGGACGTGCCCTTGGGGGGGCGGATGAATTGACCCGCCTTCTCGTCTCCCGCGCGCTGCCCGACAGCGTCATGTCCGCGCTGGCCGACCATTTCGACGTGACCTGCCGCGACACCACGCAGCCGATGGATCTGGACGCGTGTCGCGCCGCGCTGGCCGATTTCGACGTGATCCTGCCCACGCTGGGCGATGCCTTCCGGGCCGACGCCTTCACCGGCGACATCCGCGCCAAGGGCCTCGCCAACTTCGGCGTGGGCTACAACCACATCGATGTCGCCGCCGCCCGCGCCGCGGGTCTGGTCGTGACCAACACGCCCGGCGCCGTCACCGACGCCACCGCCGACACCGCCATGACGCTGATGCTGATGACCGCCCGGCGGGCGGGCGAAGGAGAGCGGCTGGTCCGGTCCGGCAATTGGCACGGCTGGCACCCGGTGCAGATGCTGGGACTGCACGTGTCCGGCAAGACCGTCGGTATCCTCGGCATGGGCCGGATCGGGCAGGCCATCGCACGCCGCTGCGCCGCCGGGTTCGGGATGAGGGTCGTGTTCTGGAACCGCTCCGCGAAGACCGTCGACGACGCGACCCAGCTTGGCAGCGTGGCCGAGGTCTGCACCGTCGCCGATGTCGTGATCATGGCCGTCGCCGCCACGCCCGAGACCCGCCACCTGATGAACGCGGAGGCCCTTGCCGCCATGCAGCCCCACGCCATCCTCGTGAACATCGCGCGCGGCGACGTAGTGGACGAGGCGGCGCTGATTGCGGCGCTGCAATCCGGCTCCATCGGCGGCGCGGGCCTCGACGTCTACGAACAGGAACCCAAGGTCCCCGATGCCCTCCGGGCGCTGGAGAACGTCACGCTCCTGCCCCACCTCGGCACCGCCGCCCTGGAAGTGCGCGAAGACATGGGCCGCATGGCCATGGCCAACGCGCTGGCGATCAGGGACGGGCGGGAGCCGCCGAACCCGGTCTAGGCGGATCGTCGTCACCGAAGCGTGATGCCCCGGCGCATCGGCTCCATTGAACGTGCCTGACTGTCGGTTCATGTGATCCGAAACAGCACCCAACCCGGAGCCTTGCCATGACCCCCCACAAGACGCTGACCCTCGTCCTGGCCTTGGCCGCCACCGGCGCATCGGCCCAGACCCACGATGCCCACGGCGGCCACATGACCGGCATGACCGCCGCAACGGACACGATGATGCAGGGCATGCAGATCGAGCCGTCGGGCGATGCCGATATCGACTTCGCCCGCGCCATGATCGCCCACCATCAGGGGGCCATCGACATGGCGAAAGTCCTGCTCGACACCGGCGACGACCCGGAGATGATCGCCCTCGCCCGCGAGGTCATCGATGCACAGGAAACCGAGATCGCCCTGATGACAGACTGGCTGGCCCGCAACGGCGGCTGACCGGGAGGCGATGCGGGGGCGGAAGGATCGGCCGCCCCCGATCCGTCAGATCCCGTCGATGCAGACGTATTTCGTCTCCATGTAATCCTCGAGGCCCTGCGATCCGCCTTCCTTGCCAAGGCCCGATTCCTTGACGCCCCCGAACGGTGCCTCGACGGTCGTGATCAGGCCCGAATTGATCCCGATCATCCCGTATTGCAGCCCTTCGTTCAGGCGGAACGCCCGCCCCAGATCGGACGTATAGGCATAACACGCCAACCCGTAGACCGTCGCATTCGCCATCTCGATCGCCTCGACCTCGGTCTCGAACTTGAACACCGGCGCCAGCGGACCGAAAATCTCCTCCGTGGCGAACTTCATCGCCTGCGTGGCCCCGGTCACCACCGTCGGCTCGAAGAACGTCCCGCCATTGCCGTGCCGCGACCCGCCGGTGACGATTGTGCCACCCTTGGCCTTGGCGTCCGCCACGAACTCCTCGACCTTCTCGACCGCGTCCATGTCGATCATCGGCCCCTGCTCGACACCCTTTTCGCGCCCGTCCCCGACCTTCATCGCCTTCGTCTTTTCGACCAGCTTCGCGACGAACGCATCGTGGATGCCCGACTGCACCAAGATGCGGTTCGCGCAGACACAGGTCTGGCCCGCGTTGCGGAACTTGGACACCATCGCGCCCTCGACCGCGCGGTCCAGATCGGCGTCGTCGAAGACGATGAAGGGCGCGTTGCCGCCCAGCTCCATCGACACCTTCTTGACGGTATCCGCCGACTGCCGGATCAACTCCTTGCCGACCTCGGTCGAGCCGGTGAACGTGATCTTGCGCACCGCGAAGCTGTCCATCATCGCGCCCGCGATCTCGCGTGCGGAGCCCGTCACGACGTTGACCACGCCCTTCGGATAGCCGACCTCCTCGGCCAAGGCGCCCCAGGCCAGACCCGAATAGGGCGTCATCGTCGCGGGCTTGGCCACGACCGTGCAGCCGACCGCCAGGGCGGGCGCGATCTTGCGGGCCAGCATGGACGACGGGAAATTCCACGGCGTGATCATGCCGACGACGCCGATGGCGTGCTTGGTCACCAGAATGCGCCGCCCGTTCACGCCTGCGGGCACGATCTCACCTTTCGCGCGGCGGGCTTCTTCCGCGAACCAGCGGACGTATTGCGCCCCGATGGCGATCTCGCCCATCGACTCGGCCATGGGCTTGCCCATCTCGACCGTCAGAAGCTCCGCAAGGTCCTTCTGGTTGTCCATCAGCGCATCGTGCAGCTTCCACAGAAGGGTGCACCGCTCCATCAGCGACATGTCGCGGAACGCCGGAAATGCGCCCTCGGCGGCGGCGATCGCGCGCTCGGTCTCGGGCCGCCCCGCCTTCGGCACGGTCCCGATGACCGATCCGTCGACCGGGTTCGTCACGTCGATGGTGGTCCCGCCGTCCGCGCCGACCCAATCGCCGCCGATCAGGTTCGCCTGCTTCATCCAATCCTGGAACGCCATGTCTCTAGTCCTTCTCAAACGTGAATGTCGAAGTCTGCTCATAGGTCTCACCGGGCCGCAAAACGGCGCTCGGGAAATCCCCGTGGTTCGGGGCATCGGGCCAGCCCTGCGGCTCCAGCGCGACGCCCGCGTGGGCGCGATAGGTCCGCCCGTCCAGACCCTGCACCTGCGTGTTCAGTTTCGCGCCATCGTAAACCTGAAGACCCGGTTCGGTCGTGGCGATCCGCATCGTCACGCCGCTGGCGGTGGATCGCAGCTGCGCCACTTCACGCAGGGCGACCTGCCGATCCGACAGGCACAGGTTGTGATCCAGCAAAGCGTCAGACGGCAAGGCCCGCCCGGCGCGGAAGTCGAACGCGGTTCCCGCGACCGGGGCCACGCCGACGGGGATCAGGTCGTCGTCGACGGGCGTGTAGCGGTCGGCGGCCACGGTCAGAACGTGGTCGGCAACGGTGTCCCGACCGTCGAGGTTGAAATAGCTGTGGTGCGCGATGTTGCACAGCGTCGGCGCATCGCAGGTGGCGCGATAGATGACGCGCAGCGAGGCACCCGGCGCACAGGCAAAGAACGCCTCGATCCGCATGCCGCCGGGAAACCCCATCTCGCCATCGCGCAGGGTTATACCGAAACGGATCGTATCCGCCTCGTGGTCCAGCATCTCCCAGATGCGCTTGCCGATGCCGGCGGATCCACCATGCAGCAGGTGCCGACCGAGGTAATTCCGATCCGCCTCGTACGACGTGCCGTCTATCTCGAACCGTCCGTGTCCGATCCGATTGGCGAACCGGCCCGCCGTCGCACCCATGTAGTTCGAGTGCTCCGGATAATGGTCAAGATCCGCAAGCCCCAGCACCAGGGGCGGCGCATGCCCGTCAAGCCGCAGATCCGCCAGGATGGCCCCAAGGTCGGTGAACGTCGCCGTCAGGCCGTGGCCCGCGATGGTGTAACTCGGTCTCATGCCAGTCCCCTACTCCAGCCCCAGGTGGGCCGCCACCCGCCGCGCGGTCATTTCCGACACGCGGGCATTGGCCTCCTGCGTCACGCCGCCGATATGGGGCGTCAGGATAAGGTTCGGGACACCCGCGAACGGGTTCTCCGCCCCCAATGGCTCCTGCGCGAATGTATCGAGGGCCGCGCCGCCCAGATGCCCGGACCGAAGCGCGGCACAGACCGCCGCCTCATCGACCACGCCGCCCCGCGCGGCATTCACCAAGACCGCGCCGCGCTGCATCATGCCGATGACATCGGCGTCGATCATGTTGCGCGTCTCGTCGGTCAGGGGCACATGCAGGGTCAGGATGTCCGCCTGGGTGATGACCTCCTCCAGCGTGCCTTCGATGGCACCGGGGAAGTCCTCGGCATAGGGATCGGAGGCGAGGCAGTTCATCCCCATCGCCCCGGCCAACCGCGCCGTCACCCCCGCGATCTCGCCGTATCCGATCAGGCCCAGCGTCTTGCCCGCGATCTCCCGGCCCTGTCCGGCGGTCGCGCGCGGCCAGTTCCCCGCCTCCATGTCGTCCCGCAGACCATAGGCCCCGCGCAACAGCATCGCCCCGGTGACGATGACGTATTCCGCCACCGACAACGTATTGGCACCCGTGGCCGGAAAGACGTCGATCCGTCGTGCGCGACAGCCCGCGACGTCGATATTGTCGAGGCCGACGCCAAGCCGCCCGACGCAGGAAAAACCGGACAGCAGCAGATCGCCGCGCACCTGCGTCCGGTTGCGCACGATGATCGCCTGCGCGTCTCGCGCCAGGTCCGCCAGGGCTTCGGGCCGGTCCGGCAGGTCCGGCTCATAGATCACCTCCACGCGCGCGCGCAGCCAGTCGACCCAGACCTCGTCCATGAACTCGGTTATCAATATCATCGCACAGACTTTCGGTTTTGTTGCGTTGATGGTGCGTAAATCGCGTCGGACGTATATCCGACGTAGATCACCCGTGGATCACCCGTCATGCGCCGCGCCCCCTCAGGTCGATCGCCTGCCCGGAGCGGGCCGATTCCTCCGCCGCCTCGCCCACGAGGACCGACCAGTATCCATCTTCCAGAGAGACCTCCGGCTGACCTGTGCCACTGCGGACAAGATCAAGGAAACGTGCGTGTTGATAATAGGTTGAGCCGTGATGGTCGCCCGCGATAAGCAGCTCAGGCGGGGTGTGCACGACCTCCCGAACCTCCCGCTTGAGGGCGCGGATCGACGTCACCAGCTCCGCCTCCCGCGCCGCGCCGTCCGGCGCAAACCGCGCCGGCCCCGGAATGAACGCCTCGCACCGCGCATTCGGCCCCGTCACCGCGATACTCTCCTGCCAATGCGACCCTTCGGCGAACATGCACAGGTCCAGCATCCCACGGGTTCCATTGGCAAAATCGACAACGACATAGGCATTGTCGACGATATCCGGCACCCCGCCGGCATAGCGTTCGTCCCGGTGATTGACGTCTACGCCCGCACTCGCATAGACGCGGATTGGGTCGGATTTCAGGATCAGGCGCATCAAATCCCAAAAATGGCAGCATTTCTCGACCAGCGTTCCCCCGGTGCGGGCATTGAACCGGTTCCAATCGTCGACTTTGGGCAAGAACGGGAAGCGGTGTTCGCGGATCGAGATCATGCGCACGTCTCCCACCGTCCCCTGATCCAGGGCCTGGATAAGCCTCTGAACAGGCGGCATATATCGGTATTCCATTGCGACCCAGATCGGCGCATGACGACCCTTGGCCATGTTCAGAAGATCGCGGCAATCAGCGGTCGTCGTGGCAAGCGGCTTCTCCACCAGGATCGGTTTGTCGGTTGCCATCAGCCGCTGCAGCATGCCCGCATGCAGATCATTCGGGGCTGCGATCAGGAAGACGTCCGCGACATCCGCCGCGATCAGTTCATCCGCAGTTCCAAAGCCCACGCCCGTCCGCGCCGTTGCAAGGGACAAGGCCCGCATGCCCGCGTCCGGGTCGGCGACCGCACTGACCACGGCCCCCTTCAAGAGATTGATATTGCGGATGTGTTCTTGCCCCATCATGCCGGCGCCGATCAAGCCGTAGCGGATCATGCCCCGAGCTCCAGAACGTCGATACCCAAGCCCGCAGCCACGCCGCGCAACGCCTGCGCATGGTCGCCGTAGGCCAGCGCCATGTGATGCTCCAGCCCGCTTGCCATGACGTCATCCCGGACCGCCCCGGCACCCCGGTCGAATCGCACCACCCCGCTGGTTCCGGTGAAAGCCATCGGTCGCTCCAGCATCTCGCCGGTGGCGATCACGGCTTGCGCACGCCCGTAGGCCTGGCTCAGACGGAACAGCGTCACGCGGCCCGACTTCAGCGGAAACTCCAGCAACAGCGCCTGTTTTCGATTGGTGTGCACCGTGGCGTCCGCGGCGCGCGCCGCCATGGAGACAGGCGCTTGGCCGCAGTGCCAGACGACACCGGTTTCCGCGTCCATATCGACCAGATCGGCCAGGAACACCGGTGCATTGGCCACGTCCTGCAAGATCGCCTGCGTGACGGCGCCGTAGACGTCCGCCTCACAGGCGCAAGGTGTGCGCGCCTCCCCGAGCATCGACACCGGGCCGCAGACCGCGCCGCCATAGTCGGTGAACGTCTCGGGCCAACAGCGGATGGCCATTGCGTCGAACCCGTGCTCTGCCTTCAGCCCGTCCAGTGCGCCCGCCAGTCTAAGCGATCGGTCCAGTTCGCCTGTGTCGAGCGTCTCCAGCCCACCAAGGCCAGCGGCCTTTGCCGCATAGGGGGCCACGGCCGCGTCAGGCAAGGCGCGCGCACGATCAAACAGATCGGGCAGCGCAAGCTCCGTCACGCGAGTCCCGGTCAGCGCCTCCAGCCTGGCCGGGTCGTAATCGCAGGTGTCAAAGCCGACCGGACGCTCACCGATCCGGGCGATATGCAGGTCACGGCGCATCGCAACCGGCGCGGCGTCGGTCGGACCTCCGAGCTTCGGGCGGACCTCCGGCCCGGTCAGCAGGGCATCGACGTCGATCCTGTCGTCATAGGCCCAGGCGAACCGGCGGTCATTGAGGCCAAGCGCATGGGACAACAGGTTGAGGCCGCAAAACGCGTTGAGCCGCAGGCGTCCACCCAGTCGCGGCTCCGGCATGGCCCAGATCGCGACCCTGCCCTCGTGGCCTATAGCGGCGCGGGTCGCGAAGGCCGCGTCCGTAAATGTCACCTGAAGGATCAAAAGGACGTCGACATCCCTCGTGGCCGCCAGCGCCGCGTCGTCCGCCGCCATCAAAAGCGTCCGCGGACCGATGATCTGGTGCCCGCACGCATCCAGCTGCGCCAGCATTCCGGCAAGTTTTTCCTCGGCATAGGGCACGTCGAACGTCGGCCGCCCCAGCGGCAGGATCCCGACGCGCATCATATCGCCGCGTATCCGTGACGAAAGCCGGCCGACGCATCCACAAAGTCCATCCCGTCACCGCCATAGACCGGATGCGCATGCCACGGCGTCGCATGCTCGTCCGTCAAGGCATTCAGACCGGCCATGTAGGGCACTGAATCTTCGGCCAGTCCCGCGGACATCGCCGCTATGTCGGGCCACCGCTGGAACGCGTCCAGCCAGATCGCGCGCCCTGCAAGATACCCCGACGCCCCGGCCCTATACGCGTATTCGAGGACGGTCTTGAAGTCTTCCTTCCCGGCGCCCGCCGACAGCATGACCCACGGTCGGCCTGCAAGGCGCCCCATCTCGTCGAAGAGCGCTTGAACCGAAGCGTCACCGCCCGCGATACCCCTGCCGGGGACGGGGCTTTCCAGCTTGAAGACATCAACGCCATACTCCGCACCGGCAAAGGCCTCGACCGACCGGAGGACATGGTCCGAATGCTTCGTCGCCATCTCGGTGTATTCGCTCGTCTGCTCGGCATCCGACTCGATCGGGTGGACCAGCAATTCGAACAGGAACGGGATGTCGAACTGCGCACAGGCCTCGCCCGTACGCTTGACGAAATCCTGCTGCGCCATGCGGACTGCATCGGAAATGTCGGGACGATACCACGCCAGAACCTTGACCGCGTCTCCGCCCATCCGCTTGATCTTGTTGACGGACCAATCGTCGATCTCGGCTGAATAGCGGCCTTGCCCCGTCTCGCGGAAGATCGAATCCTCCAGCGTCACGATCAACCCCTTGCGCGGATCGAACGCCTTCCAGCCATGCGGGACAGCATAGTGGGGGTCGAGCAGCATGGCGGTCGACGACGGTTGCAACGCCTCCATCAGGGCGGTCTTGACCTCCGCCACCTTGTCCCACGGCGCCTCGCCGCCATGGGCGGCCGCGATCGGGGTCTTGATAGGCGGACGCTGATCCACGGCGGTCATCTTGAAGCGGCCGGCATCGTCGGACATGCGGCGAAAGCCCAGCTGCTTGCCTGGGGTAAGGGTGATCGTCATGGTCTCTCCAGTTCGGTATCTGTCGGATAACTGTCCCAGCCACCGGCGCGCGTGCATTTCAGCGCGGCGACCCGGTTGGCGAAATCGGATGCCTCGGCCAGGTCGCGACGGCGACCGAGGGCAAGCGCGAACGCGCCGTGCCAGACGTCGCCCGCGCCCAGCGTGTCGACGGGCGTGATCCGGGGCGCGGCGATCGAGGGGCCGTGCGCCCAACGGACGCCATTCGCCCCGTCGGTGAAGGCCACGAGGCCCGGCAGGCGCGCGGAGGCGTCTGCGAGCGCCCGGTCGAGCGCATCGATACCGGTGAAGTCGCGCAGGCCGGGCGCGCTGAACACCACGTGGGACGCGAGCGCGGCAAGCGGTTCGGGGGTATATTTCTCGCCGTCCAGAACGCCCGGCAGGTCGTTGGCGCGCGCATGGGTCAGCACGGCTTCGGCCGCCTCCGGCCAGCGGCAGTCGGACAGCACGGCATCGCAGGAGGGCACGATGGGGGGAGCCGTCGGCAAATCCCGTCCCGGAAAGTTGACGATCATCCGCTCGCCCGCAGGGTCCAGCATAACGGAGCTCAGGGGTGTCGCCCCACCCCGCGTCCAAGCGGGCCGCACCCCGTGCGAGATCAGCATCGCCGCAAGCTCATCGCCCGTTGCATCCGCGCCAAGTCGCGTCAGGAGGGTCACCTCCGCCCCCAATCGCGCGGCCCCCACCGCGGCATTGGCGGCACATCCGCCGCCGATCCGTTCAAACGACACGGAGCGGTGTTTCCCCTCGCCACGGGGGATCGCCTCGACCCGGTGAACGTAATCCATGACGGCGATGCCGCAGACCAGCAGACGCGTCATCACTCGACCGCCAGACCGCTCGGGACGCTGTCGGGAACGCCGAGGCGTCCATATTTGCTGTCCCCGCCCTCAAGGGCACCGAGGAACGCCACAAGGTCGGCGATCTCATCGGAAGACAGGGCGACAGGCTGGATATCGACCACGCTCCGGACCCTGTCCATCTCCCGGGCGTCGTCCAGAATGACGAAATCGATGACGGAAATCCTGCCCGCTTCGGGCAGACGGGCAAGATCCGGCGTCCAGGCATCCAGCGCGCCCAAGGGGTCGGCATGATGCCTGATGATTCCTTCGAGCGTCGGATAGGCCCCGTTGTGCCCATACGGTCCGGTCAGTGTCACGTTTCGCAAGCTGGGCGTGCGGAACCGATAGGCGTCTTCCAGATCGTCGGTTTCGGCCATCCGGCCGACGTCGCGCGGGATCGGGTCGAAAAGCCGGGTGCGCCCGGGCCCGAAGGGTGGGAGGGCGAGTGCGTGGAACCGATGATCGGTGAACAGCGGGCCGGAATGGCATGACACGCACTTTGCCGAACCGAAGAACAGCTTGCGCCCGCGGTCCTGCGCGTCGGTGAGCGCACCCTCGCCCACAAGCCATGCGTCGAATGGCGCGTCCAGCGATCGCCATTCGCTGTTCATGAAATCCGCGAGGGCCATGGCGATGTGGCTGATCGTGACCTCCTGCGAGCCGCTCAGCCCGAACGACGCGGCCAGACCGTCGCCGTAGGCCGGGATCGTCCGGACCCGCTTGGCAAGGATCGGCCAGCCAAGGTCGATGCGGTCCTGGACGGCGCCGATCACCTCGTTCTCGCCCGTGTTTCCGGCCATCTCGAACTGCGCGGTCAGCGGAAACAGCGCCTGCACGGAGAGCAGGTTCGGCAGACCGTCCGGCAGCCACTCTTCGGCCGGACTGATGTAGCCGTTGCCATAGGCCCCGCCCTCGCTGACCCGACCATCGTGGAAAAACGTCTCGAATTCCGTCGCACCGATGTTCCAGAGACCGGGGGCGTTGCGCGGCACCCGCTTGCGGATCGCGTCGCGCCCGCTTCCGGCCGTCCGCTTGGGCCCGATGCCAACGCCACCTTCGCCGATGCCAAGCGAAAGACCGTCGGCCGAAAAGGTCTCGTGGTGGTGGCATGTCGCGCAGGAGATATTGCGGTTCCCCGAAAGGATCGGATCGTAGAACAGCAATTGGCCAAGCCGCGCCCGCGCCGCGTCGAAGGGGTGAAACGTCACCTCTTCCGCCTTGGCAGGGAGCACCGCGATTGCCATGCTGAGACCAAGGAGAAGCGAATGAGATACCTTGCCCTGATATCCCTTCTGGCGACCCCCGCGCTTGCCGATATCGAGGAGGCCCGCGACCTGATGGAGGCCGGTCGCTTCGCGGAGGCGCGTGAGGAACTCTGGCCCGCCGCGCGATCGGGCAACGCCGACGCGGAAGAGTTGATCGGCGTGATGTTCGCCCTCGGCCTTGGCGTCGAGCGCGACGAGGTGCGGGCGTTCGACTGGTATCTGCGCAGCGCCATGAAAGGGCATCCCGGCGCGCAATCCGGTGTCGGCTGGTACTATGAGATCGGTCTCGGCATGCCCGCTCCGGACCTCGTCCGCGCTTACCTTTGGTATGCCCTGTCGACCATCGGCGGGGACCCCGACGCAGCCGTCAGCCAGGAGGAAGTCGTCAAGAAGATGACGGCGGATGAGATCGCGAAGGCGCATGAGCTGATCGCCGATTACAAGGTCTGGATGTATCCGTTCCGCTAGACGCGCGCAGGCCCGGAATGGTCGGCGCGTTCGACGGGACCGTCGGAGGCGGGGGGCGACCGACGCCGCCCCCCGTCCGGATCAGTTCAGTTCAGCCGCGCGCTGCGCGTTGACGGTCTCTTCCGCCTCGGCGATGGCCGCGCGGAAATCCGCAAGGATCGCGTCGCCGTTGTCGACGGTGGAGGTGAACCATTCGTAGACCGGGGCGGCGGCATCCTGGAACGCCTGCTTCTGCTCTGGCGTGGGCACATAGATCTCGCCACCGCCTTCGACGAACGCGTTGTAGGCCTCGATCGACTTGCGCTTGGGGCTGGCGAATGTCGCCTGCTGCAAGGCGGAGAAGCCGTCAACGACGACGCGCTTGAGGTCGTCCGGCATCGACATGAATTTTTCGTTGTTCATGACCCAGATGGCTCCCATGTAGCTGTGCCCGTCGAGCGTCAGATACTGAAGTCCGGCATCCGGGAATTTCATCGACATGATATCGGTGATCCCGTTCGCCGTGCCCTCGACCACGCCGGTCTGGAGCGATGTGAACAACTCCGGCCAGGCGATGGGCGTGGGCGACGCGCCCAGTGCCTCCGTCAACTCGATCGCGAGGTCGGCCTGGATCGTCCGCAGCTTGAGGCCGGCGAGGTCCGCAGGCGTCTCGACCCGGCGCTCGGTGTTGGCGAACGACCGCCAGCCGCCGGTGTTTCCGATGGTCATCAGGCGGACGGTGCCGCCGGAATCGTCCAGCATCTTCTGGCGCAAGTCGGCGGTGATCCCGGTGGAGGTCAGAACCTCCTCGGCGATGCGGTCGTCCGACATCAGGTACGGCAGGTCGAAGATCTGGATGTACGGAAAGGCGCTCGCCGCACCGCCCGACGTCGTGACATAGACGTCGATGGAGCCGTCGGCGACGCCCTGGATGCACTCTTCGCCGTTGCCGCACAGTTGCGTGCCGATGAAAAGCTCGACTGTGATCGCGCCGTTCGAGGCGTTCTCGACATAGTTCTTGAACACCACGAGGCCGTCATAATCCTCGTCGTTCTCGTTTGAATTCGCGGTGGCGCGAATATTGATCGTATCTTGCGCGCCGACGACGCCCGGCAGCGCCACAACGGCGGCCAGCGTTACGGATGTAAGCAATGACGTGAGTTTCATTTGGTCTCTCTCCCTGTTGGACCGGTGATCTAAAGAAAGCCGAAGAAGCGCGGGACGGCCAGTGAAATGGCGGGCACATACGTGATCAGGAAGATCACGAAAACCTCGACGGCGAGGAATGGAAGAATGGCGCGGGCGATGGTCTCCACCCGCTCGCCGGATACCGACGACGCCACGAACAATACCAGTCCCATGGGCGGTGTTGCCAGCCCCACGGTCAGGTTGACGGACATGATG
>JBARXR010000157.1:0-6553 GCA_049647445.1 Jannaschia sp. | reverse complement strand
CGCTCGGCTTGCACGATGGCCGTCTTCACCTCGAGGCTGTCCTCGCCGTATCGGGCGATGAGGGCCTGAAGGTCGGCCTGGGCCTGAAGCTCGGCGAGCTGTTCCTGCGCTTCGGCGCCTGCCTCGATGGCAGCCAGCTTCTGCTGAACCCAAGCCTCTGCGGACCGTTCCGACGCCGTTGCACCCTCCATGATGGCGGCGGTTCCCGATCTGCCGGCTTCGGTGATCGCGTTCATCTGCCGCTCGATCGAGGCCAACGCCTGCTGCTGGAGGGTCAGCTGGGCTTCCTGCAGGCGCAACTCCTCCGCTTGGGCACTTTCCTCGTCCGTCACGGCCATGATGGCACGGAGCTCCTGCTGCCGTGCGGCGGTCCTCTCCAGTACGAGTTCAAGTGCGGCCCGCTCCTGAGGTCCGCGAACGAACTGCCCGCCATCGCGCTCGGTGGTGTTCGTCACGTTGACGCCCAAGGCATCGCGCGCCGCCTCGATCTTGTCCTGCTGGATGGCTTCCAGTTCCGCTCGGGCGGTCTCGACCTGGGCCTTGAGGGTCGCGATCGCGCGCCCCGACCGGATCGTCTCGATCTCCGCCAGCGCCCGCTGTGCGTTCGCCTCCCGCGCCAGCGACAGGATCACGGCGCTCGAGGTTTGATCCTGCGTGATCGCGCGGGCCCGGACGAGGCGATCGTATTCCGCGGTCAGATCCTTCAGGGACGAGAGCGCGGTTTCGGCAGCGCCCGTGTTCTCTTCCATCTTCGCAAGATTGTCGGCGAAGGTCTCGGTTTCCTCCCCGGCTGACAGGGCTTCCATCGCCCATTGCCCAAGAGCCGCACCGCCCGCGATCACGCCCAGGGTGACGAGGCTGACCGGACTGATCATTCCGAGGAACGCTGTGCCGAGGCTCTTGACCGCCCCGGCGGCCCCCATCGGCCCGATCACCTGGCTGATCTGCGTTCCCTGCTGGATCGCCAGCTGGAGCGGGCTCTGACCGGCTGCCATCATCACGCCGATATCGTTGAACTGCGCAGTCAGGTTCGCGACCGATCCGGCCGCCACCCTGTTCGCCTCGCCGACGCTCTTCGCCGCCTTTTCCGTGGTGCGCAGACCCGGCACGGCTGTCGGGACGCCACCGATCTTTTTCTTGAGCTTGTCGGCCTCGGTGCTTGCCTGATCGACCTCCTTGCCCAGCTTGTCGACTTCGGCTGTTGTCGCCTTGATGCCGGCCTTGGCACCTTCGGCGTCGGCACCGATCACGAGGGAAGCGCGGAGGGTCATTTGGCGAACTCCTTCAGGGCTCCGCGTTCAATGGTCTGCACGTCCTCCCAGAGGTCGGGCGTCACGGTTCGGCCGGCCAGGTCGAGACCGGCCTTGGCGCGGGCGTAGTCGAGGCCCATCGGAACCGTCCCCGAGAGACCGGCCACGGCGAACCACTGGGTCGAGACACAGAGGAAGCAGGCGACGGCCTCCATCTGCCAGGGCCAGAGCCTTGGCTCGGGGTCGAGCATCGCCTCGGGCAGATCGATCCCCATCAGGCGGGCATCCTCCTCGGCCCCGTCGGAGCGGCCGGTGTTGCCGCCCCTGGCCCAGGCACGGCCGACCGCCATCAGTTTCCCGCGTGGCTCGCGTTCAGGGCGTTGAAGTAGGCGCGCACGATCGGGCTGCGCACCCACGGCAGGTCCAGCAGCTCGTCGCGCAGGGCGGTGGTGTAATCGAGCGGGGTGCCGTCCTCTTCAACGACGTCCAGCAGATCGACGATCACGAAGCGCAGGAACTCGGTCGTGGCCTCGCGGGTCGAGACGTCGTGGGCGTCGAGATCGGTAAAACTCATCGCCTTCGCCGCGATGCGCATCGTCTCCGGCGCGTCCTGGCCGGGCACATGGATATCGACCGGGAAGGTCATGACGGGGTTGCGATCAATCTTGAACATGGACAGGCTCCGGGGACAGGGATCGGGCCACGCCGTAGGCGGCGAAGCCGAGGACCGCGCAGGCGGCCAGGACGAGGACGATCACGATGACCAGGTCGCGCCCGAAGGTTTTCGGCATCGTGCCCATCAGGTCAGCACCAGCGTCCACTGGTCGTTGCCTGCAGCGCCGAGGACGGCCTCCATCCGCAGCGGCCATTCGACGATGTCCTGCGCGTTCTCGAGGCCCTGCGGGCGCTGCATCTGGGCGCGCGGGATGTTGAGCGTGGCGCGGTTGCCCGCCACCGTGCCGTGGGTCAGCACGACCGGCACCTGCGTTGCCGCCGCCGCCAGCGCATAGGGGTTGAAGGTGGTGACCGGCACGGCTTCCACGCGGCAGGTGAAGACGTCCTGGCGCTGCGTGATGATGATGCTCTCTGCCCCGGCCCCCTGCCCGACGAGGAAGCGCGGCTCGACGGCGTTACCGAGATCCAGCATCGCATCGCGCATCGTCAGCGCCTGGCCGTTGAGGGTGAAGAGCGGCGTGTTCGCCTTGCTGACGACCTGCGGCTTGACGTAGCCCGCGAGGTCGGGCGTGATCCGCGCGGTCTCGGCAGGGACGCGGTACAGGCCGGTGAACTCGAACTCGAGGTAGGGGATGGCCTGCGTCGTCAGGTTCAGCTTGACGGTGCCGCGCGACCCCGGAATGGCGTAGAGGGTGCTGTCGATCCAGATGTAGAACGTCACGCTCTCGTGGGCGTCCGACACCGGGTTGTAGGTGACGGAGGTGGTCGCGACGATCGTCTGCGCGCAGGCGCAGGCGCGCAGCAGCGGGCCCCACTTCGGCGCGGTACCGGCGATGCCCGACCCCGCTAGTTCGACCTTGAACGACAGCTTCTGGTGCAGCGCGGTCGGCACCGTGCCCTGCGCCCCGAGGAACGGGAGGTCGAGGTTGCGGGCGACATCGTTGCCGTCCATCCCGCTCAGCGTGACGTCGACGGCGAGGATGCCGTTTGCGGCGAGCGGCAGCGGATCGACCGCATAGGTCACCTCCGTCTTCGCCAGGATGATCTTCTTGCGCCAGAATTGCGGCATCTCAGGTCTCCTTCAGGGGCTTCGAACGGGCCTTCGAAGCCCCCTTCGAAGGGCGGGCCTCGGGGGCGGTTTCGGGTGGGATGTCGGCGGCGTTGGCCGGGGCGTGTTCGGCCCGGATCAGCGCGCCGTCGGGCTGGCGGACATAGCTGCCGCCACCGGAGGGAAGGGGGTCGGTCATCCGATGATCCTCAGCTGGTCGTTGATGGTGAAGTCGATCTGGTAGATCAGGGTGCCCGCGCGCATGCCGACGAGATCGCCTCGCAGAAGTTCGAACACGCCGACCTGGTCGTCCGGTGCCCAACCGCAAATGGCTTCGCAGACTGCGGCGATCAGATCCTCGACAGTGGCCTCGGTCCTGTCGAAGTCGGCCCCGTAGGTCCGCATAGTGATCAGGACGCTGATCGTGCGGCCGACGATCTGGGTGAACGCTCCGGTCGCGGCATCAGCCCGGCGGCCGCGCAGGCCGAGCGGCAGGACGTTGGCCGAGACTGCGGCTTCAGGCAATTGCCCGCTGCGCATCAGTTCGGACAGCTCGCGCGCGCCCTCGACCCGTCCGCCCAGGGCTGGGACCTCGGCCTTCAGGCGGGCGGCGACATCGGAGACAAGGCCCATCAGATCAGGCCCTTCAGGTTCTTGGCAGTGAACGGGCGTTCGCGGTCGACGAATTGCGCGCCGGTGCCACCGGTCTCGGCAGGGACCACGCCTTCGATCGAAAGGCGCACCTGACCGCGCGCGATCGACACGAGCGAGGCCAGCGCATCCTTGTAGTCGCGGGTGACCTTCTCGTCCGGCTCATGCCGGTGCAGCTTGTAGATGGCGATCGCGCCCGCGATGTCGGTCAGCAGGGTATCGGTGCCGACGACCGGCACGACGTAACGCGCCGAGATATGGCCATCGATGACGGCGTCGGTGTCCGTCAGGACGCGCGCGACCGTGTCGGGATCGACCGTGCCGCTCGCCACCGCGCCGCGATCGGTCAGCGCCACGAGCATCGATGTGCCGTAACGGTCTTCCAGCTGCTCGAGGGTGACGTAGGGCATGGATCGGCCTTCGGAGTGTCAGGTGGGGGTTCCGGCGGCGGGCGGGTGCCTTGGGGGATGAGGCCCGCCGCCGGAGAGGCCCCCGAGGGGGCGTGGGTCCTGAGGTCTGCCTGTCGGCTCAGGATGCAGGTGCCGGGATAACCACGAGAACGGGATCGTCCCGGATGTCCTTGGCCTCTTCCTCGGACAGGTCCGCGACGAAGACAGGGGTCGGATCGAGACCGAACTGGACGGCCTTGCCGCCGACGGAGCGCCAGCGCCCGGCTTTCGGACCGGTCACATAGATCTCCTGATCGCCGAGCTCCGGCCGCAGTCGCGCCGCTTCGGCCTCTGCCTTCAGCTTGGCCGCCTCCACGTCGGCGGCGGCCTGCTGGGCTGCGGCGGCACGAGCCGCATCGGCTTCGGCCTTCTCTTGCGCAGCATTCGCGGCGGCAGCGGCCTCGTCGTCTTCGGCCTTCTTGGCGGCAGCGTCGGCTTCGGCTTTCGCCTTGGCGTCGGCAGCCGTCTTGGCTTCGGCGGCTGCCTTGGCCTCCGTCGCTGCCTTCGGGGTGGTGGGTTTCGCCATGTCTCAGACCTCCATCAGCTCAGGTAGGGAACCATCAGGACGTCGGCGGTCCCGGCCCATTCGTTGGTGTTGCCGCCGTCGACCAGGGCGTTCTTCACGATCTTGTTGGCGGCACCCTCGAGGGTCGGCGGCACGACGAGCAGGTTCGGCACGAGGCCCAGCGGATTGCCGTGATCGCCTTTCATGCTGGTGATCGCCGTCCGGGCGGCCTCGTAGTTGGCGGGGGTCAGCGCTGCCTTCGAGCCGACGCAGGTCTGCCAGAAGCCGTAGCCCGCCGCGCCGCGCGCATCGGTGCCGTAGATGAACTGGCGGTTCATGAACACGTTCGGATCGTCGGGCTTGTCCATCGCCACGAACTCGGGCTCCTTGCGGATCTGCCGGATGATCGGCTTCACCGGACCATTGGTCGCCATGAGGAACCATGCGGGACCGGCTCCGGCCTGCACGTTGGAGACGGGCTGGATCGTACCTTCCTCATCGATGACCGGATGCGCGGTGTCAAAGAACGGCTGACCGTCGTAGCACTCGGCGGTGAAACCTGCGGCGAGGGCGGCCCAGACCAGCTGCTCGCGCCACAAGGCGGTCGAACGGCCCATGACCCGGAAGCGGGGCGTGGTGGTCCCGAGGTTGTCGTCGAGGATGTAATTCCGGTCGACGCCGACGGTCTGTTCCCAGTCCTTGTTCTTCAGGCGGTAGTCGTTCTCGGAGAGGACGTTGACCACACGGGGGCCGACCCATTCGCGCATGGAGGGCAGCTCGGCCAGCCAGCCGTAGAGGTTGCTCTCCGTGGTCGAGGTGATCGGTTCGGCGATCTGGTCGCTGAGCGAGATGACGGTGGCGAACCCCTCCTGGAAGGTCGAATTGAAGCCGACGCGCAGGGCGTCGAGGGACGTGGCGGTGATACGCATGTCGGAAGGCCCTCCTTAGGCCGAGGCGATACGGGTGAGGACTTCGTCGAAGCGGACCCAGACACCCTGGGGGTCTATCATCTCGACGAACCCGGCGGGCGAGCGGCTTGCGCCGCCGCTGGTCTTGGCGACGGTCTGATCATCGACCGCGTAGACGAGCTTGCCGATGTCGGCCGCCGTGATGGCGTCAGCGGCTGCGGAGTTGGCGAACCGGAAGATGCCGGGCACATACTCGGCGGCCTCGGCACCGGCGGCACCGTCGGAATTATCGATCGTGCGGCTCGCGCATCCGACACCGACCAGGTTGGCGGCGGCCGTCGCCGGGACGAGGTTGCCCGCCGCGTTCCGCATGATCATCGCACCGGCGAAGATCGAAACGGCGGCGGCCATCGGGCCGGTCATTGTTTGCCCGATCAGTTCAGACGTGGTGCGGGGGGCGGTCAAAGCGGCCATCAGAGGGTCTCCTGCTTGGCGGCGTCAGCCTTCAGCTGCGCGAGGTACTTGTCCTGGGGAATGCCAAGGATGGCAGCCACGCCGATCTGCTCGGCATTGAGGGTGATCTCGCCGGACTTGGCCTTCGGAGGCAGGCCGGTCAGGCCGCTGTGTCCGAGGCGAGGGAAGGCTGCGAGGTGCATCTCGGCACGGGCGGCGTCTTCCATGTGCATGGAGATCAGGCTGTCGCGGAGGGCTTCGTCACGCGGAACGCCGACGCCGGAGCGGATCTGGCCGTCCAGCCAGGCCTCGGACCGCTCCTTGGCGCGGTCGGCCTTCATCTGGGCGATCTCCGCATTAAGCGTGACCAGGTCATCGGACGCCTTGCCGGACCTGGCGGCCTTTGCGGCGGCGATGATCGCGGTGGCAGTGGCGCTCTCGGCGAGGCCCAGCGAGGTGCCGATCTCGACCATCTGCGCATTCATGGTCGCCATCGCCTCGTCGGGTTTCTCGCCCATCTCGGCCTTGGCGGCTTTCAGCGCCTCGAGCGCGGCGGTGATGTCCTCCGGGGACGCCCCGGCCTCGCGGCCGAGCAGGTCAATCAGCCAGTCCAT
>JBARXR010000156.1:0-5455 GCA_049647445.1 Jannaschia sp. | reverse complement strand
CCATCATGATGTCGCGCGCGGTGGACTGCGCAGTGGACAACCGCAGGTCCGGGCGCAAGCCGAGGCCGAGATTTTGCGCCAGGGTCAGATGCGGGAACAGGTTGTTGTCCTGAAACAGGATCGACAGGGGCCTGACACCGGGGGCCAGATCGGTGATGTCCTGCTCGTCGATCAGGATCCGTCCCTCGGTCGGGGGCAGGAAGCCGGCGATGATCGACAGAAGCGTCGACTTGCCCGACCCGCTTGCGCCCATGAGCGCCGTTATGCCTCCGGCCGCCAGGGCGAGATCGGCGGTCATCGTGAAATCGCCTTGGGCAAAGCGCAGGCCGTCCAGTTCAAGCATTGCGTGACCCTCGCTCGAACAGCCAGAACAGACCCAGCGACAGGGCGACAAGCAAGAGGGCCGCGGCCTTCGCCTCCTCCATCCGGTAACTGCCCATCAACTGATACAGCATCAGCGGCAGCGTTGCCCGATCCGGCGTCGCGAAGAGGGCGATGACGCCAAGATCGCCTGCAGCCAGGGCGGCCGTCAGTCCCGCCGCGAACCCCGCCGGACGTCGCAGGCGCGGCAGACCGACAAGACGCAGCCATGTCAGGCCGGTGATCCCGAGGGAGGCCGAAAGCCTGCCGTAGTCACGGTGCAGATCGCGCATCGCCGGGATCAGGGCACGCAGCGCGAATGGCAAGCCCAGCACGATATTCACAAAGAGCGTGACCGGCAGAGCCAGCGCGATCGGATTGACCAGCGGCAGGAGCAGCACATAAATCCCGGTGCCCAGCACAAGCGGTGAGGCGGCGATCGACAGCGTTCCGGCAATCTCGATCCAGCCGCCGCGTGTCCAGGTCGCGACAGCGACGGCCATGGCAAAGGCGATCGCGGTTGTCAGGACCGCTGCGGAAAGGGCGATCACGAGGGATCGCACCGTCGCCCACCACACGGAGGCGGGCAGGAACGGGACATGGGCAACGCCGTCGCCGAGAATCAGGATCATCGGAAGCAGCAGGAACGCGCAGGCCGCGGCGATGGCCGACGTATCCTGGACGCGAAGCCAGCCGTGCCCCGAGTCCCACCGGGCCACCACGCGATCCTGCCCAGCGCCGAAGCCCGACCGAAGCGTCAGCCGCAGCGACAGGACGGCAGCACCGATCCCCAGCATCAACTGGAGACCGCCCAGAAGCGCCGCCCGGCCAAGGTCGAAGTCGAAGCGGAATGCCTGATAGATCGCGAGTTCGACCGTGGTTGCGCGGGGCCCGCCGCCCAAGGCAAGGGCGACGGCGAACGAGGTCGTACAGATCAGGAAAATCACGAGAAAGATGCCGGGCGCGACGCCGCGCAGCATAGGCCATTCCAGATAACGTTGCGTGTCGCGCGCGCTGAAGTTCAACGATGCGGCGAGTCGCAGACGCTCGCCCGGAATCGCCTGCCAGCCCTGCACCAGCAGACGCGTGGCCAGAGGCATGTTGAAAAACACATGGGCAAGGATCACGCCCTGCGCCCCATAGATCGACAGCGGCCCGACACCTGCGAGGCCAAGCAGGCCGTTCACCGGACCGTTGCGTCCGAAGACGGCGACAAGGCCCAGCACGGCGACGATCACCGGCAGGATGAATGGCGCACCGAGCAGCAAGATGACGGCCCCTCGCCCTGCGAAGTTCCGCCGCGCGAGGGCACGCGCAACGGGAATGGCGAGCAGGACGGACATCGCAGCTGAGACAGCGGCCTGCCAGAGGGTGAACCGCAGCGCGCCCCAGTCCGATGGTTGCAGACCGGCTGGGCCATCGGCCCGCCATGCCACTGCCCCGAGGGGCAGCAGGAGGGCCGCCACCACACCGATGGCGGCGGCGAGGCCGAGACGGGCGCCGGAGGTCAGCGTCCGAGGCCCGCTTCGAAAGCGGCCACCACCGTGTCACGCAAGGTCTCTGCCTCCTGCGAGGAGTAGAGCAGCGCGGTGTCCGGCAGGTCCAGAAGAGCGAAGCCTTCGGGCAGTTTCGCGGGATCCAGTTTCGCGGGAAGGGACCAGTTGCCTTCCGGGATGATCGACTGGAACGGTTCGGTCAGGATGAAGTCGAGGAATGCCTGCGCAAGTTCCGGCTGGTCCGTCGCGGCGATCTGGCCTGCGGTCTCGACCATGACGTAATGACCTTCGTCGAAGATCGCGGCCTTCTTGGTGAGGTCCTCCTCGGCGATGATGTGATAGGCGGGGGACGTGGTATAGGACAGGACCATGTCGGCTTCACCTTCGGTGAACATGCCATAGGATTCTGACCAACCCTTTGTCACCGTGACGATTTTCGGTGACAGCGCAGCCCACGCCGCTTCGGTTTCATCCCCGAAAACCGCATACATCCAGAGCGCGAGCGCGAGGCCGGAGACGCTGGTGCGCGGGTCCTGGATGACGATGCGCAAATCGTCGGGCGCATCGAGAAGAGCCTCGAAACTGGCCGGTGCCTTGGACAGCCTCGTGGTGTCGTAAACGAAGGCGGTATGCCCCCAATTGAACGGAACGAAGGTCTCGTCGGTCCACGCGACGGGCATGGTAAGGTCTTGAATGTCAACGTTATGTGGGGCGAACAAGCCGGTCTGCCGTGCCCGTTCCGCATCGTCGGTGTTCAGGCCGATGACCACGTCCGCCCGGGTGGCGTCGCCTTCGAGGCGCAGGCGCGGCAGCAGATCGCCGGTGACATACGTGATCTCACATTCGCAGGAGGCCTCGAACGCCTGCTTGATCGCGGGGCCCGGGCCCCATTCGGACGCGAAGTAATCCGGGGCGTAAACGGTCAAAGGTTCTGCAAAACAAGGCGTTGCAACAAACGTGATGACCGTGGCTATGGTGGTTTTCATGTCTCGACTCCCATGGCGACGGACGGGGGTTCAGGCGAGACTTCGCACCTTCCCTCCGCCGGTCCTAACCGGTTCAGGTTCAACGGGTCCGCTGTGAAGCATCTCAGCCGGTGAAGGCCCCCCGAGGTATCCTTTCGATATCGCCGCGAGATACGGGATTCAACGTCGTATTTCAGGGGTGATCCACAGGTGATCTACGGGTGATCTGCGTCACCCGTATCGGATCGCACCAAACGAGCTCAAGGCCGGACGTTCTGTGCATTCGGTCCAACAGGCCGATCGTGCTACACTCCGACCCATTCAACGGAGGAATTCCCATGATGGTTCGTTTTCTATGCCTCGCACCTTTCGTGCTCGGCGCCGCCGCAAATTCGCAGCAGTTACGTTTCACCGACAGCAGTGCGCGGCACGACGCCGTCCAGTCGCTCGATATCGATTGCGGCTCGGGGTTTCCCGTCGCCGTCGCGGGATCGGATACGGATATGGAAGTGTCGGTCTGGGCCGCGTCGACCGATCTGGCGCGGATGGATTCCGCGATGATGTCCGCCACGGGGCCGGTCGCGGTGACAACCGGGCAGGGCGTGGCTGGAACGGCGTTCTTCAAGACCGTGACGGCCTCGGTCCTTGAGGACGGCACCCCGCTGCTGACGGTCTGGGGTGTCGGTAATGGCGCGCTGTCCCGGATGACGTCCCTGCCGCTTCAGAGCCTGCCGAAAAACCCCGTCAAACTGGAGATCGTCTGGACATCGACGGGTCTTGTGCTGGCCAGTCTGACGGGTCCGCCGGTGGCGCGACGCCTGGACCTGGTGGCGTTGAACGTGAATTATGCGACCGGCGCGGCAGGCATCGCGTCGCGCACGACGCTGGACGGGGCGTCCGACTTCTCGCTTGGCGGCGACCCGGCCTTTCCGGAGGCGGCGGTGGCGATCCGGACTGCCAGCGGTATCTTCGTGCGGGACTACGATCCGGCAGAGGGCGATCTGTCGGACACGCTATTCCGAACGGCGGAGGGCTTCGCGCTGGCCCCGGTCGATCCGGACAACCTGACGTCGTTCGACGTGGGCGTTGCCGATCTGGATGAGGGCGGGGAAAGGATCGTGCGGCTGGCCGTGTTGCGCGATGACGGCCATGCGTTTCTGGTGTCGGAGACGGGGACCAGTGCGTTTCGGGATGTGCCGCTGCAATCGGTGTCGCTGGCGCTTGGGCCGGCGGATCATCAGAATTTTCAGGCCCTGGGGCAACGGGTGTCCGACGGGCGGTTTGCGGCGCTCAATGGCAGTTCGAGTTGCGACGACACGCGGGGGCAGGTGGCGGCGATTCCGCGTGGGTGTTTCATCAACCCTGCAAGTCCCATGATCCGGCCCTTTGACCACGAAGCCTATACCGTCAAGATTGCGGGCAACGGGCGGATGCGGTTGTCGAGTTGGATGCAGCGAGAATGTCGGGTGGGGGGCGGTCGAGTGACGCCGCCGCCGTCCGAGGTGCGGGGCGCGGTCAATTTCGGCGTCGTTCCCGCGCCGGTCGATCCGGTCGCCGGGCTGGCCTGCGCAGGTTTGCCCGCGCCGGAGCCGGTGGTGACGTTCCGCTGGGCCCCGGTGACGACGCCGCCGACCTTGGCGGGGCAGAGTGTGGCGGTCGATGGGCAATTGGTGATCACGACTGTCGCCGGTGGAGCCGCCTGTGCGGCACCGGGCGATCCAAGGACAGGGGACACGACGCGTGAACCGCCGGCGACGAACGGGATGCCACGTGATTGCATCGTGCGCCACGCGAACACGAATGAAGACAGCGTCTCACTCAGCCCGAACACGGATTACACGTGGTCGGTGCGGTTGTTCGATGCGCAGACCGGCGCGATCACGGGGTTCACCGCGCCGGTTGCCTTTACCGTGGGCGGCCCGCCCGCCTCCGCCCGCTTCATCGCGCCAAGCCCGGCACCGGCGAACGACTTTCCGACGCCGGGCAAGACGTTGCAGCTGGGCCCGCGGAACGTGGTCGGGAAGACGGTGACGGTTCGCTGGGATCCGCCCGCGTGTCAGCCGTCATCCTATGCCGCGACGCTTGTGGAACGGACGGAGACGCTTATCCCTTGCACCCCCGAGGAAATCCGCGCGACCCCGCCGGGTGAGGAATGCATTCCGCGTCGGGTGATCGGCGTCACTCCAGAGACGATATCGGGGGCTTGTCCCGCAGGCTCGGCGGTTTGTCAGGCAAGCGGTTTCTACGTGGAGCGCGCGGCCGAATACCTGCTGGACCTGCGGCAGTTCAACGCCTTCGGATCGGCGGAGTCCCGGTTGTTGTTCAGCGTCGCCGAATGATGCGTCGGGCGGGGCGTCGATTGCCTCGCCCCAGCCCATGCGCTAGGCCAACCTGCAATCAAGAGGCCCGCCCATGTCCATGAACACCTTCGGTCATCTGTTTCGTGTCACCACCTGGGGCGAGAGCCACGGGCCCGCGCTGGGCGCGACGGTGGACGGGTGTCCGCCGGGCATTCCCATCGCGGCGGAGGACATTCAGCAGTGGATGGACAAGCGCAAGCCGGGGCAATCGAAACACACCACGCAGCGCAAGGAAGCCGACGAGGTGGAGATTCTGTCAGGGGTCTTCGAGGGG
>JBARXR010000155.1:0-1744 GCA_049647445.1 Jannaschia sp. | reverse complement strand
GGCGGCAGCGGGTTGTGTGAACCGCTCCGCCTTGCCCGGAGAGCAAAACTCTCAAAGGATGCTCTCTCATGGACAGGAAGAAGAACACGACGAGCCCTTACCCGGCGGAGTTCAGGGAACGGGCGGTGCAGATGGTCGTCGATCATCGCGTCCCACTCCTCGACCCTCAGGGCATCGAAGCGCGAGATCGGACCGATCCCGGCACAGTTGACGATGACGTCGAGCCGCTTGAAGCGTTCGATGGCCGTCGCGACGAGCGCTTCGAGATCGCCGCGTCGACGCACGTCCGTGGTCCGGACGGCCGCCACACTGAACCGCCCCGGGTTTCCGAGAGGGTAAAACTCTCAGAGGATGACCCTTATGGAATCGAAGAAGAAGCCCACCCCGAAATACACGACCGAGTTCCGCGAGCGTGGCGTTCGGCTGTATCGCGAACACCGGTCCGATTATACCAGCGACAACGCCGCCTACCGGGCAGTCGCCTCGAAGCTTGGTTGCTCCCACGACACTTTGCGGGCTTGGTGCCTGCAGGCGGCACGTGATGCTGGTGAGCGCGCTGGCCTGACCACGGACGAGCGGGCGCGGCTCAAGGAACTGGAGCGCGAGAACCGGGAACTGCGCACGGCCAACGAGATCCTGAAGAAGGCGTCGGCTTATTTTGCCCAGGCGGAGCTCGACCGCCCGTTCCGCAAATGATCGCCTTCATCGAAGAGCATCACGAGGTCTTCGGGGTCGAGCCGATCTGCCGTGTTCTGCCGATCGCCCCGGCAACCTTCCATCGCCATGCCGCTGTCGCGCGCAATCCCGAGCTTGCCTCGGACCGCGCCAAGCAGGACGCTGTGGACCTCGGGAAGATCAAGGCGGCCTACAGCAAGAGCCGGGGGCGCTATGGCGCCCGCAAAGTCTGGCACCAGCTCCGTCGCGACGGGCACGACATCGCGCGTTGCACCGTGGAACGGCTCATGCATCTTCACGGATTACAAGGGGTTGTGCGAGGCCAGAAGAAGACAACTATCCCCGATCCAGCGCAGCCCTGCCCGGATGACAAGGTCAACCGGCAGTTCGTTGCGCAGGCGCCGAACCAGCTGTGGGTCTCAGATTTCACCTATGTGTCGACATGGGCAGGGATGGTCTACGTCGCTTTCGTCATCGACGTCTTCGCCCGAAGGATCGTGGGCTGGCGCGTCTCGACATCCATGACCACCAGCTTCGTGCTCGACGCCCTGAACCAGGCCATCTCTCAGCGCTGCCCTGCGGAGGGTGGCGGCCTGATCCATCACTCCGATCACGGCAGCCAATACCTGTCGATCCGCTACACCGAGCGGTTGGTCGACGCCGGGATCGACACCTCGGTCGGCACCGTCGGCGATTCCTACGATAATGCCCTGGCCGAAAGCATCATCGGCCTGTTCAAGACCGAGGTCATTAACTTCCTCGGCCCGTGGAAGTCCATGGCGCAGGTCGAGTGGGAGACCCTGCAATGGGTCAGCTGGTACAACACCGAGCGGCTACACAGTGCCATCGGTCATCGGCCGCCGCAGGAAGTGGAGGAGGCGTTCTACGAACAGATGAACTCCCTTGAAAAAGCCGCGTAGATCTTGAACAAAAAACCCTCTCGGAAACCCGGGGCGGTTCAGACCAAAGCCCAAGAAGGCAATCGAACGCGCTCTTTGCGAACGCTCAGAAGCGCAAGGTGGTCGAGCGTGATGGTTGAGTTGAAGGTGCAGACTGCGAGGGGCCACGC
>JBARXR010000154.1:0-1501 GCA_049647445.1 Jannaschia sp. | reverse complement strand
CCAGCGCGGCCTCCAGCAGATCGGCCTGTGCGCCCGTCGGCACGTCGCCGCGCAGCATCAGCCAGATCATCTGCGGAAAGGTCACGTTTCCGATGAGGTCCACGATATCGGTGCCGCGAAAGGCGATACGCCCCGGCTCCATGTCGATGATCGAGGTGCGCCACCAGTGGCGGATGTCGTCGGCGTCCTGTGTCATCGCGGTCTCCGGTGGTGGATGGTGTCGCGCGGAGTTTACGACCGCTGCGGGGCGGGGCCAGCGGATTCTGAGGCAGCCGGTCCGGGCGCCGCCGCTCAGCCCGGGGGTTTGTCGTTGAACAACCGGGCGAAGAGCGGCGCGCCCAGGATCACGACGAAGATACGCAGGACATGGTGCGCGATCACGAAGGCCATGTCCGCGCCGACGATCAGGGCGAGGATCACGAGTTCGCCCTGGCCACCGGGGGCGAAGGCGAGGATCGTTTCCAGCGGCGGCGCGAGGCCGAAGGCATAGACCGTCTCGGCGAAGACGACGGTGAGCGCCAGCAGGATCAGGCAGAACCCGAGCGCCGCCGTCAGGTCGCGCCGGATTTCGTGCCAGGTGACCCCGGCGTATTTGGTGCCGACCGTCATGCCGATGAAGAACTGCGCCGCGAAGATCGCTTCCGCCGGGGGCCGGTTCTCCAGAAGGCCGGTCAGCGCGGCAGCGCCGGTGAGGATCAGGGGGCCGAGGATCGAGGCCCCGAACATGCCGACCCGCTTGGCGATCCGCCATCCGGCAAGGCCGCAGACGACCATGACGACCATCTCGGAGACCGGCAGGGACGTCGCGGGTGCGCCGGGCGGATTGCTCAGGTCCGCGCCCCAGTAGCCTTGCAGCAGGAACGGCAGGGCGACGACGATCACCATCACCCGGGTCGCGTGGATCAGCGAGAGGGCGCGGACGTCGCCACCCGCCTCCTCGCCGAAGACCAACATGTCCTGAAGGCCGCCGGGCATGGCCGAGTAATAGCTTGTCGCGAAGTCGAACCCCCACAGACGCTGGAAATACGGGACGCCAACAAGTCCGATGCAGACGATCATGACCGGAATCATCAGGAGGGTCGGCCACATGCCGAGCATCGACCCAAGGAGGGCCGGGGTGAACGTGGCGCCGACTGCCACGCCGAGGACCGTGCGCATCGATTCGTTCACCAGCGTGATGCCGCGCATCGGGGCCCCGAAGAGCGCGACGATCAGGCAGGCGAAGATCGGTCCGAGCAGCCATGGCAGCGGCAGCGATATGGCATGCGCGATGACGACGCCGATGGCGGCTGAGACGAAGGCGGTCAGAAAGGGGATCATCCGTTCAGAACTTTCAGTCGATGGCGGAGCGATGTCTGCAGATGAGCCTGTGCCGCGGCACCCGCCCCGGCGGCATCGCCCGCGCGCAGGGCGAGGACGATGTCGCGGTGTTGCGCCGAAACCGTTTCGAGACGCGCCCGGTCGGCGAGTGTCGTGGGCCCGAGCAACATAAGGGCATTGT
>JBARXR010000153.1:0-6595 GCA_049647445.1 Jannaschia sp. | reverse complement strand
CAAGAATTCCGGCGGTCCGCGCGCCAAGCTGGACGCGGCCCGCGCCCTTGGCCTAGCGGTCCACGTGATCGACCGTCCGCACGCCTTGCCCGGAGAGGAAACTCATGACATCGACCGTGCCATCGCCTTCGTCCGGACCCATGCGTCTGATCACCGGTGAGGCCGATGTGGCCGAAGGCGCGGCCTGGCTGGCGGCGAAGGATGTGCGGTTTGCCGAAGCGCTGCGGCTGACCGGGCCGCTGCCGCTGCGCCGCCGGGGCGACGGGTTCGCGGCGCTCATGTCTGCCATCGTAAGCCAGCAGGTCAGCGTGGCATCCGCCCGCGCGATCACGGGGCGGTGCGAGGCCGCGGGCTTGGACGATCCGGCGATCGTCACGGCGCTCGACGACGAGGCGCTGCGCGCCTGCGGCCTGTCGCGGCAAAAGGTCGGGTATCTGCGGGCGCTGGCCCAGGCCGGGATCGATTTCGACGGCTTGCGCGAGGCGACTACCGAGGATGTCGTGGCGACCCTGACCCGGGTCCCGGGCGTCGGTGTCTGGACGGCGGAAATCTATGCGATGTTCAGCCTTGGACATGCGGACGTCTTCGCCCCGGGCGACCTTGCCTTGCAGGAGGCGGCGCGGGTTCTGTTCGACCTGCCGGAGCGTCCGAAGGAGCGGCAGATGCGGGACATGGCCGAAGGCTGGTCGCCCTGGCGTGCGGTTGCGGCCAGATTGCTCTGGGCCTACTACCACGTGGTCAAGCAGCGGGAGGGCACCCTATGAGCCTCAACTTCGAGCGACGCGGACCGGACGGGGCCAAACGGCTGGTGATCTTCCTGCACGGCTACGGCGCGAATGCCGCCGACCTGATCGGGCTGGCCGATCCGCTGATGCCGCATCTGCCGGAGACCGCTTTCGTGGCCCCCGACGCACCCGAGGGCTGCGCGGGCGCGCCGGGGGGCTTTCAATGGTTTCCGATCCCGTGGATCGACGGCTCCTCGGAAGAGGAATCGATGGACGGAATGGAGCGGGCGGTGGCCGATCTGAACGCCTTCCTGGCGCAGACGATGACGCGCGAGGGCGTGACCGCCGACCAGACGGTCCTGTTCGGCTTCAGCCAGGGCACGATGATGTCGCTTCATGTCGGCCCGAGGCAAGCCGAGGCATTTGCCGGCATCGTGGGGTTTTCGGGTCGGATGCTGAAACCCGAGACGCTGGCCGAGGAGGCCGTGACGCGCCCGCCCGTCCTGCTGGTCCACGGCGATCAGGACGACGTCGTGCCGATCCAGTCGCTGGCGGAAGCGGCGGAGGCGATGGAGGCGGCAGGGTTCGAGAAAATCTATGCCCATGTCATGAAGGGCACGGGACACGGGATCGCGCCGGACGGGCTGCAGGTGGCGCTGGCGTTCCTGCGGGACGTCTACGGGCTCGAGTAGGATCGAGCCAAGACCGCCGACGTCGCCCCGGCATGGTTCACGTGCCCCGCGAAGACCGGTGATCCATCGAAACGGGGCAGCGGGATTGTATCGACGGCCCGTCGCGTCGGTCCACGTCGCCGCGTCCTTGAGGGGCTAGCCTGCGGACTGTCGAAAAAGCTTCATCTTGTCGCGCTAGGACCACACCGGATTTGGGCACTTGTCAGGGGGCGATCCCCAGATATAGTCCACAATGGGAGGGCCGCGCGCCCGAAGGGCCGGGCGGGCCGCTCTCCGATCAGGGAAGCGACCGTATGATTGCCTTGACCGATCACGACACGAGCGATTTTCGCGCGGATTTCACGCGTAACCCCGCGGGATTACGGCATTTTCCGGCGCTCGTTCTCAATGCCGACTACCGTCCGCTCAGCTATTATCCGCTGTCCCTGTGGCCGTGGCAGGACGCGGTCAAGGCTGCCTTTCTTGACCGCGTCACCATCGTCAGCGAATACGAGGAGGTCGTGCGCTCGCCCACGACGACGATCCGCATTCCTTCGGTCGTGGTGCTCAAGGACTATGTCGCGCCCCAGAAAAAGGTGGCGTTCACGCGCTTCAACCTGTTCCTGCGGGACGAATTCTGCTGCCAGTACTGCGGGTCAAAGGGCGATCTGACGTTCGACCATGTCGTGCCGCGTGCGCGGGGCGGCATCACAAGTTGGGAGAATGTGGTTGCGGCCTGCGGGTCGTGCAACCTGCGCAAGGGGTCGAAGTCGCTCAAACAGGTCGGCTTTCACCTGCGCCGCGCACCGCGCCAGCCGCAATCGGGTCAGTTGATGAACCTCGGGCGGAAGTTTCCGCCAAACCACCTGCACGAGTCGTGGATGGATTTCCTGTATTGGGATGCCGAACTGGAGGCCTGACCGCAGCCTACATCAACTCTGGCTGACCACCGAGCCGTCTGGCCAGCGGTGCCACCGTCAAACCCTGCACGATGATCGAGAAGAGGACGACGATGTAGGTCGCCGTCAGCATCAGGGGTTTCCATTCGTTGTCGGGCAATGCCAGCACCAGAGCGACGGAAATCCCGCCCTTGAGGCCGCCCCATGTCATGATCCGCACCAGTCCGTCCTCCATGTTGCGTTGGAACGGGCGCAGGATCGTGATGGGCACGATCACGGCGGCAAAGCGCGCGACCAGATGAAGGCCGATGGCCGCGACGCCAGCCAGCAGGTAGCTGGCATCGAAGGCGACGGCAAAGACCTCGATCCCGATCAGCAGGAACAGGACGGCGTTCAGGATTTCATCGACCAGCGTCCAGAAGGTATCGACGTGCGCGCGCGTACTTTCCGACATGCCGTACTTCTGGCCGACATCCCCGATGAGCAGGCCCGCGACCACGGCCATGATGGGCGCCGAGACGTGCAGCCAGACCGCGAGTTGATAGCCGCCGAAGGCCAGCGCCAGGGTTATCAGGACCTCCAGCGGCGGATCGTCGATGCGGCGCATGACACGGAATGCCCCGAAGCCCAGGACCGCACCGAGCAGGGCGCCGCCGAATGCCTCCTGCACGAACAGCGTCGCCGCACCGGACAGGCCAGAGCCATGTGCTTCGCCCGACGGAAATGCGATGCCGACGAGAACGAGGAACACGACATAGCCGACACCATCGTTGAACAGGGATTCGCCCGCGATCTTGGTCTCCAGCGATTTCGGAAGGTTCGCGGCGCGCAAAACGCCCAGCACCGCGACCGGGTCGGTGGGCGAGATCAGCGCGCCGAACACAAGCGCGATCAGGATCGGCATGCCCGTGATCCAGCTGAAGCCCACGCCCGCGATCACGGTCGACAGACCCACGCCGATGGTCGCCATCAACAGCACCAGCGCCCATTCGCGCCGGAGATCCGCCAGCTTGACGTGCAATGCGCCGGCGAACAAAAGCAGGCCCAGCATCCCCTCGAGCAGAGCATCCGAGAATTCGATGTTCAGGACGGCGGCGCGCAGCGTTTCCTCGACCGTCAGGGACGGCACGATCCCGTCGGCCGCGATCACGGCGAGACTGGCCACAAGCGCCACGATCAGGATGCCGATGGAGGAGGGGAGTTTCAGAAACAGGTAGTTCACCGCGCCGAACGCCGCCGCCAGCACAAGTAAGGTCGAGGCGATTTGCAGGAAATCCATTGGTTTATGATCCGGTCTTCATCTGGGAATGTCAAAGCCGGGCGGCGCAAGCTCGAAGCCGTCGAAGCGAAAGCCGGGCGAAACGGTGCACGTGACCAGCGACCAGTCACCGATGGTGCGGGCCGCCTGCCAGTGGCCCGGCTCGACCACCGCCTGAAAGGTCAGGTCCCGTCCGAGCACGACCTCCGAGGCTGGCCCCGCATCTGTCGCCGCGCGCGACAGGACGAGGGGCGCGCCCGCATGCCAGAGCCAGATTTCCGCGGCATCGACGCGGTGCCAATGGCTCGCCTCGCCCGCCTTGAGCAGAAAGTGAATCGCCGTCCCGGCGGGACGGAGGCCGTCGGGCGCCTTCGCCACCCAGGTCTGGCGATACCAGCCGCCTTCGGGATGCGGACTGAGGTCGAGGCGGGCGATCACCTCGTCGGCACCAAGATCAGACGTCATCGGGCCGGGTCCACGGCGGGCGCCTGGTTCTCCCGCCACAGGATATAAAGACCGGTCGCGATCGTGATGGCGATGCCAGCCTGGGCCAGCGGATTGGGCCAGTCCCCGAAGATCATAAGCCCCAGGATCGCGGCGACGGGGATTTCGAGATACTGGATCGGGGCGAGGGTCGATGCCGCCGCGAACCGCAGGGACCATGTCATCAGAAGATGCGCGCAGGTTCCCATCAGCCCCATGGCGAGCAGCAAGGGCCAGAAACCGTCCGGCGGGGCCAGCGCCATGACGCCGGTTTGCGGCAGGACCACGAATGCCAGCGACAGGCCGACCACCGCCATGACACCCGAGACCGCCTGCATGGCGATCGGGTCCGCTTCGTGCGCGATGCGGCGCGTGACCAGCATGAAGGCGGCGAACACGAACGCGACACCAAGTGGATAGAGCACCGGCCAGCCCACGGTCGCAAAGCTGGGCTGCATCACCAACAGGGTGCCGCAGAACCCCACGCCGCAAGCGCTCAGGCGGCGGCGGCCGACCTCCTCGCCGAGGATATAGTGGCCCATCAGCAAAAGGATGAACGGCATGACGAAGGCGATGGCCAACGCATCGGCCAGGGGCAGATATTTCAGGCCCGTCGTCATCAGCCAGATTCCCGCGACCTGAAGGATCGTGCGCAGCGCCGTGAGTTGCCAGCCCAGCCGGGACATCACGAAACTACGTCCCGTGGCCCAGACCAGCGGCGTGAGGACCGCCGCCTGAACGACGAAGCGGATCCAGACCAGTTGCATGACGGGAAAGGTCTGCGCCAGTTGCTTGCCGAGAGCGTCGCTCATGGGGGCCAGAAGGCAGAATCCCAGCATGAGCCCGAGACCGAGTGCCGGCCGGTCGAAGCCCGATGGTATCAAGCGCGCGGTCATGGCCCGACGCTAGGCGGCCCGCGCGTCGGCCACAAGCCTCACGCCGGAAGCCACAGCGACGCCCGCGTGCCCGCGCCAACGGTACTGCTGATCGTGAAGCGGCCGTTCTCCGACTCGGCGAACGCGCGCACCATGGCGAGGCCGAGACCGGTTCCCTGTCCCTTGGGCTTGGTCGTGAAATAGGGCGACATGGCCTTGGCGAGGACGGATTCGGTCATGCCCGGGCCATCGTCCGAGACGTCGATCCGCAGCCAACGGCGTGAAAAGTCACCTTCGGCCGACGCGGACAAGGTGATCGTTCCGCCGGTCGGCATCGCATCGCGACCGTTGATCACCAGGTTCAGGAGGGCCGCCTCCAGTTGCGCCACATTCACCTGGATCGCGTGCTGCTCGCCCGGCATGACGCAGAGGGTGATATTGGCGGGCAGCACGCGGCGGGCGAAGGTCGAAAACCTCAGCAGGAACGGCTGGATCGAAATGCCTGCCCGCAACCGGCCGTCCCGGCTCACGCCGCTCATGAGGGTGCCGACCAGATCGCCGCCTCGGTCGGCGGCGGCCTTGATCTCGGCCAGAAGCCGCGCCTGCTCGGGTTCCGGAACCTCCTCGAGCAGGTCCAGGTTGCCGCGCATCACGGTCAGCAGATTATTGAAGTCATGGGCGATGCCCGTCGTCAGCCGCCCGACGGCCTCGCCCTTCTGGACGACCAAAAGCTGGGCCGTGCGGTCCTGAAGCGTGCTGCGCATCCGAGTCGACGACAGGCAGATGTGGCAAAAGAAGATCGACACGATCGCCACGAGGAGGTGCAGGACGATCCCGTTCTGCACCGGTCCATCCACCGTCGTGACGATGCGGAACGTGACGATCTGTGCCATGAGAGACAGGATCACCGTCGCCACGATTGCGCGGTCGCGCGCGCCCGTGTCGATGCCGATGCAGTTTATCCCTTGGGCAAAGATAATCAGTGCCGCGACCCTCTGCATCATCGGGTCCGGCTGGACGGCCATGTAGATCGCGAGGCAGGAGAATACGGTGATCGATACCGCCGGATGAAGCTGCAGCAGGCGCAGGGTGCGCCAGGTCACGACTGGCGCGCGACGGCGGACGGCGTTGTGCCAGACATAGCTTTCGTCAGATACGAAAAAGATCGGCGGGAACAGCAAAAGCCATGGCGTCATGCCGGTCAGCACGACAAGGAGGATCCCCGCGAGAACGAGAGCATGTGACAGCCAGCGGGACCCGGACTCGGCGGCGTCGACCGCGAGATATGCCTCGATACGAAGTCTTAGGTCCTCGAAATCCGCGCGTTTCTCAGTCCGCATGACCTACCTCTCCCGGCCACCATGCTAACAACACATCGCGCGCCGGGGGCAACATCATTTCGGAGGGCCGATCAGCCACGCAGGATGGAAAGACCGGCGTAGACAGCTGTTTCGCCAAGGGCTTCTTCGATCCGGATCAATTGGTTGTACTTGGCCAGCCGGTCCGAGCGCGCAAGGCTGCCGGTCTTGATCTGACCACAGTTTGTCGCAACCGCGAGGTCGGCGATGGTCGCATCCTCGGTCTCGCCGGACCGGTGCGACATGACGCACGTCATGCGGTTGCGGTGGGCCAGCGACACCGCCTCGAGGGGTTCCGACAGCGTGCCGATCTGGTTGACCTTGAC